>JBGSYQ010000622.1:0-23283 GCA_041750795.1 Pirellulales bacterium | reverse complement strand
CCGCGCCGCCTTGGCGCTGCTAAAAAACGAGCCGACCGCCAAGGTCGGAATCAAAAACAAACGCCTCATCGCCGGCTGGAACGAAACCTACCTCCAACAAGTCCTGCTCGGATCATGACTTATCGTGCAATCGCCCTGGGTGCGTCTCTTCTAGTACATCATGTAAATGATCGAGCGAGGTGTGTCGATGTCGCGCCGGCCGACCAGCGCGCCACGAATGCCAAATACTATGGTTTCCCAACGACAGACGAACTCGACGACTTTGAACGCGGCGGAAACCACTTAGTTAGTCCGTCTAACATCTCCGATCTCATGCTGTCTCTATTCAGTGAGGAGGGCACCGAGCACCGACGAGCGCTCGCTGCGGAAATCGAAAGTGCGAGCCGTGTGAGCGGCAAGCAAAGACAGATTTGCGAAGCTAGTATGACGCCATCACTTCCCCGCTAAATCATGGACACGTGAGACAGCCACACCTCAATGAGATCCGAGCCGGATCATTCCGAGTGTCGACGACTTGCCGACAGTTACTCAATCAAAATCCGTGACGAAGGCGGCGGTTCCTGGTCCGATCTAGACCAGATCGACCCGACTTCCATCCCATTCCCGACCTGATTCCTGACTGGTGGACGTTCACTCCAGCAGCGCATGCCGCATTGACACGCTTGTGCCTAGGTTGTGTCTCGTAAGTCGGCTTGGTCGTTTTTTGGGTAACGGGTTATGTTCGTAGCGACGCAGGGGGAGCGTTGTTTGTTGCGAGGTCGCAAGGATGCGGCGATACGAACTGGCCGACAAACAGTGGGAACTGATTGCCGATCTGTTCCCGCCCGAGCAAGGCAACGGCCGGCCGTGGTGAAGCCATCGGTCGATGGTCAACGCCATGCTCTGGATTCTCAACGCGGGCTCGCCGTGGCGCGACTTGCCCGAGCGGTATCCGACTGCCCTCAACCCGCCAGACGAGCCTGCGAAATCCATCAACTCCGATGCCTGCGCCCTCGCAACCTTTCTTTATTGCGACGAGAGGGGCGCGTTGACCGGCCACGACGCGGTAGTGGGCATCGCGCTTGACTTCAACCCGGCGACGACACTCGACGACGCCGGTAACCCGGCCATCCCACCGCGGCCACATGGCATGAGCGGCTGCGGAATCTGGCGACTGGTCGAGGCCGGAACGGACGCTCAGCTCTGGAAACCAGACGACATCAGGCTCGTCGCTATCCAGCATACCCTCAAACCGGATCACGGCGTGCTCACCGGGACGCGTATCGGCTACGCGTTGCAGATGATCTACCGCAATCACGCGGACCTGCGGTCGGCAATGGAGCTGCACTTCGGTCCAGCGGCAAAGAACCTCTAGCACCCGCGTCTACGACGCGAGCAGGCCGGAATGCATGGATTCGCGATGCACGTACGTGGTGACGTCGATCATGTGGGCCAGTAGTCCGCCGAGCTTGTTCGTCCGCGCGCGTTCGATCACGGCGTTGTGCCGGCGTCCGCTCAGGTCGAACGTCAATGCCTTATCGAGTGCGCGACAGCAGCCCATGACGCCGATTATCGCCGCGAGCGGGTTTGAGGGGCGCTTTGTCGACCGGACCGCCGCCGAGAACGCCTGGCGCAATCGTCCCTGCCGGGCGCAATCGACCACCGGAAAGATGCTCCCGAACATAAACGGCTGATGCGCTATCCCACGATGAAGCTCGACGACATAAAGGCATTGCCAGTGGACGGTCTCGCGGCCAAGAAAAGCCATCTTTATCTGTGGGTTCCGAACGCCCTCATCCGCGAGGGTTTGGACGTCATGGATTCGTGGGGGTTCACCTACAAGAGCAACATCGTTTGGTACAAAATCAGAAAGGACGGTGGTCCTGACGGTCGCGGCGTCGGGTTTTACTTCCGAAACGTCACAGAGCTTGTGTTGTTCGGAAAGCGGGGCGGCATACGCACCGACGATGCCGGAAGGAGTCAACATCATCGCGTCCCAAAAACGCGGCCACTCGGTCAAGCCCGATGAGCTGTATCGCATTATTGAAGAATGCAGCTACGGCCCGTTTCTAGAACTGTTCGCGCGGCGCCCGCGCAAGCAATGGGTTCAATGGGGAAATGAAATTGAGCAAGTCGAGCGTGATCCGCATCGCCCATCGTTGGCGACACCAAGAGCACACCGACTCGCGGCCGCCTAGTTCATTTCTTGATCGCGCCGTCTTCCGCGGATAGAAGTCCACGATCGGAATTACCAAAACAGAGGGGAACTTGCGTTCCCCTTAAACTGACCTCGCAAGGTTCGTCCGCGACGACTTCGTGTGGAATCCTTTGATGCCGTCAGGTGTCGAGCACAGTTGCGCCACCGTCCACGCAAATACCCATCGTCTCGTGCCTGCTAAACGACTACGCTTCAAGTGCTTACATTCATCATCCCGAGGAACCGTACCATCGCTTTTGGGCAAGTCGATCTGCGCTCCGTTTCGCTGCGCGACAATGTGGTCTACCATTCGATGAATCGTTTGTTGGCGAAATGGTGCACCGCCGAAGAATTGCCATGAGACTTCGCGCACGACTGATCGAAGTTGCGGAGCTATCCAGGTCCGACCGGACCGCAATGCTCCAATTGATGGAGCAGCACTATGAAGATGTCGGCCCCGCTGCATTTGAGGCCGACCTGGCTGAAAAGCAATGGGTCATTCAAGTTCGCGATGGCAGCGGCGAGCTGTGCGGCTTTTCGACGCAGATGCTGTTGGATGCCGTGGTCGCAGGCAGGACCGTCAAGGCGCTTTTTTCTGGCGACACGATCATAGATCGGCGGCACTGGGGAGATCGCGCATTGACACATGCTGGCGGTCAATTGGCAATGTCGCTCCTTGACAAGTGGATCGACGCCGAACTCTATTGGTTCTTGATCTCGCAAGGCTTCAGAACATATCGTTTCTTGCCAGTGTTCTTTCGCGACTTCTATCCGCGATACGATGTACCGACACCCGGTGCGATTCGCCGGGTGATTGACGCCCTTGCGATCAAGAAATTCGGGACGCAATACGACTCCTCGGCCGGCGTCATCCGCACCCCGACCTACAGACTCCGTGAGGGTCTTGCCGCCGAGCGATCACGAGATCCGCACGTTAACTTCTTCATCGAACGCAATCCGGGCCACGCCCAAGGGGATGAATTGTGCTGTATTGCTCGGCTGTCGCGGGACAACTTTACTGAGGCCGCATACCGCGTGCTCAAATCCAAATGACAACCCCATTCACCCTATTCCCGGAGACGCAATGGCCCGCCATTCCATCGCCGTATGCCGCCGGCGTGTTGGGATTGCTGTTTCAACTGGAGCAAACACAGTGGTGGCCGGCGGACATGCTCAGAGCCCATCAGGAGCAACAGCTTCGCGTGCTGTTGGATCATGCCTATGCGACGGTCCCGTTTTATCGCGAGCGGCTTACAGGTTTGCAATCGGCTGACGACTGGCATCGTGTTCCGCTGCTGTCGCGGCGTGACATCCAGCTTGCCGGCGCAAGTCTGCACAGCACCGCTGTTCCAAAGAATCACGGCGACGTTGGCAAGACCACGACCGGCGGCTCGACCGGTCAGCCCGTCACGGTGCTGACGACCGGCTTGACCGAGCTATTCTGGCGCGTGCTGACACTGCGCGATCACTTTTGGCATCGCCGCGATTTCAGCAAGTCCTTTGCCGCGATTCGATACACGGACGATAAGGATATTGCCCAACCGCCATTTGGGGCGCGCGTCGATAGCTGGGGCAGCGGCGCGAGAAACGTCTATCCGACCGGCCCGGCCTATCTGCTCAACATCAAGAGCAGCATCGACGAACAGGCCGATTGGCTGCACAATGTCAATCCCGGCTACATCTTGGGCTATCCCTCAGCGCTGGAAGCCGTCGCGAAAGTGTTTGATGCGCGCGGTTGGAGTCTGGACGAGCTTCAACAAGTCACCACGTTTGGCGAAGTCCTCGACCCGGAGTCGCGTTCAACTTGCGAGCGCGTGTTCGGCGTCAAGGTCGTCGATATGTATAGCTCGCAAGAGGTCGGCTATATCGCTCTGCAATGCCCCGACTGCGACAATTACCACGTCCAGGGGGAGAATCTGTTCGTCGAAGTGCTCGACGACGCCGGCCAACCGTGCCAGCCCGGCCAGATCGGCAAGGTCGTGCTCACTACATTGCACAACTTCGCCATGCCGCTGGTTCGTTATGATATTGAAGACTATGCAGAGGTTGGCGAGCCATGCGCGTGTGGCCGGGGCTTGCCGGTACTCAAACGAATTCTCGGCCGCCAACGTAATCTACTCGTCATGCCCACTGGCGAGTGCCGCTGGCCGGTATTTGTGTCGGAGGACGGATCGGACGAACTCCCCCCATTCTTTCAGTTTCAGGTCATCCAGCGCAGCTTGCACCAACTCGACCTGAACGTCGTTCGCCCTGGCGGTGAGCTTAGTGCCGACGAGCATGCCCTCGTGGAACGCCATTTCCACAAGGTGCTGGGCTATCCGTTCAAACTCACGGTGAACTACGTTGCCAGCATTCCTCGCAGCCCGACCGGCAAGTTCGAGGATTTCATTTCGCTGGTGCGTTGAAGTATACGCGCGTTGCATTCACTCGCACAAACAGCGTCAAACTGCAATGTCCATGTGACCGGTGCAGAATTGCTGCGAGCCAGGTCTCCAAAATACCTGCTGGAATTTGGTTGCAATCCCCACCAACTGCGTTATATTCGCAACCGGACGCGGGGTCGTCTCGTCTGTCTCGCGTTCTCCACGGAACAGGTTTCTTCATCGACTTTGCATCGGCCGAATCAGCGGCTGTTGCGCGCTTGTGCTCGGGCCATTGGCAATTCCCCGTAGGGACCACGGAGGTGCAGGATGTTGTCATATTTTGTCGGTAAGCGAAAGCGAAAGCCCAAGCAATCCGTTCGCAAGCCGCTGCTCAAGCGCCGCCGGTCCTCGCTGGAGCCCTTGGAGGTTCGCCGCATGCTTACGGCGGACCCGCGCATCGTCGGCATTTCGGCTGGCAACTCAGCGATCTACGAGGGCGACACGTTCGCGCTGACGGCAAGTATCGATCCCAACACGCCGGTGACCGAGGTCGAGTTTTATTTGGACGATGGCGACGGTGTGTTGAACCCATCGAACGACATCCTGCTGGGCACCGTCACCTCTGGGAGCAACGACCAGTGGACCCTTGCCAGCATTCCCACCGGCGGCACGAACGACGTGACTCTCGGTCGTCAACTGTTCTTTGCGGTGGCGACGGACGATTCGTGGACCACCCAAAGCAACACCTTGGCGTTTCCGGCCGAAGTGCTGACGAGCGATCCGATCTTGCGGCCCATTGACAACGACGTGATTGTTGAGGACCGGCTGTTTGTAATGACGGCGAAGGCCGACCTGCCACCCACGACGACGGGCGGCACGATCACGTACGATCTCGACTTCGTCGATGACACGAACCCGTCAGAGCCCACGGGCGTGTCGTTCGACGCCGACAGCGGCACACTCATGTGGGAACCAGGCAGCGGCGATGCCAGTAGCTCGCCCTACCACTATCAGATCACCGCCACCTATGACAATGGTTCGTCGCAGGTCAATTCAGAGCCGCGAGACTTCTATCTCACGGTCGTTGACACTCCGCAATACCTGACCACCGCGACTGGGCCTACTCGCCCCCACTTCAACAACACCTCCGGCCCGATCTTTTACAGCTACCGCAGCAGCCAATCACAGGGAATGCGGACTGACATCGTGGCCAACATCGCTCCGTCGGCAGACGGCGCGCCCGCCAGCCGCCCCATCCTCGGCACACTCACATACGATACCGTCAGTGATCTGCACGCGATCGTCGAGGCCGATATACCTGTGGACTGGCTCAACAGCACATGGCTGCCATCCGCAGCCAACTTGACGGTCCAGGTATCCGTGTCCGACGGCACCAGCACGGTCGCGCAAAGCGCCGTCGTCTATTACTCGTTGGCCGGCATTGAACTCAATGAAGATCAGTATTTCCACCTGGCAATTCCGGTGGATGCAGCGCTCGCGACCGGCCGCTACGAAATCTCGGTTGAGTTGGACTATCTCAACGGCAGCGGCGTCAGCCTGGGAACCGAGGACTTTGGCACCGCCGACGGGACTTGGGCGAATGCCGACTTGCGAATCGTCAATCGCAGTGCAAGCGACGTCGGCAGCGGCTGGGCATTCGCTGGTCTCGACCAACTCGTCGTTCAGTCTGATGGCGTCATGCTGATCAGCGGCGACGGAAACGTTTACTGGTTTGAAGAAGAGAGTTCCGGCGTGTACGAGGCGGAGTCTCGAACCAATTTGGAACTGACGGTCGTCAGTAGCAATTTCCGGCTGGTTGCCCCCGACACGTCCTACCACGAGTTCGACTCAACGGGCAGGTTGCTCGCCCACGTGGACTTCCTTGGAAACGAGACGACGCTCGAATACTACGATCCTCAGGACCAGAGCACCGGCGCGAAGCCGGACGCGCTCAAGTCGATCACCGGTCCCACGCTGCACACGCAGACGTTTGAGTATGCCAACGGCATGTTGACCACGGTGAAAGACTTTGCGGGGCGGGCGACAACCCTGATGTACACGAACGGCCTGCTCACGCTGATTACGCGGTACGACAACGCGACTCAGGAGTTTGCCTATGACTCGAACGGCCTGCTCGTCTCCAAAGCGAACCCGCTCGGAGAAATCCAGTACTTCGAGTACGACCACTTGATGCGGCGCGTGCGCACCATCTATCCCGATGGGGCCTACGAGATCTTGCACGATTCCGACACTGGCAGCGTGGCCGCTCGCACCATCGTCACTTACGACAATGGCCAGCCGGTCTACCTCGGTTCGGTCGACTATCCGGCTCCGCTGATCGCCTGGAATATCGACAGCTTCGGTCTCGATGTTGCCAGCGGTACTTTCATGGGCGCCATGGGGCGAGTGATCGCCGCCGGTGGAAACGTGCTGCACTTCACCACCGATACCAGCGGCCAAGTCTCCTCCCTGACCCAGCCAGTCCTCGACGACGAAACAGCGCCTTGGCAAGACGGCACCAGCATATTTCGGCTGCGTGACCTCGACACGCAACTCGTGGAGCTCGTCGTCAGCATGACACCGGAAACCGAGGAAACCGAATTGATCGATGAAAGGTATGTGTATGACGACAAATTGAATCTGATTAAGCGTTACTTGCCGCAATCGAGCAGTCCTACGGAAGAGTGGGACTACACCGGGACGACCAATCTGTACAACCGACTGTTTAGCTATTCACAACTTGGACCATTCAATCCCACTCGGACCACGGAATACGAATACGATACAAACGGCCTGCTCGAAACGATCACTGACCCGGAAGGGGGTGAGTCGACCTTCACCTATACCGACGGCGCGACCAGTGGCATCCCGGCCGGCATGGTCGAAACCATCACCGCCAATGGCGTCACGACCGAGTATGCGTACTTCAGCGCAGCCGACTCGCTGGCCAAGTCCGGTCTACTCTCGCAGATCATCGTTGGTTCCGGCACGTCTGCCGCGACGACAACTCTGGATTATGACGCCTACGGCAACCTCACGCGGTCCATCGGCCCGGGGGATCGCGTCACGGACTTCGGCTACGATAGCATGGGGCGCCTGACGGAGACGCATCTTCGTGGACTCTCTACGTCCCTGCAGAATGGTCCCAAGACCATCTTCAACTACGACGCATTCGGCCAGGTCGCCAGCGTCACGGACCCCGAAGGCAACCGAACGCTCTACCTCTACGACCTCAGCCATACGCTCGTTTCCGTCGTCGCTCCCGACCCGGGCGGCGATGGTCTTCTGCCGGGCCCACAAACCGTTTATTACTATGGGCCGAATCTGGAAATCGACACGATCATCGATCCCATGGGGCGTTGGACTCAGTATACGTACGACGTTCGCGGTCAACTCATCACGGTTACCGAGCCCGACCCCGACACCGGGCTGATCACCGAGGACTCCCCGCAAACGCACTATGCGTACAACGACGCGGGGCAAATTATCAGCGTTGAGGAGCACCACGGCGTCACCAAATACGACTACGACAAGTGGGGGCAATTGAAGATGGTCCGGCTCGTTGACGAAGTCGGCGCCCCGCTCAATAACCAGTCGAACGGCATGCTCGTCTCGTATTCGTATAACACCCTCGGTGACCGTATCACCAAAACGATTCCCATCGACGACGGCTGGCTCAGCACGACCGCGTACGAGTACGATGGTCTCGGCCGCGTCAAGAAGGTCTACCTTCCTAATCCCACAACTGGTTCCTCCAGCAAATCGTCGGGCACGCCGATCTTCTACGAGTACGAATACGACGCGAACGGACGCCTGTTTCAGGTCACCGCCCCCAGCAAGGACGGCACGGCGGCCGGCGCGGTCACCGAATACGAGTACGACGATCGCGGGCGGATTTGGAAGGTGATTCTGCCGCCCGATGGCTCGACGAACAGCCCGACGACCGAATACACCTACGACGACACCGACTTCGAGTTCGTCTCGATCACCGATCCGACCGGCAACAAGACCACGTGGACTTTCGACGTCTTCGGGCGCATCGAAAGCGAGCTTTTCGAGGGCTACGACGCCTCGCTGCCGGGTCTCGTCACGCTCGGCACGCGCACCTACGACTACGATCAGAATGGGCGGCTGGTCGAGCTCATCGATCGCAACGATCGCAGGATCGAGTTCGTTTACGACGCCCTGGGCCGGATGACGAGCGAGAACTGGTATGACACGTCAAGCTCCCAATCGTCGATCCGCACGCTCAGCTACGAGTACGATTGGGGCGGACGCCTGACCGCCACGTCCGACCTGTCGTCTGCTAGCTACCTGTTCGAGTACGACAAGCTCAATCGCCAGACGACGTCCACCGTCAACCTCGACGGGCTGCACGTCAGCGTCACTTTGGCAAGCCAGTATGACCACCACGGCAATCGCGAGCAGCTTGCCGCCTCCTGGAAGAACCTCTCGACGCAGGCCGTCACACTCGACTTCGTCAACAATTACGGGTTCGACGCGCTGCACCGGGTGACGAGCATCGAGCAGGACGGCCAGTCGGGCGGCAACACCGTGGCCGACAAGCAGGTCGGACTGATCTACAACGACGCCGGACAGTTGAAGCAAATCAATCGCTTCAACCAGATCGTCGGCACCCCGGAGGCTCCGACGCCGGGGCTCTACGACGCTAGCACCAATCCCAATGGCGCGATCGCCATCTCCAACTATGTTTACGACCACGCGGGCCGCCTGACCGATCTCGACACCGACCTGCTCGACACCACCACGTCGTCGATAACGCAGGAATGGGTTTACGATCTGCTGAACCGAGTCACCCAGTACACCAACTCGTCCGATTCGTACTTCAACGGCGGCGTAACCGACTACGACTACGACGACCTGAATCAACTCATCGAAGAGGATCCGGGAGCATCGCAGACCTATGACTATGACTTAAGCGGCAACCGGGAGATGACCGGCTATGTGTTCGGTCCCGGCAATCGCATCGAGGAGGACGGCACCTGGACTTATACCTACGACGACGAAGGCAACCTCGTCAGCCGCTACACGGGCCACGGCTTGACGCAGACCTTCACCTACGACCATCGCAACCGGCTGACCGACATCGAACTGGTCAACGGCAGCACGACGTACTATATACTCCACTACGATTACGACACGTTCAACCGCCGGGTCGCCCGCGAGGAGACGCACATCGTCGACGCCAACGGCGGCGAGGGGGGCGGCGGCGGCACCACCAGCGAGACCACCGCCGAGAAGTTCGTCTACGACGGCGACAACGTCGTACTGGATTTCTACAAGCCCGTCAGTGGCGGCTATGGACTGGAGCACCGCTACTTGTTCGGCCCGGCCGTCGACCAGGTGCTGGCGCAGGAGAACGTGACGCTGTCGACCGCCAACAAGGACCGCGTCTACTGGCTGCTGTCCGACAACCTGGGCTCAACCCGCGACCTGGTGGCCAACGACGGCACGCTTGTAGCCGGCGGGCATTTTCGCTACAGCGCGTTCGGCACGGTGCTGGATGGGGATTTCCACGCCACGCGGTATCTCTACACGGGCCGCGAATATGACGCCGCCACCGAATTGCAGTACAATCGCAATCGCTGGTACGATTCGTACACGGGGCGTTGGCTGAGCGAAGACCCGATCGGCTTTGCCGGCGGCGACAGCAACTTGTATCGCTACGTCGGCAACAGCCCGACGAACTATCGCGATCCGAGCGGGCTCGTGCACCAGGCGCCGCCGGCCGGCTTCTTCGAGGATCCCCGCTGGGGCGACGTCCACCGCGAAGCCTGGGACACGATGGCCCCGCTGCGAGCGCATGGCGGCGAGGGTGAAGGATCGTCTACATCGTCTCCATCGCCGCCATTGTTTCCGCCATTTTTTGGCCCAGGCTTCTTAGATCCGCCGGGATGGCCGACTATACTTGCGCCGCCGTTCCCAGAAGATCCGCCACCTGGAGATACCTTCGAGGATTTTAAGGATTTTGTCGAGGACGCGCTACAGCGGACAGTAGGTGACTGGGTTGGGGATTTCGCAAGCGATTACTTCGACGATGAATTGTCCCAGTTACCGCAACCTATTCAAGACATGATACGTGGGCCACGTGGACCGACTGGACCGCAGGGGCCAGTCCGAGGGGTCGAGAATCCAGGCCCACTCCGCGGTCTGCTTCCACGTGGTTCGACAACTAAAATCCGACTGAGACCTGGTGGCGCGTATTTAGATATACGATTTTGACACGTCCTGTCGCGCCAGCATTGTGCCGATTTTGTTCTCCCAGTTCATCGACAATAATCGCGTCTGCGTCCCCGAACTTGAAGCCAGTTACCTGTGTGCCTTACTCCGCGCCTAAAGATTTCGAGCACTTGTGGCGTTCGCCTACGACTGGTCGGCCTGATAATCGCACCCCTCCACCCTGAATGCAAGCAAGATTGACCTGGATTTATCGTGAACTCCGCAGGACGGCCGTACGGAAAAACTCGCATTGCACTTTCGGAGCTTCGCGACGAGAATGCCGCCGCCACTCGCCACAACGATCGCCAGTAAAAGTGAAGGATCTAGGCGGCCCGGCAATTCTCGTATTGCGGAGCGAATTGCGAATTAAGCGGACCGGATCTATTCCACTTGCAGGCATCTGGTTGTGTGCATGACTTCCGGTTTGGTTTCAATAACTAGTTTTGCCTGAAGCGAGCAACAGTTCACGATAGGTGCATCGATGCCGGGGCAAGGCACGACTTGCCGAAGTGTTCCATCATCGGAGGCAGCTAGTGCGAACTGTTGCTCGCTTGTTCGGATTTGCTGGTTAGACAGGAGTTCGAGACAATCCCTCACGGCGTGATCCGCATGCAGTGTGATTGCAATGGAGTTGCGAATGTCAGGAAGTGCTGTGCCAGCGAACCAAATGGCACTTCGACAGGAGAGGAACACTTATGCTTAGATGCTTCAGCAGCAGGCTAAGGCAAGGGCTTGGAGTACTTACAAATTTATTGGCTGTCACTGCTCTTGAACTACGAACCACGAGCGCGGTTTCCGCTCAGGACGACATCACTCCAAGTTCCCAACGAGCTGAATCTGTTCTGCCCGTCGAAAGCAGTAGTCGGTCGGCTCACTCAGAAAGTGTGCGGTCACTTGCGCGAGCAAAGTCGGCCATTACAGATGGTCTCGACTGCCAGCAATCTGGGGATTTCCGCGTAGCTGCAACTCACTTTGAACGAGCACTTAGCATCGTGGAAGAAGTGGCAAACAAAGAGGATGCAATCAGGGTTAAGGTACTGCTCCTGTTGGGTACTGCATACACGCGCGCAGGCAACGACGCAAATGGTCGGTCGTGTTTGGAGGAAGTAGTGGCGTCGATCGACAAGGTCCCTGCGCAAAGGCAGTGGTTGATTGTGGCGCTCGGCGAGTTGTCTGAAATACATCTGAGGAACGCTGACTACGAAAGTGCCGAACGATGCATGCGACGTGCCAGTGAAGAAGATAAGCTGCGGCTTGGTCCGATGGGCCTCGGCTCAGTGCGAATCGGTTACCTGCTCGGGTTGAGCCAGCTATCGCTTGGAAAGCTAGACGACGGAAGGTCGGCCCTCAGGCGGGCATCTGAATTACATCAAACTCTCCGTAATCAGTCGCCGGCACTGGCCGCTGATATTCTGCGTGCGCTAGCTGCATCGCACCAGCAGCTTGGCGAGAGTGAGAAAGCGTCTGCTCTACTGAGAGTGGCCGTAAAACATAGCGAAGCAGCATTCGGACACGACGGTGGCGAGACGATGGCCGCTCTCTGCGAGTTAGGGGTAGCATGCGCTTCAGACAATGAATTTGATGACGCCAAACGATACCTGGAACGATCGCTGACGATCGCTCGAAAACTCTACGGTAGAGAAGCTATCGAAACTCTACAACCGCTGGCGAACCTATCGGCTCTATTAATAAATACCGGGGAATTTGAGAAGGCTCAACAAAACTGCGAACTTCGGCTTTCAATTGCCAATCGGTCGTTACAGGATCATCCAGAAATAATTGCGCATGCACATTTTCACCTAGGCAGTGTTTTGGCATACAGGGCGGATTATCCCGGTGCTCGCGCGCAATTCGGCAAGGCAATGACAATGCTTTCACCCAGTGCCGGCGAGCATTTGGCAATCGTCCGAAGTGTGTTCATTGGCCTTGGCGCACTCGAATTGAGTGACGGTAACTATAGAAACTCGGTCGAGCAATTAGAGCAAGCAATTAAGATCGCCGAGGAGTCATCCGATCGGCCGAATGCCCAGATGGTATTGTGTTTGGACCTACTCGCTCGCGCTCATACCATGTCAGCGCAGTACCAGAACGCAGAAGCGGCATTGTGTCGCGCGTCCGAAATAATGCCGTCGATGGGTGCCGGCCACGATCTGGCGCGTGCGAACTTAGCACTCACGCGGGGTGGTCTACAAACAGCGCAGAAGGACTATAAATCAGCAGAAGTGAGCCTGTCGCACGCACTAGGCATTTACCGGGAGGAACTGCCCTCGAAGCACCATACGACGTCAAAGGCATTAGTGGCGCTAGCGAGAGTTCATTTGCGGACGGGAGAATTCACACTCGCCCAACGAGAGCTTCAGGATGCGATTGAGATTCGAACTCTTCGTTTTGGGGTTGACCACCCCGATACGGCGGAAGCACTCGAAGTCCTGGGCCGAGTTTCTATAGTGACCGGCGACCTAAATAGCGCTGGCGAGCACCTCGCGAGAGCACTGGCGATTCGCAGTACAACGCTCGGCGAATCTCATCCATCGACGGCACTGACACGAGCGTCTATGGGTGAACTCTTGGTAGGCCGAGGGGACTTCGAGGCCGCAAGGCAGCATTTCGAAGAGGCACTTGGTATATATGCTAAGCGACTCGGAGAGAGTCATCCAGACACTGTTGCGATCGCTAAGAAGCTGGCCGAGTTGGAGGCGACTGCCGGTACTAAGCCAATAAAGTGATGCCTTTACAATCTGGTCCGCTGGGATAACCGTCAATTATCTGTTGATGGTGTCCGCTCCGCCAAGTACGGGTTGGGGGCAGGGGCGGCTTATTCGGCGGGGACCAGGGGTTCGGCCGCGTCGTCGCGTTTCCACACGTCGGGCAGGAACTGCACGAGCGTGTCGGGGGTGTCCGCTCCGCGGACACCTGGTTCTTGGCGTACCCAATCGCCTGGGCCATCGGGCTGCGCGGCAAAACAACTTCGCCCTCGGTGTCGAGCCAAGCCTTGATCTTCTCCAAAATCGGCACGGCACACTCCGTGCGCGCCGCGACGATCCGCGCACACTGCTCGTCGCGCGCCAGCCATCGCTGTCCTGCGCGTCGTAGAACTTGCGCCGCGCATGGGCCCAGCAGGCGACCTCCGTCACGCCTTGCGCATGGTAGACTCCGTCGTAGCCGCCGTAAGCGTCGGCTTGCAAGTAACCGGTAAAACCTGCCAGCCACGACTGCGGACCATCGCGCTTGCGATTGGGCGTGTAGTCGTACACCGTGTACGGGTTCGCCGCGTCCCTCAGGTAGCACCAGATGCGCCCCTTGCGGCACTGCTTCTGCCCTGGCGACTGGATCGGTACGGTCGTGTCGTCGGGTGTGGATCGCACGCGACTGCTTCACACGGCTGGTCATGAGTTCCACCAGCGGCAAGACCAGCTCGCCGGCCGCTCGCATCCAGGCGCACATCGTACTGCGGGCCACGTGTACTCGTGATCGGGCGAAGATGTTTTCCAGCCGGTACAGCGGCAAGTGATCGCCCAGCTTGCTCACGGTCACGTAGGCCAAGAGGCTCGGGCCGGGCAGGCCCTTGTCGATCGGCTGCGGCGGCTTGGCCGCGGTGGCCATGTTCGGCGGGTAACCCTCATGCGATGCGTGCGAATGATTGTCCAAAGAAGTCGATACTCGACCAGAGACGATACGTGCTGCTACGATGTCGCCATGCCTGAACGATCCCCGCATCGCGCCTCGGTCATTACCGTCATCAATCTCAAGGGCGGCGTGGGCAAGACCCACGCGAGCTGGCTGCTCGCCGCCGTGTGCGAAGAGCGGAGGCGGCGGGTTCTGCTCGTCGATACCGACATGCAGGCAAACCTCACCAGCTCGTTCGTTGAAGAAGGTCATCGTGAACCAGGCGTCGAAGCACTCTTCGATCCCGCCCAGGACGCTGATCCAAACACCCTCATCCGCAAGAGTTTCTTTCCGCAGATCGACATCATTCCAGCCAATACCCGCTTAGCCCGGTTCGACCTAGCCGACCGGCGACTGTGGGAGAAAACTGAATTGCACCTGTCACTCGTTGAGCCAGTGTCCTCGCTTCGATCCTCTTACGACTTCATCTTGTTTGACTGCCCGCCACGACTGTCGGTCGTCAGCTTCGCGGCACTGTGCGCGAGCGATTACGTTGTGATTCCGCTGGAGGCAGCCGACTGGGGTGCCCAGGGAATTGTCCAGGTCACGGCCGCGATCGAGGAAGTACAACGGCACTACAATCCCCGATTAAAACTGCTCGGTTACTTGGTCTCTCGATTCAAGCGGGCACGAGCCTACCAGCAGAGTTATCTGAAGCAGTTACGCACGCACTTCGGCGGATTGGCCTTTGACACAGTCGTACCTGATCTGGCACGCTTCGAGCAGAGTGTCACCGACCGCATCCCCATCACGCTCCAAGCGCCTCGCTCCGAAGAGGCCGATATCGCGCGTGCGCTCTTCCGCGAAGTCGAAGCCCGCATCAAAGCGCTCAGTGGCCCGCGCAGTCACCGCCGCAAATCGCACGTTCGCCGCTCGACCGTCGTCGCTGCTTGAGCAGAAGCCCCAGGCTGGAGCTGAAGCTCTGCACGGGCGCCGCCGCTTGGCTGGCGCGTATTTCATCGAGATCGGTCGAATTCACCCGGATCCGACGCAGCCACGACGACAACTCGACTCGCAGGCACAGCAGGAGCTGACACTCTCCGTTAAGCAGTTCGGCATCATACAGCCGATCGCCGTCCGCTACATCGAAGACCAGAACATCTATCTGATCATTTCCGGTGAGCGCCGCTACCAGGCCGCGCTTCGGGCCAAGCTCACCGAGGTTCCTTGTTGGGTGCAATCCCCTCGCGAGGAAGAGATCCTTGTTCGCCAGATCGTCGAAAACTGGCAGCGCAGTGATTTGAGTCCGTTCGAACTCGCCGATGCGCTTGCTTCCATCCGCGACACCAACAACCTGACACAGGACGCGCTTGCAAAGCTGACCGGCAAGCCCAAAGGCGAAATCTCGAAGCTCCTCGCTTTGCTCTCGCTCGCGCCTGAAGTGCAGAAACGCGCTCGCCAAGATTCAACGCTTTCACGCAGACAACTCTACGCGGTCTCCCAAGTTGCCCCAGATCGCCAGGTCGAACTCATCAAGGAAGTTCAAAAACGAGGATTGAAAGTCGTCGAGACTGAGGAATTGGTTCGCCGGGAAAAGCAACCGTCGAGTCGCCGTGGAACGCCGCACATGACAATGCGACGGTTCCAGACCAGTGCCGCGATTGTGACGATCTCATTCCGCAAACGATCCGTCGGCGATCCCGACGTGCTTGCTGCGCTCGATGAGGCTCGCGCGCAACTGACTTCGCCCGCCAACCAAGAGCAGTTGCGGCTCGGAACAGACCGCTAGTCTAAGCCATACTCGTCAAAAGTTTCCCGGGGAAACTACATTCAAAGAAACGGTGGTGAAATGAGATTTGACGCACTTCAAAAATGCGGGGAATTCGTTTGCACTGCGAACATACGTCGGTGTGTCGGACCGATGCGCTGACTGCCTGACGAAGCTGCGAGTCGGGCGCGGCCATTGGAAAGGCACGCATTGCACCGCTACAATGACGCACAAGCCGCGCTGGATTTAGGATCTTGTGCCGAAAGGCGTGGCTCGAGTCTCCGAGCGGCCACTGCCTTCGACTGTCCGCTATGGTGAGAGGAAGGGCCGCAGGCTCCGAGAAGTCGGCCTATTCCGCTTGTCCCGCTAGCGGCCAATCTCTAACCTAGAGCACATCGATTGGATTAGCCGTGTCCCACAAGAGACATTTTATCCACAGCGGATTCGTATTTGGCGTAACCCTCACCGTCGGCGGACTGAAATTTTTCGGCGCTGCCTGGCACGATGCCTCTCCCGAAGCCCGAAGGATCGTTGGAAATGTTCGCATCGATGCTCAAGCACCTGGACTTCGTTTCCCAGAATGGGAAACCCGTGTCCGGGCTGGTGCGCCTGAAGGACGGGGAGGAGTCCGTAAAACGGCTTGATGAGCGGCTCGCGGTCCGAGATGCGATCGCTATCCAGGGGATCGACTACGTTTTCTTTCGTCGTTTTTCTGACGATCGTTCGTCCCAAGTCGTTGCATATGTCGTAGACAACGCCGACAACCACCTCACCGAACAAGCGCTTGCCGACCTGCACAAACGTGTCTGGCTACATGGTGGGGTGCCTCTGATCTATGTCGCGTGGCCAACACGTATCGACATTCTCTCGTGCGCACGTGGCCCAGATTTTTGGCATGACGGACGGTACGAGTACACTCCTGCCCAGCGAATCGAGGAGGCGATCGGTCAGGCGAGTGCTGTGAGCAACGCCCTGGAAAACCAATTCTCCGCGTGGCGACTGGTGGACGGCACATTCTGGGATGACCCTCGCAATTCCACACTGGCAAAAAGCACGGAACGCGCTCATGAAAGACTTATCGCGGCAGTCGTTGAGACGGATGAAGCATTAAACGGCGAAGAGAATCCTCTGCTCAGGCGACTCCTACTTCTCACGGTGCTTATTAAATACTTGGAGGACAGGCGGGTATTCCCGAAGGGATGGTTCGGGGGATTCTGTAAGGGGGCGAAGTCATTCTTCGACGCACTCAGGGATGGCGAACCGGACGAGACTGTTCGCCTCCTCGCGAACCTGGAGAAACGATTCAACGGCGACATTTTCGCTCTTACAAAGGTCGCGGCCAGCGAACTCACTAAGCCAGTTCTCAAGAAATTCGCCACACTCGTCGAAGCGAGGACGATCCATCAACAGCGTTACTTGTGGGAACAGTTTTCTTTCGAGCATATCCCGGTTGAAATCGTCAGCCATTTGTACCAGCGTTTCGTCAAGGGCGGGCACGGCCAGGTCTACACTCCCCCGTTTCTCGCGTCGCTGCTACTCGATCACGTGATGCCGTATGACAAGCTGAAGGGCGACGAACGGATTCTCGACCCGGCGTGTGGCTCGGGTGTTTTTCTCGTTGGGGCGTTCCGTCGACTCATCAATATTTGCCGAGCGAACAACGAATGGAAGCCGCTCGATGTCGAGACCTTGAAAGGAATTCTCAAGAAGAGCATTTTCGGCGTTGAGTTGGATGCGGGAGCCGTGGACCTCGCCACGTTCAGCTTGGCGCTTGCGGTCTGCGATGGCCTCAAGCCCGAAGTGATTTGGGAGAAACTGAAGTTCGATCAGCTCCGAGGCCGCAATCTTCTCGAGGGAGATTTTTTCTCGGAGGTCCAAGATGGCCGCCAGAACAAATCGAAGGTCCTCAGCGAATGGTTCGATGTGATTCTCGGCAATCCACCATTTGAATCCGACCTCACCAATCCCGGAAAAATGCTGAACACGGAGGCCAAAGGCCTACGCGGTGATTTGCCGGATAAGCAGGCTGCGTATCTGTTTCTTGAGCAGGGAATCAAGTGCCTGAAACCGGGTGGCCGACTTTGCCTCATCCAACCCTCCGGCATCTTACACAACCGAAACGCCTACGCCTTCAGGAAGAGGCTATTCCAAGAATCGAGCGTTGAAATCGTCATGGATTTCACGTCGATCCGCAGCTTATACGACGATGCCGACACAAAGACGGCCGCTTTCCTCATAGTCGGTGAGAAACCGAAAGACGACCACAGCATCTCGCATCTTACCTTCCGGCGCACATTCGGAACGCTGGAGCGAATCGCATTCGAGATCGATCACTACGACTGGCACTGGGTTCCGCAGGTAGAGGCGGAGGAAGATCCGTATATCTGGCGTATCAACCTCATGGGAGGAGGACGATTGGCGGGATTGTCTCGTCGCTTCCGTGCGCTGGCTAACCTAAGATCCTTCATCGAGAAGAAGGGGCTGAAGTACGGCGAAGGATTTACGGTTGGAAATGGCTCTCACAAAAACAGTTTCCTCACAGGAATGAAGTACCTCCCCTCCGATGTCCTTGAAGAAGGGGGCATCGATCGGAGCAAGCTGGGGAAGGTAACTCAGACGGGCTTTGAAAGAGAGCGTGACAAAGACCTCTACAAGGCCCCGCTCATCGTGATTCGCAAGAACGAACGATTGCAGATGGACCTTTGGGAAGATGGGCCGCTCGCGTTCGCGATTCGCGTCGTGGGGATCGGCGTGGGGCGATCAACGGAAGGCGTTCTGAAAAAGCTGTATGGCCGACTGAAGCGCAGGCACGCGACGTATCGACTCTCGTGCGTTCTACACGGAACCGAAGCGTTTGTGGCGAAGGCTACCGCGATTCGCAAACAGGACATCGACGCCCTGCCTTTTCCCGAACACGAATCGGAGCTTGCGCTTTCGTTTTGGGAGCAGGCGATTGCCGACGACTCGCTCAAGTATTTCTGCGACTTCGTGAGGTTGGGGCAGAACTCAGTTCTCTTGCAGCAATCGGCCACGGCCGAGACGGTCCAAGCCTACACGAAGCTGTTCTGTCAGATGCTCGGGAGTGTGTACGACACGCTTCAAGCCGGTGCGCCCGTGTTTCTCGATGGATTGATTTGCCAGCCCTTCTATTTCGGAGAAAAGCCAAAGGATGACGTAGTGGTTCGAAGCCAGGGCGAAGCCCTTCGCTCGTTGATTTACCACAAGCATCACGAATCGCTTCGCACGGTCCGATTGCTCCATTTCTACGTCGATAACATCATGCTGGTCGTGAAGCCCGACCGCCTGAGGTTTTGGATTCCATCGACCGCGATCCGGGACGCGGACGAAACGGTCATATCCTTGCAGGAGCAAGGATACTGATTATGGTCGCACGCCCACGCATCCCCGCAAGCGGGAAAATTACGAAAGGGATTAAGCCGAACACGCTCATCAATCAGACGATGGCGTTTGTAGAGAAGCAGTTACCCGCGTGGAGAGACGACAAGACGAGGAAGTTCGCTGAGGCGGAGGAGGAGCTGAACGGCCAGCTCTGCAAGTTTCTCAATGATCGTGCCAGCGACGACTTCCCGATGGCCAAATTTCACCACGAGGAACGGCAGGGCAATCGCCGGAGGGTGGACTTCTCGGCAAATCCTAGCTCGAAAGCAATCAAAGCTTCGATCTACGAGTCGATCTACGAACCTTTTCTTGTGATGGAAGGAAAACGACTGCCAATGCCTACGGCGGCGCGTGAGCGGGAGTACCTTACGGGCCTCAGAGAGTTATCTGGTGGAGTCCAGAGGTATCGGCTTTGCCTTCATGGAAAGGGAATGAAAGTCGCCATGTTGATTGCCTATGTGCAAAGCGGTGAGGTAACGGAATGGCATAAGACGATCAACGGTTGGGTAGCCACACTGAGAACGTCCGGGGAAGACACGAGCTGCAAATGGACCGCTAGAGACGCACTCGGCAAACTTAAGAATACTGGCAAGAATAAAGCGTGCCGGTGTGAATCATCCCACAAGCGGAGCGAAGGCGACGACATCCGACTCGTGCATCTCTGGATTTGCATGCCGCCAAAGCCCTCGAAAAGGAAAGCCGCGAAGGGTAGCACGGTATGAGTTCGATTCAGGTAGCCGTGTTCCGGTGAGAGTGCGGTAGTCGCAAGCTTCTCCAACACAGGGCGTCCTTGAACGGGACAAAACTCGACACAAACCCGACACAAAACGGACGATCTAACTTCCGATCAGACTCCGGGCAGAATGCAAACGACAATTTGCACTTCGCCCAGGAAAGTAAGTATATCCAGCCAACTGTCTACCAAATCCGGTACGGTGCGAGTGCCCTTCACAACATTTAGGACCCAGCGTGGGTCGAAGTCGCTTCGGTCACATCGACCGACGCCGCCTTTATCAGGCCGAGCCGAAAATCGTTTGATGTTCAGGAACTCCGCAATTGTAAGCCCGATGTTTAGCTCGCGTCATAGGGAGTCGCACATGAACCGTAGAGCGACACTCACCAAGTGCGGATCTCTCGGTGTGACGTTCAACCAATCAAGAGACCGTGACCATCCGACGGCGAACGGCGACATGCAAAGCTTCGTACTTTCGATTTTCGAAGTGTGGATTTGCAGCAGTGGGTGGCCAGTCTCAAAAACCATCCCATCTATCAAGATTTCGAAAACCCGAGAACCCCGTAAGCGTCCGGCCTGGGCATGATACGGCGACGGCGTTTAGCGTGGGACGTGACGGGTTCGGGCGTGACGTCGCCGGCTGCTTTGCCTTGCCGCTTTGTGGCGGGATTCTTCGAGCCGATAGGTGAGCACGGATTCGGGGTGATTGGCGGCCCACTTGTCGGGCAGCATGTCGTCGAGACGTGGGTCCTCGTCGTGGAGACGTAGCAGCAACTCGCGCAGATAAATCCAGGGCTCGATCCGGTGTCGCTTGGCGCCGGCGAGAATCGTGAATAAGACGGCCGCCCGCGTCCCCGCTTGCTCGCTGCCCAGGAACAACCAGTTCTTTCGGCCGATCGCCTGATGGCGGAGCGTTCGTTCGCTGACGTTGTTGTCGATCGACAGTCGACCGTCCGTCGTGTAACGACGAAGCGCCTGCCACTGGTTCTGAGCGTACGACACGGCCTTGGCAAGAACGCTCTTGGGGAGCGCACGGCGTTCCAACTGGGCCAAGTAGGCCTCAATTCGATCGAGTACAGGCTTCGCTTCGTGTTGACGAAGCGCGGCGCGCGCCGCCGCGGTCCACGTGCGCGCTCGCTCCTCGATGTCGTACAGTTGCCGGATCCACTCCAAGAGCTGGTGGACGTCACGAGGCGAACTGTGGATAGCATCGAAGAACTTGCGCCGCGCATGTGACCAGCAAGCCACTTCGCGGATCGCATCGTTCGATCCCAAGAAGATGTGGTCGTAGCCGCCGTAGGCGTCGGCGTGAAGGTAACCCTCGAACCCTTGCAAAAAGCTCGCTGGCCCGTCGCGGGCGCGACTTTCTGTGAAGTCGTAGACGGAATAGGGATGCTCGTCGGCGATGTAGGTCCAGAAGCGGCCCGTGCGGCTCCCTTCTGGTCCGGCCGAGAGCACTGTCACGGGCGTATCGTCGGTCCACAATACGGGCGACCGGAGCAGCAACTCTTTCTGCCGCTCGTAGAGCGGCCGCAACAGCTCCGCCGCCGCCCGGACCCAGTCGCACAGCGTACTTCGAGGGATGTGCAGGCCGTGCCGCGTGAAGAAGTCCTCTTGTCGATAGAGCGGCAGATGGTCGCCAAACTTGGCGACGACAATCTGAGTGATGAGCCCTGGACCCGCGATGCCGCGGGCGATCGGTCGCTCGGGAGGCGGCGGGCACGCCACGCCGTCTTTACAATACCGGCAGGCGTACTTGGGTCGCACGTAGACGTGCACTTCGAGCTTCGCCGGCACATATTCCAAGATCCGACTCTCGTCCTGGCCGATGCGATCGTTGGCCCGACCGCAGCCGGAACACTGCTTGTCCGCTTCGCTCAGGTCCTGCTCGTGTCGATAGTGGGGCAGCTTATCGAGGTCGAGTTCCCGGCGGCGGCGGCGCGCCGTTGGAAGGCGCTGTGATTCCGGCGCCGGTTCAAACGGCGGAGAGGATGGGCTTGGCGACTCGAGATCAAACAGATGCCGCTGGCCTTCTCCCTCGACCAGCTTCTCAGTTCGTCGACCGTAGATCCACCGCTTCAGGGCATTGAGTTCATCCAGCGCGGCCTGATGCGTCGCTTGTAGCTCTTCGTACGACGCGGCCGTCTCATCCAACACACGACTCAGTTCGGATGTCTTCTGAAACGCAGCCAACAACAGCCGTTGGCATGCGGCGAGATTATCGGGAAGAGCGTGAGCGTCATCCATAACGCCCGTAATCGTACGAACGCATCGCGATTAGGGAAGTGCATCGCGGCAAGAATTTACAACGGCGCGACGATACCGCCGACGACGACGGCGGCCACTGCGCAGATCGAGGCCGCCCAACAGTCGCGACAGTTGTTTGTAATCGAGTTCCACGCCCGCTGGGCCGCGGGTCGGCAATTCAAAGACGCCGCGTTCCAGTCGCTTGTACCAAATGCAAAATCCGTCGCGATCCCAATACAAGATCTTGATCCGGTTGCGGTAACGATTGACGAACAGAAATAAATGCCCCGACAACGGATCTTGGTTGAAGATCCGCTCCGCGAGCCCCATCAACCGGTCGAAACTGAAGTTCATGCTGGTGGGCGTCATGCACAGAAAGACGCGCAGCTCGGAAAAGTTCGTCATGACTTGGGCGCCCTCCAGGGTCGGAGGGTTCCCGCGGCTTCAACGACGGCGACGAGCGCGGCCTGGCCGACGCCCAGTGGCAGTCGCACGATGCCTCCATTGGGCAACTCGATCTCCACGGGCGAGGCTTGGAGCGAGATCGGCAGAAAGGTCGCCTCGCTGACCTCTTCCGACTCGGCTTGTTGGCGATCGGATTCCTCCTCAAGCAGCACCGCGGGAATGCCCTTCTTCAGCTGCCGCTGCCAGCGGTAGAAGCTTGACCGCGCCACTCCCTCTTGCAGGCAGTACACCTCGATGCTGAGTCCGCTCGCCTTCTGGCTCTCCAGCCGCTGCTGCCAATCCAGCC
>JBGSYQ010000621.1:0-1833 GCA_041750795.1 Pirellulales bacterium | reverse complement strand
AGTCGCCGCGGGCAGCCCCGGCCACCACGCGCGCCGCCGTCCGTCCCAAGGCAGGACGCTGGCCAGCGCCGCGGCCACCAGCATCACCAGAAAACTCACGCCGTAGCTGCCGAACAGGTCGCTGATTTGCAGGACCATCGGCCAGCGGTACTGCGTCGTCGCCAGCGAGACCATGGTGAAGCCCGACAGCAAATGCGCTCGCGCCAGCTCGAGTCCGGTCCACACGATCGGCGCGGCGACCAGCGCGGGAACGGAGAAGCGATGCACGGCAACGCGGCACAAGCCGACGAACAGCGGCAGGTACAGCCCCAAGTAGCCCGACAAGGCCAGCCAGCCGATCGACGTGGCCCAATGGGGCAACGTCAACCAATAGAGCGTCGCCAGCCAGAAGGCGACGTGAATGAGCCAAATAGTAGCGTACGGACGCCGGCCGGATAATTGCGTCTGGCGGATGAGCAACACCCACGACACCGGCGCCAACCACGCCAGCAGGCTCCACTCCAGCGGAGCGACCGATGCCCACCACAACACGTTGCCAATAGCGGCCAGCGCCCACGTCGACTTCCACCAGGCGAGTGGTGAGGACGCCGACGGCGCGACGGCTGCTGCGGCATTGTGCGACTTGCTTCGGGCCATCGTCGGAGCGGTTCCCATACCCTTTAGCCTAGAACTGCCCGGCGGGTTTGCCCAGAGCGGTTGGCAAGGGAAGGTGCTTGCGATTGGGAATGACTCCAAGCAACTTCCGTAAACGCTCGCAAGTGCCGCTTGTGGCGGCAGCCACCAGTTTCATCGGGCTCCGTCGCCCGCCAGGCCCGTTGTTGAATTGCACTGGTGGCGTGCGCCACCAGTGGCACGAACAAGCACCGAAGTTGCTTTTGACTCGTTCCCTAGCAGTCTGTTGAAGAATTCAACAGGCTGCGACATCGCATGGATGCGATGACAGGATAGCGAGGTAAGTCGTTATTCTGGGAGCCGTGCGAAGCTTTGCTTCGCACTTGGCGCTTGTTGATAAATGCCAGGACGGCATTTTTCAACAGGCTGCTAGGCCCTATTCCGGCAGGCGCAGCACGCGGACCATCTCCCCCTGCTCGAACTGCCTCGCTCCAGGCGGAAAGTACACCAATGCGTTGGCGGCAACCAGCGTGCGCAGGTCGCCCGAGCCTTGCCAGCGCAGCGGCTCGACAGTGAGCGATCCCGCGGCGGCGGTCAGACGGGCAGGATGATATGTGGGCCGATCGGAGCGCTGGGAAAACGGCGCCGACAGTGGCGCGTCGAGCTCGTGTAGTCGGGCGTCGTCGCGCCCCGCCAGCTTTCCGAGCGCCGGCCGCACGAACATCTCGAAGCACACCAGGCTGCTCACCGGGTTGCCCGGCAAACCGAAGACGAGCGTGCGATGACTGTCGCGGTGTCGCACGCCGAACCAGACGGGCTTGCCGGGCTTCAAGTCGACCTTGTGAAACACCTGCTCGACGCCCAACTCGGCCAGCACACCCGGCACCAGGTCTAACACTCCGGCCGAGACACCCCCGGAAATCAAGAGCACGTCGTCTTCCAGCCCGCGAGTTATCGCCCCGTGCAAAGCGCCGGCATCGTCGACGGCAATGCCCAGATCGCGTGATTCGGCCCCGGCCGCATGTGCCGCGGCCATCAAAAGCGGCCCGTTGCTGTTGCGAATCTGTCCGGGCTGAGGCACGTCAGAGGCGCGCACCAGTTCATTGCCGGTGGACAGCACGGCCAGCAAGGGCCGGCGAATGACTCGTGCTTCGACGCGCCCTACCTCGGCGAGCAGGCCCATTTCGATCGACCGCAGGCGGACGCCCGCGCGCAGCACGA
>JBGSYQ010000620.1:0-1906 GCA_041750795.1 Pirellulales bacterium | reverse complement strand
GTTGGCCCATCGCGCGGCTGGCCCTGCGCAACGGCGCACGCAACCCCAGCCGCAGCACGCTGTCGATCGGCCTGATCGCCGCGGCCAGCTTTCTGATCGTGGCGCTCAGCGCATTTCGACTCGATCCGGCCGCCGAAAGCCAGGGACGCAACAGCGGCAGCGGCGGCTTTGCCATTGTCGCCGGCAGCGATCAACCGATCTACCAGAACCTGAACTCCGCGCAAGGTCGCGACGATCTGGCGTTCTCCTCGCGCGCCGACGAAGTGTTGGCCGCATGTACGACCGTCGCGCTGCGCGTGCAGTCGGGCGACGACGCCAGTTGCCTGAACCTCTATCAGCCGACGCAACCGCGCGTGCTGGGCGTGCCGCAAAGCCTGATCGAACGCGGCGGATTTGCCTGGGCGGGCACCGCGGCCAACACGCCGGACGAAAAAGAAAACCCCTGGCTGCTGCTCGACCAGATGCTGCCCGCCGATCCCGACGGCACGCCGGTGGTGCCGGCCATCGTCGACTTCAACACGGCCCAGTACAGCCTGCACAAAGGCGCCATCGGCGACCGTGTCACCATCACCGACGGCCTGGGCCGCACGGTGCAGCTCCAGTTCGTGGCTTTTTTGCAAAACAGCATCTTCCAGGGCGAGCTGCTCATCGGCGAGCAAACCTTCTTGAAGTTGTTTCCCGAAGTGAGCGGCTATCGGTTCTTCCTGGTCGACGTCGGCCAGCAGCCGTTGGTCGCGGTGCAGCAGGCGCTGGAAACGTCGCTGGGCGATTTCGGCTTCGACGCGCAATCGAGCGCCGCGCGGCTGGAAGCCTTCTTTGCCGTGCAGAACACCTACCTCTCGACGTTTCAAAGCCTCGGCGGCCTGGGACTATTGCTGGGCACGTTCGGCCTGGCGACCGTGCAACTGCGCAGCGTGCTGGAGCGCCGCGGCGAATTGGCGCTGTTGCGCGCCGCAGGCTTTCGCCGCTCGCTGTTGGCTCGACTGGTGATGATCGAAAACTCGCTGTTGCTCCTCGCGGGCCTGCTGGTAGGCGTTTTCGCGGCGCTGGTGGCCGTCTTGCCACACTGGCTTTCCGGCGGCGCCAGCGTCCCCTGGCTATCGCTGGCCGCCACGCTCGCCACCGTACTGATCGTTGGCCTGCTGGCCGGTCTGTTCGCCGTCCGCGCCACCCTGCGCGCCGAACTGCTGCCGGCGCTGCGCGAGGATTAGGTTCGTGCAATCATAGAGTCCACCTTCAGCAAGCGTGCTCGACCACGCGCCTACGCCTCTAGTCACCCGCCGCTCGGTTTCCGATAATGTCGCTCGAACGTTGTCCCCTGCCTTGCTCGGAGAGTTCGCGATGAAAGGCCTTGCCGCTTTGCTCTTGTCGATCTTCGTGGCCATGGTCTGCTGGGGCGTGTACGGGCCCGTGCTGCAGGCCGGTCGCTCGGACATGGGGGGCAGTTCGCTGCGGCCGTTCATTTGCGTCGGCCTGGCCTACTTTCTGATTGCCGTGCTGGCGCCCATCGCCTATCTGCGCTTCAAGCCCGAGCCGGGTCAATGGTCGTCGACCGGCATCATCTGGAGCCTGGCCGCCGGTTCGGTCGGGGCGATCGGGGCGCTGGGCATCATCCTGGCGCTGGCGTTCGGCGGCAGCCCCATTTACGTCATGCCGCTGGTCTTCGGCGGCGCGCCGGTCGTCAACACCTTCCTCACGATGTACTGGAGCAAGTCGTTTCGACAGATCAGCCCCTTGTTCATTTCCGGCCTGATTCTCGTGATCGTTGGGGCCGCCACCGTGTTGGTGTTCCGTCCGCAACACGCACCCGCCGGCGGCCACGCGCCCACGGCCGCTGCCAAAGACAAGGCCGTGGCCGCTGTTGACGCCGCCAACGCGTCGGGCGAACCGAGCGCGGCGCAACCGG
>JBGSYQ010000619.1:0-3493 GCA_041750795.1 Pirellulales bacterium | reverse complement strand
GGGCGGGCTGCTAGCGGGGCTTGCGTTTGGAAAGCACTTTGGCCGTTGCCTTCTTGGGCCGGCCGGAACCTGACTTCCGGCTCGCGGCGGTCGCCTTCGACGCGCCGGCGGCACGTTTTTCGGCGGTTGCCTTGCCGGCGGGCTTCTTGCCGGCAACTTCCTTTTCCTTCGGTTTTTTCTTGTCCACTTTGGGCGGTTCTTGGGGCGCCGGCGACTTGGCGGGCGGTTTCTTCGAGACGCGCTTGGGGAGCCGGTCTTTGGCATCCGGTGCGATCGACAACAACAAATCACGCACCGTCTGTGAGAACGGACTGGCAAACAAGTCGGCGCCCAACTCGTGTACCAGCGAGGCAAACTCCTGTCCCTTGCTCTTGGGGATGGCGCGTTCCAACCCGGCGACGGTGCCGTTGGCGGCCTCGGCCGGAGTCGCTACTCCGACGATCACCAGTGCGTCGAGCGTGCCTTTATCGAGTGGAATGGCGTGGCCCCCTAGCGCCACCTGCGTGGCATACGCCACGCCGAACGACGAAGCCCCCGGCACCTTTTGCAGCCGCTTGATCGCGGCCCCAAGGTTTTGTTTCTTCAAGTGCTCCAGGTCGAACGAGTAGTCGGACTCGAAGACCGCCTGCAGCACGCCCTTGAGCCGCGCGGCGGCCGCGGGAGGATCCGGCAACGTCGAGAGCGACTCGGCCAACTCCTTGACGGTGCTCACGCGAATCTCGTTCCAGTCGAAGAACGAATCGCGCAACTTGGACAGCGCTTCTTGCGCCACGCCGTGATGCGCGTTCTCCAGGCAGCAGGCGAATAGCAGGGTTTCCAACAGGGGCTGATCACCGCGCGCGGTGACCGGCTTGTAGGTGCGCTTCAAGACCCGTTGCAGCTTGTTCAATAGCGCGGTGCGGTTGGTCGTGCTCATGCCAGGTTCAGAGTCGTCTTGGGATTCAAAGGAGTGTTTGCCGGTGTGGCCCGACGGCCGCTCGGGGCGACCGTCGAGCCGATTCAAGTCGCTGGGCCGCCATCGCCATCGTCGTCGCTCGGGCCGTCGGGAGGCACGGCCTGCTCGGCTGCCTCCGGCGCCTCGGCCGCGGCCGGCAGCACGGATTGCAGGATCTGGGCAATTTCGATCGAGCGCTTGACCCCCAAGTCTAGCACGAACGCCAGCCGGGGGGTGTAGCGTGTGTCAATTCGTTTGGAAACCTTGGATTGCAGGAATCCCGCGGCGTTTTGCAGCCCATGCAGGCTCAACTGCTGTCTGGTCTCGTCGCCCATCACCGAAACGTGGACCTTGGCCTGTCGCATGTCGGGCGTCACCTCGACGCGTGTCACCGTGACGTCGCGAACGCGCGGATCCTTCAGGTCCGTGAGGATCGCCATGCTGACGACCTCGCGGATGGCTTCGGCTGCTTTCTGAACGCGTCGAGAAGTCATCGATTCGCTTGCCTGGTGGATGGTCGAGCCGGCCGCGGCGCCGCATTGTGGGCCAACTGCGACGCCTCCCGAAGACGCCGACCGCGACGCTGCCGCGGCGGGCTAGTGCTTCGTCAAAGTCTAGTTTTCGAATTGACCGGTTTCGGCGAAGCACTAGTCGTTAATTTGCGCCAAAGCACTTGCGTCTTTGGCGGTCGTTCCGCGTCACCCGAATAAATCGGGTTGACGCTCCACTAGAACGTGCGGGCAACTTCCTCGAACTTGTAGGCCTCGAGAATGTCACCTTCCTTCAGGTCGTTGAACCCGC
The DNA here is from genome assembly GCA_041750795.1 of Pirellulales bacterium. Classification (GTDB taxonomy): domain Bacteria; phylum Planctomycetota; class Planctomycetia; order Pirellulales; family PALSA-1355; genus JTS-RE94. The sequence continues at coordinate 1,758 of JBGSYQ010000619.1, read as the reverse complement.
CCAGCCGAATGCCGCATTCCAGGCCCTCGCGCACCTCGCGCGCGTCGTCTTTTTCGCGCCGCAGCGATTCCAGCGGATAGTCGCCGATAATCCGGTTCTCGCGAATCAGCCGGGCCCGTACGTTGCGCTGAATAACTCCGGCCAGCACGCGGCAGCCGGCGATCGTGCCGACGCGGCTGATCGTGAAGGTTCGCTGCACCAAGGCGCGCCCCAGTTCGACTTCGCGTTTTTCGGGTTCGAGCATTCCCTCCAAGGCCGCCTTCAGATCTTCGGTGACCTTGTAGATGATTTCATAACGGCGCACCTGCACGCCCTTTTGTTCGGCCAGCGTGCGGGCCCCTTCGTCCGGCACCACGTTGAAGGCGATGATCACGGCGTCCGAAGCGTCGGCCAGGTGTACGTCGGCCTCGGTGACTCCGCCGACGGTCGCCTGCAAGATGCGGATTTTGACTTCCGGGTGCTCCAGCTTGGTGAATTCTTTCTGGATCGCTTCGATCGAACCGCGGACATCGGCTCGCAGGATGATGTTGAGCGTTTTGACTTCTTTCTGGCCCAAATGCTCGAACAGGTTTTCCAGCGTGACGTGTTGCGGCGCGCGACCGAGGGCCGCCAGGCGGCTCTTGCCTTCGCGCGATTCGGCGATTTGCCGCGCCGTGGCAATGTCGTCCAACACATAGACGTGCTCGCCGGCGGCGGGCGCCACGCTTAGTCCGGTGATGTTGACCGGCATGGACGGCCCGGCTTCATGATGGGTAACGCCGGGGCGCAACGTGTCGTACATCGCCTTGATGCGGCCAAAAGCGGAGCCGCACACGACGGCGTCGCCGATGCGCAGGGTGCCGTTCTGGACGATCACCTTGGCCATCACGCCGCGACCTTCGTGCAATTCGGCTTCGAGGCTGGTGCCCGCGGCGGGCCGGTTCGGATTGGCGCGGAAATCGCGCAATTCGGCCAGCGTCAGCAGCGTTTCCAGCAATTCGTCGATGCCGGTGCCGTCGGTCGCGCTGGTTTTCACCACTTCGGTGTCGCCGCCCCACTCGCTGGGCAACAGGTCGTTGGCGGCCAATTGCTGGTAAATGCGCTGTGTGTCGACGCCGGGCAGGTCGATCTTGTTGAGCGCCACGACGATCGGCACGTCGGCGGCCCGCGCGTGGCTGATGGCTTCCTCGGTTTGCGGCATGATGCCGTCGTCGGCGGCCACGACCAGCACGGCAATGTCGGTGACGTTGGCGCCGCGCGCACGCATCTCGGTGAACGCTTCGTGCCCCGGCGTATCGACGAACGAGATCAGCCGACCGTCCTTCTCGATCTGGTAGGCGCGAATGTGCTGCGTGATGCCGCCGCTTTCGCCGCTGACGACATTGGTGCCGATGATTCGATCCAACAAGGACGTTTTGCCGTGATCGACGTGACCCAGGAACGTGATCACGGGCGGTCGATGCTCCAATTGCGCCGGATCGTCCTGCGCTTCGGTCAACTCGGCGAGCACTTTTTCGGCCTGATCGACTTCGCGCTTCAGTTCCACCTCGACGCCCAGTTCGACGGCCAGCAACTCGGCCAGTTCGGCGTCGATCTCGGCGTTGATGTTGGCCATCGTGCCGAGGTTCAACATCTGTCGCAGCACTTGTTGGGCGGGCACGCCGATGGCCTCGGAAAAGCTGCGGACGGTGCAGGGCAGCGTCAGCGTGACCATGCTCTTGCGGGGCGCCGCCGTATTGGCGCCCATGCGGCGGATGTGCCGCGCGGCGGATCGGCGGC
>JBGSYQ010000618.1:0-1519 GCA_041750795.1 Pirellulales bacterium | reverse complement strand
GCACGGCCGCCACGTCGCAGGTGGTGGCCGAGGCGCTGGGCATGGCGCTGCCGCACACGGCGCTGGCGCCCAGCGGCCAGCCGATCTGGCTCGACATGGCGCATCGCAGCGCACTGGCCTTGGCGGCGCTCGACCAACGGGGCGTCAAATTGCGCGACATTTTGACCGATGCCGCGATCCGCAATGCGATGATCGTCCACGCGGCTTGCGGCGGTTCGACGAATCTGCTGCTGCACATTCCGGCGATTGCACACGCCGCGGGGTTGCGCGTGCCGACGGTTGCGGACTGGCGGGAAGTCAACGCACAAGTGCCGCGGTTCGTCGACGCGCTGCCCAACGGGCCGGTGGGACATCCGACGGTGCGCGTGTTTCTGGCCGGCGGCGTGCCGGAAATGATGCTGCACCTGCGCGGGCTGGGCTTGTTGGACTTGAACGTGCCGACCGTCAGCGGATGCACGCTGGGCGAGGTGCTGGCGTGGTGGGAAACGTCGCCACGAAGAGCCGCCGTGCGCGAAGCACTCAAGCGCCGCGACGGCGTCGATCCGGACGACGTCATCATGCCGCTCGAGTTGGCCAGGAAGCGCGGGCTGACCAGCACGGTCTGCTTTCCGCGGGGAAACCTGGCGCCCGAAGGCTCGGTGATCAAGAGCACGTCGATCGATCCGCGCGTGGTCGACGCCGACGGCGTGTATCGCAAGACGGGGCCGGCGCGGGTCTTTACGCGCGAGCGCGACGCCATCGCGGCCATCAAGGGGCGCGGCGAGCGGACGATCGAGCCGGGCGACGTGATCGTGCTGGTGGCGCGGGGACCCATGGGCTCGGGCATGGAAGAGACGTACCAGGTCACATCGGCGCTGCGCTACTTGGAGTGGGGCCGCGAGGTGGCCGTGATCACCGACGCACGATTCTCGGGCGTGAGCACCGGCGCGTGCATCGGCCACGTGGGGCCCGAGGCGCTGGCCGGCGGACCGATCGGCAAAGTACAGGAAGGCGACCGGATTCAGATCGTCGTCGATCGCAACAAGCTGGAGGGTACGATCGACCTGGTGGGCGATGCGACGCGCGCATTTGCGCCGGACGAGGCGGCGCGCGTACTGGCCGAACGAGCGCCGCGCGCCGATTTGCACCCCGACGACAATTTGCCCGACGATACGCGCTTGTGGGCCGCACTGCAGCGCGCCAGCGGCGGCACCTGGTCCGGCTGCGTGTACGACGTCGATCGGATCGTGCGGCTGTTGGAAGCGGGCGAGCGGGCGTTGGGAGAATAGAATTTCGACCTTCGGACTAGAAATCAGGCCACGCTTTGTGATAGGTTCTGAATCAATCGGCGAATCGATCGCTGAGCACGGTCACCACATGTGACCGGGGTATCCGAAGGGCGCGACCTGGTCGCCCGAGACCTCGGCAACGCGTATCCAGAGAGCCCGTATTCAGTGCGCTTGTAAAGCGCGCACTGGCTACGGGCTCTTTTTTTCGCACTAGCGGAGAGGACGTTCATGGACCGCTACCCAGGGGCAGC
>JBGSYQ010000617.1:0-43011 GCA_041750795.1 Pirellulales bacterium | reverse complement strand
GATTCGGCGGCGGGCGGGACGGCTACTTCGGCGATTTCGGCAGCCGCGGCGATTTCGACGCGCTGGCCGTCTGGGAGCTTCGCAATTTGGGCTTTGCCAACGCCGCGCTGATCCGCGAACGGCGCAGCGAACACGAGCAGGCCCGCTTGAGCGTGGGCGAAGTCCGCAACGCGGTGGCGGCCGAGATCGTGCGCTCGTATTACGCGGCCCGGCTCCGCCGCGACCAGGTCCAGGCAGCGCAGCGCCGAATGACGGCGGCGACCGAGGCGCTGCCGCTCAATTTCAAAGGCATCCTTGGCGGCCAACTGCGCGCCATCGAGGGGCTGCAAGCGGTCGACGCGCTCGCCGCCGCACAGTCGCAATACCTGGAGAGCATCATCGACTACAACCGGGCCCAGTTTTCATTGCTCCGCGCTTTGGGCAATCCGCCCAACCCGCGGACGGTTTTGCAAGCGGAGAACCCCGGCGAGTCGAAGTAACTACGACTCGGGCGATCGAGGGCGCCACTGGAAAAACTTGCGGATGACGATCGGCACGATGCCCAAGGCTGCCAGGGACAGCAGAACGGTGGGCGACAGCACTTCGCGAGGCGAGTCGATCGCGGCGATGGCCGTGCCGGCGTTCACGTAGAGGAACGTTCCCGCCAACATGCCGATCCAGCTTGTCAGCGCGTAGGTCCAGACGGTGATCGGCGTCAGCCCCATGCCCAGGTTGATCAGGAAGAAAGGGACCAAGGGCACCAGGCGCAACATGAACAGGTAGTACGCACCGTCGCGCTCGATGCCCTCGTTGATGGCTCGCAAGCGATCTGGGTACCGGCTTTGCAGCCAGTCGCGAAACAGGTAGCGGCTGCCGAGGAACGCCAGCGTGGCGCCCAACGTCGAGGCGAGACTGACGACTGCGGTACCCCAGACGCGCCCAAACAAGGCTCCGGCGACCAACGTCATGGCGGCGGCGGCGGGCAAGGACAGCGCGGTGACGGCCGTGTACACGACGAACAATACCGCCAAGGCCGCGACAAAGTGCTGCGCGACCTGCGACTGCCAGACGTCGAGATTCGCCCGCAACGATTCCCAGCGGAAATAGCGCGCCAGCCCCGAGGAGTAGAAGACAGCCAGCACCACTACAATCACGGCGAACAGCGCATATCGCGGCCAGGCCCGCCGCGTACGTCGATTCTGCGGCGAGTTTTGTTGGACGTCCGATGAACCGGCTGTCGTCATGTCCGTGCTGCGGCGATTGCCGTTGCCCCAGGAGTACCTGTCGTTCCGTGGAGAAAGGCCGTCGTGGCATTTCTCAGCCAGCGCCGAGTGCGACGCGAAGCTTCGCGCGGCGCTCGAAATAGCGACTCGCGTTGGTATTTCGTCATCGCGTTCCTGCTTAGTCGCAGCCGCCAAACGCTTGAGCGGGCTGCTACGCGAGTCTGCGAAGACCATGCTCCGACTGCACTGAATGTTGAATCTCCTCGCGGACAATTCTAACGCTGTTGGGAGCATCGATGCCGACACGCGCGCGGTTTCCCGACACCGCCAAGAGCTCAATAGTAGCTTTTTGACCGCCCAGGATCAGGACCAGTCGTTCGCCAGATCTCCGTGAAAGGACCAGCATCGTCGCCTCCGTGTGAATGTTGCACTTGGTTACAGGCCACAGCCTGTTCGCCTGCTGTGTCGATTCATTGAATTCTATTGACCGACTTCGGTCTGTAACGCGGCAAACACTCGGAGGTTTGGTTCAGATTGCCGCTACTCCTCCCCAAGTCGCTTCATGAGAAGCTCCTTGAAGCCGGGCTTGGGTGTGTGGCAATAGATGGCACGGCGAGTCGGTGCCTCCGCCGCCCGCACCAGCCGATATGGCTTTTTCTTCGCGGGCTGACCGGCCGCGATGCGATCGTCGGGACCTTCCTCAATGGCCACGTTCAATTCCTCGGAATCGATCAGGTGGGGATGCGTGACCCAGCCCATGGCCAGCGTGTCAAACGGATTGAAACCGCGCGAGTCGATGCTTTTCTCCCAGCGCTCAATCCAATACTGGGAAGTCTCGGCGATCCAAGAGCCGGATTTACCGCTCTGGCGAAGTGCTTCGAGGTCGTCACGTGAAATCCACACGTGGGAGGAGACTTCCCAGGGGGCAAAGACCAGCGGAATCGTCGTGTCCAAAATCGCCTGCATGGCGGCTGAGTCGAGCTCGAAGTTGAAGTCCCGATGTGGAATCTTCTGCTCTTCATTGGCGACGAAGCGTTGCCCGGGTCGCCGGCCGGCTACCATGACGATCCGTTCGATTCGATCGTGCAGATGCGGATGGAGTTCGACCAACGTGCCAACATTCGTAACCGGCCCTACCGCCACGATGGTCAACGGCTTGCGTTCCAGTTCCGCGGCCATGGCCTCGACGGCCTCGTTGATTTTGCCGAAGTCGGCAGCCGACGCCGCGCCCGACTTGGGCGTCAGGCCGGCCGGACCAAACTGGGAAACGATCGTGCGGGCGATGGGCAGCGCTTTAGCGAGCGGCGCATTGCCGAACACCACGCTGATCCCACGGATGTTGACTTCCGGCGAATGGAAGCTTTGGATGAGCATCATGCCGTCATCGACGTCGCCAGTGTCCGTCGCCGTATCGACGTCGAGCCGAACGTCTTTGACGTCGGCACCGACTGCCTCGCGTCCGATTCCCGTGATGACCAGCAATACCACAATGGCCCAAACGTATCTCAGTCCCATAGTTCCTCCCATGCTTGATCGACCACGGCACGACGGGATCGATCGAGCAATGCGGCGCGGCTGGCACTCAATGCGGACAACGGCAACTGAGCCACGCCAATGAGTCTACGCATCACTTCTGCCGCTGCAAAGCAGGTCAGCAACGATGGATGCACCTGGCAACCGCCGGCTTGTTCTGAGTAGGCCTGCAGGAACACTTCGGCGTATTCGCCGGGCTGTTGTGCCAAACGGAAGTGGGCGATCGCACATCCCAAGTCAATCTCGGCGTCGCCATAAAAGGAAAATTCGGGATCAATGACAAAGATCCCCCGTGACGTCGTCAGCCAACTGCCGGGAAAGAAGTCGCCATGGACCAGCACACCTCCGGCACTCAGGTAGCGTGTGCCGGCATCACGAATGAGTCCACGGTACGCGGCATCGTCTCGCAACTTGCCAGCGGCAATTGCCAGACCGCTCTCAAGTTGATCGAGATCGATCCCGTTCTTCTCGGCCAGCGGAATCTCGAAGATGTGCTGGTGATTCAGCCGCCGCATGTCCTTGTTCTCGAATGCAGGATCGGCCGGGCCGCGAGTTGCCTGGTGCAAAGCGCTTAAATACTCGGCGAGGCTCCGTGCGTCGCCTGCAGTCAGTTTATTGCCACAGTAGAGCGAGGCTAGTGACTGCGACCCGACCAGGTCTTCGAGAATCAGCACACGTGCGTCCGTATCGACCCCCAGAAGCTGGCGGCATGCGGGCGGACACGGCCGGGATGCTCGCGATTCGCTCGTAGAACCTCGACTCAAACAGGATTCGGTCCCAGGGGACAGCGATGGAGTCGTACTTTTCGACCCAGGGTCGGGCTTGGCCGCCAGGTCGCGACAGGGCTTACAATTGCAGGTTGTGTCCATGAGCAGTTTCGCCAGGCAATCTCATTCGGTTCAGTCATTGGAGTTCGCGATGCGCGACGAAACGGAGACCGCCGTTGCACCCTGGGATGCTCACAACCAGCGGCTTGTGGCCCAGGTACATCCCAGCGACTGGACCAATCCGACGCCTGCGGGCCGCTACAACCTGGTGGTGATCGGCGGCGGCACGGCCGGGCTGGTGGCCGCCGCCGGAGCAGCCGGCCTCGGCGCGAAAGTCGCGCTCGTCGAAAAACACTTGTTGGGGGGAGACTGTCTGAACTACGGCTGCGTCCCCTCCAAGGCACTCATTCGCGCGAGTCGGGCGGCTGCCGATGTGGCTCATGCCGGCGAATTTGGAATTCGCGTGCCCGCAGGCATGGAAGTCGACTTTCCGGCGATCATGGAGCGCATGCGACGCCTGCGGGCCAATATTGGTTCCCACGACTCCGCTCGCCGGTTCACGGAGCTGGGTGTCGACGTGTTTCTCGGCTCGGCGAGTTTCGCCGGTCGCGATACGATTCGCGTCGACGATCAGGTTCTGCGGTTCAAGAAGGCGGTCATCGCAACTGGCGCCAGAGCTGGTGCGCCTACGATTGACGGGCTCGGCGAGGCAGGCTACCTGACGAACGAGACCGTCTTTTCGTTAACCGAGCTGCCGCGTCGCTTGGCGGTGATCGGCGCGGGGCCGATTGGTTGCGAGCTGGCACAGGCCTTCGCTCGCTTCGGAGCGACGGTCGACCTGCTGGAGGCCGCGCCGAGGATCCTGGGCCGGGAGGATGCCGATGCCGGCGAGATCGTTGCACAAGCCCTCCGCGACGACGGTGTCCGCCTGCACCTCGGCGTGCGGATCGAGCGGGCGGCGCGAGGCGGGGAATCAAAGACGTTGGACATCGCCGGTGCTGCAGGCGCGAAACAGCTTACGGTCGACGAAATCCTGGTCGGCGTTGGCCGCGTTCCCAACGTCGAGGGCCTCAGCCTGGAATCTGCCGGAGTCAAGTACGATCATCGCGAGGGCGTGCACGTCAACGATCGGTTGCAGACCACGAATCCGCGTATCTTCGCCGCCGGCGACATTTGTTCGCGCTACAAGTTCACGCACGCGGCCGACGCGATGGCGCGGATCGTCATTCAGAATGCCCTCTTCTTAGGTCGGGCAAAAACCAGCGCGCTCTCGATCCCCTGGTGCACGTATACCGATCCCGAGGTGGCGCACGTCGGTCTCTATCCACACGACGCCGAGGAACACCGGATCGAGATCGATACGTTCCACATACCGCTATCGGAAGTCGATCGCGCCGTCATTGACGGCCAGGACCAGGGGTTTGTCAAAGTGCATGTCCGCAATGGAACGGACCGAATCGTGGGAGCAACGGTGGTGGCCGCCCACGCGGGCGACATCATTTCCGAGCTCACGCTGGCGATGACCGCCGGTGTCGGCCTGAAGCAAATCGCCAAGACGATTCATCCCTACCCCACTCAGGCGGAGGCGATCAAGAAGGCAGCGGACGCCTACAGTCGCACGCGTCTCACGCCGCTCGTGCAAGCAACATTTCGTCGCTGGCTTTCGTGGACGCGATAGAATAGCTTGTGGGCGGTACGAACGTGAGGACGCGGCGCATGCACTACCAAATCGAACCCAAGGCCATCGTGGCAGCCTGTGCGCTGTGCTTACTCTGGGTGGCGGAGCATCGATTTCCATTCTTTATGGAATTCTGGTCGAACAAGAGTGATCGCATTCGACACGACGCCAGGAATCTGACTCTCGGTCTGACGAATGCCGTTATTGCGGCGGCGTTAACCGGGGCGCTGCTGGTGGCAGTGGACGTCTCTTCCCGCGACCTGGGCTTGCTGCCCTGGCTGTCGTTGCCCGCGGTCGCGGCGACGGCGGTCGCGCTGTTGATCCTGGATTTCTGGATGTACCTTTGGCATCGCCTGAATCACGCGGTGCCGTTTCTGTGGCGCTTTCATCGCATGCACCATAGCGACCCTGCGGTCGACGCCTCGACGGGCGTGCGATTCCACACGGGAGAAATCGTCATGTCCGGCCTGGCACGCGCGGCCCTGTTGCCCGTCTTGGGTCTCTCGCTGTGGCAGTTGGCGCTGTACGATGCTTTGTTGTTGCCGGTAGTGTTGTTCCATCACTCGAACGTGCGCTTTCCTCGCTGGCTCGACTATGGATTGACGTGGTGCGTCGTGACGCCGGCCATGCATCGGGTGCACCACAGCCGTTGGCGTCCCGAGACAAACTCGAACTTCGCCTCAATCTTGCCGCTCTGGGATCGGCTATTCCGGTCCTTTCGCCTCCGCGACGACGCACGCACGATTGATCTCGGGTTGGCCGAGTTCGACGACCAACAGTGGCAGACGCTGTGGGGAATGATCAAGACACCCGCGGCGCGACAGAACGAGGATACCATCCCGCAGGAGCAATGGTCCGCGTAATCGACGCAGATCGTTTAAACTCACCATGCCACTAACCCTCTTGCGACAAGATAGCCCACTGGCGATCGCCGCAGAACAACGGCGAATTCTGGAAAGTACTCTTGGGTCGCGCACGCCGCGTTTTGACCAACTTCTGGCGGAGCATAATCTCAGTCCGCTGCAGGCGACCGGGATCGACGTCCTCCAGATCAACCTGGGGAAGCTCTGCAACCAGACGTGCCGGCATTGCCACGTTGATGCCGGCCCCGAGCGCCGTGAGATCATGTCTCGCGAGACGGTCACGGCATGTCTCGAGGTGCTGGCGCGGACAGACATCCCGACGGTCGACATTACCGGCGGCGCTCCCGAGATGAACCCCCATTTCCGCTGGCTCGTCCTGGAGGCGCGGCGGCTCGGCCGGCATGTGATCGATCGGTGTAACCTGACGATTCTGCTTGCGCCCGGCTTCGAGGATCTTCCGGCGTTCTTGGCTGAGCAGTGTGTCGAGGTCGTGGCTTCGCTGCCATGTTATCTGGCGGAAAACGTCGATCGCCAGCGCGGAGACGGCGTGTTCGAGCGTTCTCTCGAAGCGCTGCGACGACTGAATGCGCTCGGCTATGGACGCCAGGGTGGCCTGATCCTGACCCTCGTCTACAATCCCGTCGGGCCAGTGCTCCCGCCGGAGCAAAAGCAACTCGAAGCCGATTATCGTCGCGAGCTTTCGGGGAGATACGGCATCGTCTTTACGCGTTTGCACACGATCACCAACATGCCGATCAGCCGCTTTCTGGACGATCTGCTTCGTTCGGGCGAATACGACGCGTACATGGAGAAGCTAATCGGCGCCTTCAATCCGGTTGCGTTACAAGGAGTAATGTGTCGCAATATGATCTCCGTCGATTGGCAGGGGAACCTGTTCGACTGCGATTTCAACCAGATGCTGGAGCTTGGCCTGTCGCCAGGCGTGCCGAAGCGTATTGGCGAGTTTGATATCGACCAGCTCGCTCACCGGCGGATTAACACCGGTCGCCACTGCTTTGGCTGCACGGCCGGAAGCGGCTCCGGCTGCCAGGGCGCCGTGGTCACCTAAGGCCCTCGACGTCGATGCACAGGCTGCTTGTATTCTTGAAGTACCCGACCGCCGGGCGAGTCAAAACGCGGCTTGCCGAGTCTATCGGTCCCGAGCGAGCTGCCGATCTCTATCGCCAGTGGATCGGAATCGTGCTCGGGAAGATTCAGGCCGCTCGCAGCGGAGCGCGGCTGGTGGCTTGTTACGACGGGGCGCCGCGGGAAGCATTCGCTCCCTGGCATGGCCTGGTCGATGAATGGTGGCCGCAGCCGGCGGGAGGTCTCGGCGACAGGCTGGACGCCGCGTTCAAGCACTGGCAGGTCGAGGAAAACCCGACGATCGCCATCGGGACGGACTGCCTCGACATCGATACCGCGCTTGTGGACGCCGCCTTTGCCACGCTACGCAATCACGCCGCTGTCTTCGGTCCTGCCGCTGATGGGGGCTATTACCTCGTGGGGATGGCGCGCTATTTGCCAGGCTTCTTCGAGGGCATCCCCTGGTCGACTGCCAACACGCTGGCCGCTCACCAGGCGGCGTGCGACCGCCGCCGCTGGTCATTTGGTCTCTTGCCAGCACTTCACGATATCGACACATTGGACGACTGGTTGGACTACCAGCAGCGCGGCAATGAGCAAGCATGAATGCGGTCGACGGCGAGAGGCGGATTGCAGTCGTCATTCCGACGCTCAACGAGGAGGTTGCGCTCGGTAAGACGTTGGACTCCCTCGTTCCTCAGATGACTGACGGCGATTGTGTGCTCATCGCCGACGGCGGTTCGGTCGACCGCACGCTCGAAGTGGCGCAAAAATACGGTGCGACAATCCTGCCTGTCGACAGGCGCGGACGCGGGACTCAGGTTGCCGCAGCGCTGGACCACGTTGATGATTCGATCGTGTTGATTGTGCATGCCGACATGGTCATGCCCGCTGGCGCGCTTTCGGCAATTCGACGTTGCTTTGACGAGCACCCCGATTGTCCCGGCGGATGCCTGGGCCACCGCTTCGATAGTGCCAGCCGACTGCTGCGCTGGACCGAGTGGTGGGATGAGCGTCGTGCCCGCCGTGGGTGGTCGTACGGCGATCAGGCCCAATTCTTCTGTCGCCAGCTTCTCGATCGGCAAGGCGGTTTTCCCGACCAGCCGATTATGGAAGATGTCGAACTGTCGCGCCGCTTGCGACGAATCGGCACGCCCCTCTATCTCGACTGCCCGACCCTCGTGTCGGCGCGAAGGTTCGCCCGGCTCGGCTGGTGCCGGACGATTCTCGCGAATTTCGTCCTACGGCTGGTCTACCGACTCTGCGGTCTGCGGGTCTGCGAGACGATCTATCGCCGCTACTACGGCCGCTAGCGACGCGTCCGGCTCGCACACGCGCTACGAGACCCACCTGATCGACACCCATGACGACCACGTGATCGATCCGGTGTGGGAGCTCTCGGAACTCTCGGTGCGGTGTGTCTGGCAGCTCACAGTTATTGTTTCGCCGCCAACGGACATACCCGTGTAGGAGGCGTTGTTCGATGTCACGTGCCGGCGCGCGAGCGGCCGTGACCGGCCCGGGGCTGTTTCATCATAAGCGGCAGGCCCGGGCTTCATTTTTTCTCCTGGTACTTAGTTTCGTTGACCGCATCTTCGCCGTGTCGAAGGTGCGCCAGTCAGCCCGGAGACTCGACATGGTTGTGCTTGCCGGACTTGTGCTGACGACCGTCACTCTTTTCGCAGTCGGCTGTGCCGGAGGAGGATGCCCCGGCGGGAGATGTTCCATGCCGTCGCATTCCACATCGACCTATTCCGCTCCGGCGCATTCCGGCAGCGAGATCGAAGCACACGAGCCGGCCGTCAACAGCTTTGCTCCGTCACCTGCAGTGCAGGGGTCCGGAACTCGCTAGTCGGGCTATGAAGCCCCTCGGTCCGCCGTGGGATGGTGTATCGCTTCAGGCCTCTAGGCACGTTGGCTACGCGTCGTCACGAGATGCCCGGATGATGGCCAAGATTCCCGCTTTGATCGCGCCGGGGAGCCCCGGCCAGGCCTCGGTCACAACCTTAACAGGCTGTTGAAGAATTCAACAGGCTGCGACATCGCATGGATGCGATGACAGAATAGCGACGTAAGTCGTTATTCTGCGAGCCGTGCGAAGCTTTGCTTCGCACTTGGCGAGGTTGAAAAATGCGCCTCCTCAGCAGAATTCGTGGGTGAATTCTGGGTGAGGGAGGTTGCCGAGGTGGTCGCGGCCCGAATTGTCGTTGTCGCCCGTGATGCATACACGTTGCCCGCTGAGGAACGTAGCGTGTTCGGCGGTCCGTTTTCCGGCGCCTCCTGCGTTACCGGTCGCCAGCACGCCGATGCGTCTCAGGTTGTCGACGTCTATCTCGCCTTCCACCACGAACACCGGCTCGTCGGGCTGAGCCAACAACTCCGGCAGGCAATACGGAACGGCGCGCGCTGCGAGACGACCTCAACCTTGACCAACGGGTCGATGAACCAGTGGCGACCTTCGCCGAGCAAGCCACGGAACTCGCCGTCGCGGAAGTACAGACCCATTTCGTAGCCGCGGATCTTGATTGTCTTGACGATGGAGATGTTCATGGGCGTTACCTCTGCTCTGCGGAGCATGAGGATAAGGCGCCGGCGAGGCCGTGGTGGTTCATCAAAAGCGGTTATCGAATCTTTCAATCGCGAGGCAACTGGTATACTGGGATGGGCGGCGGATCGGACGATCGCGCGACAGATCGCATGTGCGGACATTGACGGCCGGGTGAGTCGTCTATTTTGGACAGGGCACATTTGGACAGGGCACCGATGGCATTCGCGAATGTAAATGGCGTGTCGCTGTACTATGAGCTTGGTGGTACACACAAACCTCCGATCGTTTTGGTGCATGGGTCGTGGGACTCCCACCAGGATTGGGAAATGGTCGTGCCGATCTTGGCCGAGACTTTCCAAGTCCTCACCTACGACCGACGCGGGCACAGTCAGAGCGAGCGGCCAGCGGGCCCGGGCAGCATTCACGAAGACGTGTCGGACCTCGCGAACCTGATCACGCAACTTGATCTTGCCCCTGCCTGGATCGTGGGCAACTCCTTCGGCGCGTCGATTGCGCTGCGCTTGGCCAGCCAGCGGCCCGAATTGTTTCGAGGGCTCATTGCGCATGAGCCGCCGCTGTTCGCGTTACTTGCCGGTGACCAGAACCTAGCGCCGATGCTGGCGGATGTCCAGCAGAAGATTATGGACGTTGTCGAGCGAATCGCTGCGGGCGACCACGCGTTGGCTACCGAGGCGTTTGTCGAAACCATAGCGTTAGGCCCCGGCTCCTGGGCCCAGATACCGTCCGACTATCAACAAACTATGATTGAGAACGCGCCAACCTTCCTCGACGAGGCGCGCGATCCAGAGCAGCTGACTTTCGATCTGAATACGATCAAGAGCTTCTCGAAACCGACCCTGCTGACGCGTGGCGACCAAAGCCCTCCGCTCTTTCGGCCTGTGGTGACCATGTTGGCAGCGGCGCTTCCGCATGCACAAGTTGTCACGCTGCCGGGTGCTGGTCACATCCCGCACGTAACGCATCCGGCTGACTATGTCGCGACGATCCTCAGGTTCGTGCGCGAGGCAGGCAGTTGAGCAACTCCCCAAAAAACCCCGTTGGGGGCGAAGCAAGTCGGCGGTCCCACATCCGCATGCTCCAGTGCGCTTGAGCCTGTGCTATCCAAGGCGTTGATTTCGCATTGCCGAAAACGTTGCTCGAGCATGGCTCTCACATTGCCATCGGCGTCGGTTTGTCGTTGCCAAGGACTCGCACAGTCGGTATCGGCGCACTGCAGGGCACCGCCTTGTGTTGCCGCCGGCACGTGACGCATCACGACGCTCTCGGGCCGCGCCAGGCCGCGTCTTTTCAACGCTCTGCCAGTGGCAGACCTACGAATCGCCCGCCCCCGCGGGCTTATTGGTTACGCTTTCGCGCCGGAGCGGCTCTTGTTAAGAACCGCGTTTGGTATGGGAGTCGAACCCGTGACAGCCAGGGCAAGTCTGGTGCTCTATCCACTGAGCTAACCATCTGTTGGTTGCGGTAGATACAGTTTTCTGCAGAACCCACTCGCCGCCGCGGAACTCCCCCCAGATCGACCTTGCTCCGTCCGATTGCGGCCAACTCGCTCATCATCGCCGCGGCACGCCCAGGCAGATCCGGAATCCGTCGCGCGAGTCGGAGTAGCTGGGGCTTTGCAGTCCGAGACGAACCGCACATCGAGCATTGCCGGGAACGTCGAAGTAATTGCCGCCGCGGCAGACCGGGCGCGGATTTTCCGTGGCCACGTGCAGCTCTTCATGCCCGCCCTTGGGATCGAAGTCGTCGAGTATGACCTCCCAGACCCCGCCGCACATGTCTGCGATACCGAAACCGTTGCGACCTCGCTCGCCGTAATGATCGACCGGCGATACGAAAGCGTATCCATCGCTCCATGGAGCTTTGCCGAGCGGCCACGTCTGTTTGCGGTCCGGCAGAAAATCGATGGCCGAGATGTTCAGCCGGCCTTCACCGTCTTGCAGTTCATTGCCCCACCAGAAATACAGGCTCTCTTTGCTGCCGCCACGGCAGGCGTATTCCCACTCGGCCTCCGTGGGCAGTCGGTATTCCAGTCCCGGCGGCAGTCGACCTGCGTCTCGTTCGCGCTTCGTCAGCCATTTGCAGAAGGTCCGTCCATCGTTCCAACTCACACAGACGACCGGATAGTGGTCCTTGAGCGGGAAGGCGAAGTTGGGATCACGCCAGCTCTTGCCTGCCATGGGCTCCCACGGATGCGTAACTTTCGTGGTCAGATGATAGCCGTCCCACTTCGGATTGAAGCATTGGGTCTTGCCGCCCGGCTTCTCCGCGTCGGTCACGTAGTTGGCATCCTCGGTGAAACGGCGGAACTGCCCGACGCTGACCTCCGTGCGCCCCATCCAAAAGCCGTCCTTGACGCGCATCAGACGCGGCCGTTCGCCTTCGTAAGACTCACGTTCGGTGCCCGCTTGTGCCCCACCTTCGATGCCTGTGGCCCAGGCTTTTTCTTCCGGGGTGCTCCCCATCATGAACTCGCCGGGCGGGATGTAGACCAGCTCCAGCGATACGCCGCCGCTTAAGTCCACCTGCCTGGTCGCTCCTTGCCGCGGCTGGTCGGCAGCATCACCGGGGTAGGCGGGGGCGACTTGCGTCAGGCAAACGACGCCGCAACCCATTGCGATGACGAACCGAGACCACATCCGCGCGACAAACACGTCGTCGGGCAACATCAACAAACTCCTTTCAACCGAGGTGTCAAAGTTGGAATCCTCGTCAAGGCAGGCACTTGCCAGGGGGGTTGATTTTGATGCTAGACATCACGCATTGCAATGGTGTTTTGACGCGACAGGAGTCGGTCTGCCAGAATGCCTGACCAGTGGCAGCCTCTGACTGGCCTGACGCATCTCGGCCTGTGGAAGTGAATCGCGGATCAAGCGACTTGGCAGGCGAAGCCCATGGAGTGATCAGACAAATGAACTCGCCTGGCGAAATGAATCGACGAAACTGGCTGGCAGGCGCTACAGCAGCGGCACTGTACGGTGGATGGGCACGCCCTGCCAGCTCGAAGATGTTCTCACCGCCGAAACCCAGGTCGGTCGCCGCCGTGATCACGGCCTACGAGAAAGGGCTCCATGCCGATGTCCTGATTGGGAAGATCCTTGAGGGCTGGAAGCAGGATGGTGGCGACGGACCGGCTTTGAAGCTTGCGTCGATGTACGTCGAACAGTTCGGCGACAAGGATCTCGCTCGATCGATGGCAGAGAAGTACGACGTGCCTCTCTTCGATACGATCGAGAAAGCCGTGACCGTCGGGAGCGACCGCGTTGGGGTCGATGGCGTGATCAGCGTCGGCGAACACGGCAACTATCCCTGGAACGACAAAGAGCAACATCTCTATCCCCGTCGGCGCTTCTTTCAAGCGATCACCGACACGTTTCGGAAATACGATCCCGTGGTCCCGGTCTTTAACGACAAGCATCTGGGGCCAGTCTGGGCGGATGCGAAGTGGATGTATGATCGAGCGCGAGAAATGAAGGTTCCGTTCATGGCTGGCTCGTCCCTGGTGGTCAGCTATCGCGATCCAGACATTACGGTGCCCATGGGTTGCGAGATTGAGGCTGCCGTCGGCATTGGTTACTCCGGCCTGGACATTTACGGCGCCCACGCGCTCGAAGCGTTTCAATGCCTGGTCGAACGGCGGCGCGGCGCCGAGACCGGCGTTCAGTGGGTGCAATGCCTGCACGGCGACGCGCTGTGGAAGGCCGTTGATGACGGCGTGGTCCCGAAGGACGTGTTCGAGGCGGCGCTGGCAGTGTTGCCGAAGCAACCCGGCACACTGCGACAGGGGGATCAGGCGGCGTTGTTCATGTTTCAATACAACGATGGCCTGCTCGGCTCGGTGTTCATGTTGCCGGACTTTGTCAGCGGGACGTCCGTCGCGTTGAAATTGAAGAACAAGCCTCACGTGCTGGCCACGCGCTTCGAGGAACGAACACAGCCCTCCTATCCGCACTTTGCCTATCTGTTGAAAGGCATCGAGCGCATGATTCACACGGGCCGTCCGAGTTATCCGGTCGAGCGAACACTACTGACGAGCGGCATTCTCGATCGGGCACTGACGTCACGAGCGCAGAAGCACGTGAAGCTGATGACACCCGAGCTGGCGATTCGGTATCAACCCGTCGACTATCCGCATGCGCCGCTGCCGGACTTGAACTCCGACCCGTCGCAAACGTGAGCAGCAAAGCTAGTCGAAGGCGTTTGGCAACTGCCTGCAGCGACCAGGCCGAAGGATGGCAAAGCGCCGCTGGCAACTTCGCAACGTAAAAAGGACGCTCCTTATCAAGCCTGCCAGTATCTCGGTCGAGGACATTTCTGGATAGCGGCCGGTGTGCCTGCGTCACACGATTCCCGTGGAGTATCTGGACCTGAACAATCACATGAACATGCGCTGGTACGTGGCGCTGTTCGACGACGCGGGCGACACGCTGCACGACCACATAGGCCTCACCCGCGAGTTCCGCTGATCGAGCGGCACCGGCACGATGGACCTGGAGCACCACACCTGGTTCATCAACGAGGTGATGGCCGGAGGCCAGATCTGCGTTTACGCGCGGATGGTGGCGTGGTCGGCCAAGATGATCCACTACCTCATGTTCATGGTCGACGAGTCGACCGGAAAAGTAGCTGCCCACTTCGAGTGCGTCAATGCGCTGGTTGACTTGCAGGCCCGCAAGACCACTCCCTATCCCGCCGAGATACTCACACGCATCGACGCCGTGCTAGCCGAGCAGAACCAGCTCCCCCTGGCCTCCACCGACCAGCGGGGTGATGCGGGTGTGAACGGGCGAACGTATCGGGCGGCATTAATGACCATTGCCAAAACTCACTCCCCGGTAGCCTCGGGCAGGATGGGCAAAGCCTGGATGCCCAACCGTTATCGATCGGTAGCTAGGGGATCCCAGTTCAACCGCGTAAGTCCATGCCACGGACTGGGTTTCAGAGGCGCGCTCGCGCTTTGCATCTTTTTGATGGTTGCTGCGTCTACATGGTCGGAGGGCGTCACCGCATGCCCAATTGCATCTCCACTTTGAAAGGACCAAGGAGCCATGAACGAGGGACAGACCGACTCGCCTGCAGTCACGTGCCAAACATGTTGTGGTAACATGACGTGCTGCTACGTGTGCTGCTGCCAGCCAAGTTGCTGCCAGCCCGCTTGCTGCCCACCGGCCGGTGCGAAGCAGGATACGCCTACCAGCGGCAAGTGCTGCTAAGAACGATGAAAGATGCCATTGCGACCGAGAACTTGTGGCATGCGCTCAGCGCTGAACTGCGCGGGTTTCTTCGGTCGCGCGTACCCAGCGACTCCGACGCCGATGACCTCCTTCAGGACGTATTTCTACGCGTCTACGAGAACATAGGCTCGCTGCGGCAGGCCGGACGCGTCGAGTCCTGGGTCTACCAAATCGCCAGGAATGCCATCACCGATTTTTATCGACGTCGCACTCCAACGGTAGACACAGTCGAGGACGCCATCGATCCGCAAATCGATGGCGTCGGAGGAGGTAACCAGAATCGCGCGGTTGGCGCGTGGTTGTCGTTGATGATCGACGAGCTTCCGCAGACCCTTCGAGACGCGGTGCGAATGTACGAGATCGACGGTATTTCGCAATCAGGAATCGCCGATCGCCTGGGCATCTCACTATCGGGCGCTAAGTCGAGAGTGCAACGAGGGCGGCAGCAACTTGCAGAATTGCTGCGAGGTAGCTGCCAGCTTGAGCGTGATGGACGCGGCAACGTGATAGCGTGTCAGCCTACAAACGACAATGGATGCGCGCAAACGTCCTGTGACTGCGACGACGATGGCCAATTGGAGTGATTCGCCGCGATCAGGTGGGATCAAGCCGTCGGCCGGCACAATTTTGTAAGCGTGCGCAGTTCCATGCGTTTGATTTCCCGGATCAATTGATTACGCAACGCCGCCCAAGATCCCAAGGACTGGGCCCTCTATGCCACACTGTTTCTGGGCAAGCGGTTCGGTTCGCTGGCCGAGTTCGCTGCAGGCAGTTGCCAAAAAGCAGCGCAGTGGATGTCGCAGCGTGCATTGCCAAGAGTGGCCGATCACCTGGATGCAAGTACATCGGTCGCGCGGACCAGCGCCAGGATCCCCTTCCGAATTGCCTCAGGCAGGTGGGGTCAGGCCTGGATGACGACCACGAGGGCGGTGGCTGAGTTTGCCGAATCTCCCGGTTTTGTTGGGTGCCCCTCACGGGCCGGCCGATAACAGAAATGAGGCCCACAATGTTCGGCGTTCGCAGCCACCGCAATCGGTACACATATCTGGTGCGGCAGACACGGCTGATTGGATAGCAACCCAGTAAAGCTGGCAAAGCGGCGACTACAGGCCGACTGCCTCCACGTGCATGCAGGCCTGTGCGCCTGGGCCGGCAACGATCGACGGCCGACATTGACTCAAGCCAGTGCTTCAGAAAGGACTCGCGATGAAACGCCTCGTGCTTGCGGCCCTGTCGATCGGATGGCTGCTGGGCAGTGCCGCGCCGCTGGCGTCGGCCGCCGAAGTCTCTGTCAGCAAAGCCGGGCAAGTTCTCGACCGCTCCACCGCCGAGCGGAAGTACACGTTTCTGCTGTTCTACAGGGAAAACAACGCGGCGACCCGAGCGATGGTCCGGACGTTGAAGCAAGGCGTTGCCAACCTGCCGGAACCCGCGGCAGTGTGCGTGGTCTCGGTGGCCGATCCGGCCGAGCAGTCGCTGGTCAAGCGATTCGGCATGTCGCGCGCTCCGTTGCCCTTTACATTGGCGGTCGCGCCCAACGGCGCGATCACGGCCGTGTTCTCGCAAAAGCTGAGTGAAGAGGAGCTGGCCGGAGCGCTGGTCACGCCCAAGATGGCCGAGTGCATGAGATCGATGCAAGACCACAAGCTCGTGCTGATCTGCGTCCACGAACACGCTCGCGGCACGATGCCCGACGGCGTGCGAAATTTTCAGAGCGATCCCGAGTTCAAGGATCGCGTGCGGGTGATCTCGCTTGCGGCCGACGACCCCGCGGAAGCCGCGTTCCTGGAACAGATGGAAATCAACCCGGCGCAGGTGAAGACATCCAGCATCGTGTTTCTCGCGCCGCCCGCGGTGCTCGTCGGCAAGTTCGGCGCCGCGACCACCAAGGCCGAGATGGCCGCCGCACTGCACAAGGCGGGCCATTGCTGCGACAACCCCAACTGCAAACATGCTCAGGGTTCGCACGGCGCCAAGGGCTCCGGCAAGAGGTAGCCATGAACCTGCACACGATCGTCTGGAAGGAAATCCGCCAGCGGCCGTCGCCGGCGCTCGGCTGCGTGCTGGCAATCCTGCTGGGTGCGGCGGCGCTGGTCGCGATTCGCCACGTCAACTTGTTTTCCCAGCGTCAGGTCGAACGGCAATTGCAGGCGCTGGGCGCCAATATCCTGGTGCTGCCCAAAGGGGCGTCGATACAGGACTACTACGCGGCCGATCAAAACGGCCTGACGCTGCCCGAGGAGCGCGTCTCGCAGATCCTGCTGGCCGGGCTGCCGGGCGTCGAGCAACTTTCGCCCCGGCTGTGCGCGTCCGCCGAATTGTCGGGACAGCCGCTGACGCTCGTCGGCATCCTGCCGCAGGCCGAGTTCCGCGCGCAGCAGACCTGGCAAACCGTCACGCTGTTTAAGAAGAACGCCGCCTGCGGGTGCAAGACGGTCGCGGCCGAACCGTCGGCCGCGGATCGCGCGCCCGAAGCGTTGGTGACGCGGCGCGCGATCGAGCAGCTTGGCGGCGACGAAGTCATTGCGGGCGCCGACGTCGGCCGCCGGCTGGCCCTCCAGCCGGGCAAGTCAGTGAAATTGCTCGGTGAGAAGTTCCAAGTGCTCGCCGTTCTGCCTCCGACTGGAACGGTCGACGACGGCCGCGTCTTTGCCCATCTGCACACGGTTCAACGACTCGCCAAGACCGGCGAAGTTGTCAGCGCCATCGAAGTGCTGGGCTGTTGCGAGGACGCCGCCGGAGGTTTGGTGCCGCAACTGAGCGAGCTGCTGCCCGATGGCCGCGTGGTGACGATTTCGCAGGTCGTCGAGACTCAAGTCGGCGTGAACCGGCTGCTGGCCGGCTCGTCGTGGTTCGTTCTGGTCGTGCTGGTGCTCGCCGGCGGGATCAGCGTGGCCAGCGCGATTTCGTCGAACGTGCGCGAACGTCGCCGCGAGATCGGCACGCTGGTTGCCTTGGGCGCCACGCCGCGGTTCATCGCGGGGTTGTTTCTGGTCAAGGCCGCATGGCTCGGTCTGGCGGGCGGTTTGGGCGGCTGTGTGCTTGGCGTGCTGCTGGCCGTCACCGTCGGACCGCGATGGGCCGGAGTGAGCGTCATGCCGCTGTTGGATCTGATGGGGCTGGTGGTCGCTGTTGCGCTGGCCGTCACGCTGGCTGCCGCTTACTGGCCGGCGCGCGGGGCTGCCAGGCTCGATCCGTGCTCATGCTTCCAGGAGGTCTGAGGTGATGCTCCGCTTGGAGAACGTGACCAAGGTCTACGCACGGCGTGGCGTCGACATCGTGGCCTTGCGGGCCGAATCGCTGGAAGTCGAACGCCCTAGCTACACGGCCATCGTCGGACCCAGCGGCAGCGGCAAGACGACGCTGCTGTCGATCCTGGGCGGCATGTTGTCGCCGACGACGGGCCGCGTGTGGTTGGGCGATCAGTCGCTCTACGATCTACCGGCCAGCGAGCGAGCCCGGGTGCGTCGCCAGCAGATCGGCTTCGTGTTTCAGACGTTCAACCTGGTGCCGTATCTGACGGCCGTGGAAAACGTGCAGCTTCCGCTGGCGCTGGCCGGAGTGCCGGCGGGCGAGCAAGAGATTCGCGCCGTGACGCTGTTGGACCGCGTGGGCCTGGGCGAGCGTTTGCACCACAAGCCGCGCGAGTTGAGCGTCGGTCAACAACAGCGCGTGGCGCTGGCGCGAACGCTGGCCAACGATCCGTCGCTCATTCTGGCCGACGAGCCCACTGGCAACCTGGACGGCGAAAGCCGTCGCCTGGTGCTCGATTTTCTCGACGAGCGTCACCGCGCGGGCTGCACGATCGTCATGGTCACGCACGACGCCGCCGCGGCCCAACGCGCCGGGCGCCGCTTGAGCCTGTGCGACGGCCGTCTGCCAGAGGACGCCGCAACCCGTGGGGCCGAAGCCGCGTAGGCCGCCTCTTGACGCGCATGCTTGCGCGGTTTCAGGGCAGAACTTGCGGCGTTGGCATCGGTAAGCATGAGTCGGTTTGGCTTTTTTCGACCATAGGCGACCATAGGCCAGGGCCCCGGATGGTCGCGCAGCGGCGCGATGCGCGGTTGATCTTCTCGAACGTCGTGCGCAGGTTCGCTTTTGCCTGGCCAGCGGGGGCGTGCGGTCGCGGCCGGTGTTCTTCGCTCGATCCGCCTGATGACCAATGCCGTCGTAGCATTTTTCAACGTCGCCCAGTGCGAAGCAAAGCTTCGCACGGCTCCCACAATAACGACTTGCGTCGCCATTTTGTCATCGCATCCCTGCGATGTCGCCGCCTGTTGAATTCTTCAGCGGGTGGCTAACCGCGCAGCCACGAGTCGGAAAGTGCACCGGCAATTTCGCCCATGATTCGGTGCGTGACGGCCAGTTCGAGCAGTTCGGCCAGCGAGGTTACTTGCAGCTTGCGCATGATTGCGGCGCGGCGCATTTCGACGGCCCGCTCGGAAATGTAGAGTTTGGCGGCCATCGCTTTGTTCGGAGCGCCGGAGAGGATCAACTGCAACGTGTCGCGCTCGCGCTCGGTCAAGCGGGCGATGCGAGCGTCGAGCTCGTTGAAATCCGCTTCGCGGCGCCGCCAGTCGGCATCGAGCGCCATGGCGCGCCGAATCCGGTTCAGCAACGTGTGCCGATCGAAGGGCTTCTCGAGGAACTCGATGGCGCCGGTCTTCATCGCCGCCACGGCCGTCGCGACGTTGGCATGCGCGGTCATGAAAATCACCGGCAGCCGTTTGCCGTCGCGAATCAGCTCGTCGTACAACTCCAAACCGGTCACCACCGGCATCTGGATGTCCAGGACGAGGCAACCTGGCATTGATGGCCGATAAGCGTCGCGGAAGCTGCGCGCCGATTCGAACCCGCGCGCAGAATACCCCATGGCCGAGATCAGGGCCACGAGTGAATCGCGCATGGGGCGGTCGTCGTCAACGACAAAGACAGTGGGTGTGCGTTCCTGAGTCAGCGTCATGAACTGATGAAATCGGGAGACAAAAGCGAACCAAGGCGCCGCCCTCGGCGTGGTTTTCGCACCATATCCGGCCTCGATACCGCTCCAGAATCGTACGGCTGATGGCCAGGCCCATGCCCAGCCCGTCCGGCTTCGTCGAGAAGAACGCAGCAAAGGCATCCGCGATGCGATCGCCAGGGAAGCCTGGGCCGGAATCGACAACCTCCGCGTGGACCTCGTCGCCGTCGGAGTAAGTGCGGATGCGCAGCGCGCGACGTTCGCGCGGACAACCGGCGAGCGCCTGCACGGCGTTTTGCACCAGGTTGACAAGCACTTGCTGGATTTCCACCGCGTCGGCCGTTATGGAACTCGGCCCCGCCTCGATTTCGACCGTCAAGTTGACGTTCGATTGCTCCAGTTGCGGGCGACACAAATCGCACACCTCGCGCACCAGGTCCGACAGTTCAACCCGGCTCACCTGCGCCGCGCCTGGCCGGACAAAGTTGCGCATGCGGCGCACGATACGGCCGGCTCGCAACGCCGCCTCTTTGATTTGGTCGACGACCTTGCGCGTCTGGCCGACGTCGATCGGCTCGCCCGCGAGCAACAGCTCGACGGTTTCGGCGTAATTCGTAATGGTTGCCAGCGGATGGTTGATCTCGTGCGCCAGCCCGGTTGCCAGTTGACCCAAAGCCGTCACGCGCGAGGCCTGCGCCAACTGAGCGGAGAGCTCGCGCATGCGCGCTTCGGTCGTCTGCCGCTCGGACATTTCGCGCTCGAGCGCCGCGTTGGCGGTGCTTAGTTCCACGGTGCGCCGAGCGACGCGCGATTCCAGTTCGTCGCGCGCCTCGCCGAGCAATCCGGCAATTCGACGAGCGTGAGCCTCGCTTTCGGCAAGCTGCTCGACCTGGCCACGGATTAAGACCGTTGCCGGACGCAGGACGAAGAAGTGAACGGCCACCAAAAGACCGAGCACCGTTGCCATCGCCGCCAGCCCGCACCAACGCAGGAAGGCCACGCGGCGGCCGGCGGACTCTTCCAACATGACAACGACGCGTTCCATGCCCTGCAAGTACTTCGGTTCCTGTTGAAGCACCTCGGCAAGCGGCGCCGACAACTCGCTGGCCGCGGCCGCGGGCGCGGCAATTCTGCGAGACGCGGCTGCGATCGACGCCAACGACGGCTCCAACTCGCGCAATGCCGACACGATGGGTGGCGCGTCGACCGGTTCCAACCCCAGCATGCGATTCCCCTCGAGCAGCGCGCGATGCGCCGCGGACCATTGATCGATCGCGCCGGTCAATTCGGCGCGACGGGCGGCCATCGCCCTCGCATCGCCGCCGGCCGCCAGCGCGAGTGCTTCTTTCGTGATTCGCTGGCTCAACATCCGCTGCCGACCGGCAACGTTGATCGCCGGCGCGTAGAAGTTCAGTCCCAGCAGCAACGGCTGAATGATGGCCTGATCCACCACGACCAGCGCGGCGACCGCCAGCAAGACGAACAAATAACGTCGCGAGAGCGAACGCACGAGCGACACGGCGCTGGCGTCGGATGGGCCGTCTGGAGAAGCGTCCGGAGCAGACAAGGTGTTCGGCATGATTCCAGGAATGACCACAGGGCGCGACGAAACTTCCACTGCTATAGAAAACGGCGTTCCAAACGGGATCTCAATGTTGGCGCGATTTCTTAACGTCCTAGCGGGCAAGTACATGCGCTGCGAGGCCGAACGAGCGGTCCCGTCCTATTGCGCGGCTTCGCGGCAGCGGTTGCCTGTTGGCAGCGCAGTTCCTGCACGCGGGTGGCCGCCCATCGGCGTGTGGCGGTTCGGTTTCCCGAAGGCTTGCTTCGGATGCCCGAAGAAATCCGCCGCTGCGCCGCAGCCGGGAACGATCCGTGCATCCACAACGGACCACAAGCTCGCGTCTGAACCTACTTGCCTTCAAGGATTCACGTTTCCATGGAAAACGACGGCAAAGCAACTCGCATCGATCTGTTCAACTTTTCCGCGCCGCCGATGCGTGCGTTTCACATGACGTGGATGGCGTTCTTTCTTTGCTTCTTTGCCTGGTTTGGCATTGCACCGCTGATGCCCATTGTCCGGTCCGAGTTCGGGCTCACCAAGGATCAAATAGGCTGGTGCATCATCGGCTCGGTGGCGCTCACCACGGTGGCGCGGTTGCTGGTCGGCTGGCTGTGCGACCGAATCGGTCCGCGGCTGACGTACTCCGCACTGTTGGTTTTCGGCTCGCTGCCGGTGATGGGCATCGGGTTGGCGCACGATTTCGCTTCCTTCCTGATCTTTCGCGTGGCAATCGGTGTGATCGGCGCGTCGTTTGTCATCACGCAGCACCACACGTCGTTGATGTTCGCCGACCGTTGCGTCGGCAGCGCCAACGCCACGACTGCGGGCTGGGGGAATTTTGGCGGCGGCGTAACGCATTTGACCATGCCGCTGATATTCGCGTTCTTCGTCGCCACGCTGGGCCTCACTCCCGCGGCGGGCTGGCGTGCATCGATGGTCGTGGCCGGCGCCACGTGCCTGGTAATGGGAGTCGCCTATTACTTTCTAACGCAAGACACCCCGCGGGGAAATCTTCGCGATCTGCGGGCCGCCGGCGGCCCGGACCGGCCATCGGCGCACGGCACGTTCCGTTCGGCTTGCCGCGATTCGCGCGTGTGGCTGCTCTTCGTAGCGTATGGCTTGTGTTTTGGCGTCGAGCTGACGATCGACAACGTGGCCGCGATGTACTTTGTCGATCACTTTCCCGAACTCGAGGCAATGGGCTCGGTACGCGCGCTGACGATTGCCGGTTTGTGTGCCAGCGTGTTCGGCGGCATGAGCATATTTGCGCGCTCGTTGGGAGGTTGTGCCGCCGATCGATGCGGAAACAAATGGGGTTTTGCGGCTCGCGCCAAGTGGTTGTTCTTCGTCCTCTTCTGCGAAGGACTGCTGCTGATGCTGTTCTCGCAGATGCGCGGCCTGTATACGGCCATTCCGGCGTTGATGTTGTGCGGACTGTTCGTCCACATGGCGGCCGGTGCCACTTTCGCCGTCGTTCCGTTCGTCAATCGCCCTGCGCTGGGATCCGTCTCCGGAATCGTCGGGGCCGGTGGCAACGTCGGAGCCGTGCTGTCGGGACTGCTCTTCAAGAGCGACGCGCTATCCTGGCCGGCGGCGTTCTTCCTGCTGGGAGCCGTGGTTGCGATTGCGTCGCTTTCGAGCTTGCTCATCGGCGAGCGTGCCGCGGAAACCGTTGCGGAGCGCGCGTCGCTCACGCCGGGCCGTCAGGATGTCACGTTGGCCGACGCGGCCGTTTCAGGATAACGCGCCATGATTCATGCCACCAACGGCCAGTTTGATGCCAACGAGAAACCGGTTGCGGCTTCGCCGCCAGCAACGGCCGGTGACCGCAAGACGGTTGTCGTCGTCGGCAACGGAATGGTGGGACTGCGCTTCTGCGAAAAACTGGTCGAGCTCGACACGACCGACACGTACCGCGTCGTGACTTTTTGCGAGGAGCCGCGCGCGGCGTACGACCGCGTCGGCCTGACGACGTTCTTTGCGCACCGCGACGCCGAAAAGCTGATGCTCGCGCGGCGCGAGTGGTATCTCGAACACGGCGTAGAGCTGCACGTCGGCGACCGCGCGTGCTCGATCGACCAGAAGCATCGGCGCGTGCGGTCGGAAAAGGGCGTGGAGATCGCATACGACGTCGTCGTGCTGGCCACGGGATCGTTTCCGTTCGTGCCGCCCGTTCCGGGAATCGACAAGCGAGGCGTTTTCGTTTATCGCACGATCGACGATCTGGAGCGCATTATCGAGTATGCCAGGCACTCGCGTCGCTGCGCCGTGTTAGGGGGCGGCCTGCTGGGACTGGAGGCCGCGCGCGCCGCGCACGAGCTGGGACTGGAAACTCACGTCGTCGAGTTCAGTCCGCGCCTGATGCCTCGGCAAATCGATGAAGCCGGCTCGAGAATGCTGGTCAAACGCATCGAGGCGATGGGTGTCAAGGTACACCTGGGCATGTCGTCAAAAGAGGTTCACGGCCGGGGCGCCGTCGAGCGGTTGGAGTTTGCCGACGGGCAGTCGCTGGAGGTGGACATGATCATCGTCTCGGCCGGCATTCGACCGCGAGACGACCTGGCCAAGGAGAGTGGACTTGCACTCGGACAGCGCGGCGGCATCGCGGTTGACGATCTCCTCAGGACATCCGATCCGGACATCTATGCAATCGGCGAGTGCGCCTCGCATCGCGGCATGGTGTATGGCCTGGTCGCGCCGGGTTACGAGATGGCCGAGGTTGTCGCGGCGAACCTGACCGGCGCCGCGCGCACCTTTTTGGGAACCGATCTGTCGACCAGGCTGAAGCTGATGGGTTGCGACGTGGCGTCCTTTGGCGAACACGAAGCGCCGAGTGAGCGAGCAACGCCGCTGGTATTCGAAGATCCCTTTGCGGGCGTTTACAAGAAGCTGCTGTTCAGCCTGGACGGGCAACGACTGCTGGGCGGCATTCTGGTCGGCGACGCCTCGGCGTATGGCGTCTACTCGGTCATGGCAAAAAGCGATGCGCCGTTGCCGTGCAAGCCTCATGAGTTGCTCCTCGGAAGACCTGGCGGCGGACCAGCGTCGGGCACGCCCGACTCGATCGCCGACTCGGCGCAGATTTGCTCGTGCAACAACGTCACCAAGGCGCAGATCTGCGCGGCAATTTGCGAACACAACCTCGACTCGGTCGCCGCGGTCAAGCAGCATACCCGAGCGGGGACCGGCTGTGGCGGCTGCGTCCCCCTGGTCACCGATCTGTTGCACGGCGAACTGAAGCAGGCCGGCCAGGCGATTTCCAACCACCTGTGCGAGCACTTCTCGCTTTCGCGCACCGAAGTGTTCGGATTGATCAAGATCAAAGAACTGAAAACGTTTCAGGCCGTGCTGGCCGACTGCGGCCGTGGCAACGGCTGTGAAACGTGCAAGCCGGCCGTGGCGTCGATCCTGGCCAGCCTTTGGAACGAAGACGTGCTGGGCGCCGAACGTCAGACGCTGCAAGACACCAACGACCGTTTCCTGGCCAATCTGCAGCGCGGCGGGTCGTATAGCGTCGTGCCGCGCGTGCCGGGCGGCGAGATCACGCCCGACAAGTTGATCGTGCTGGGCTCGATCGCCAAACAGTACGGACTGTACACGAAGATCACCGGCGGCCAGCGCATCGATCTGTTCGGAGCGAAGGTTCAGAATTTGCCGGAGATCTGGGAGCAACTGGTCGACGCGGGCTTTGAGAGCGGCCACGCGTATGGCAAGGCCCTGCGCACCGTCAAGAGCTGCGTCGGTACGTCGTGGTGCCGCTATGGCGTGCAAGACTCCGTGGGGTTTGCGATTCGGGTGGAGAACCGCTACAAGGGAATCCGCTCGCCGCACAAGATCAAAATGGCCGTCTCGGGTTGCGTGCGCGAGTGCGCCGAGGCTCAGTCCAAGGACGTGGGCCTGATCGCCACCGAGAACGGCTACAATCTCTACGTTTGCGGCAATGGGGGCTCGAAGCCGCGGCACGCCGAATTGCTGGCCGCCGATCTCGACGAAGAGACCGCCATCAGGTACGTCGATCGGTTTCTGATGTATTACATCAGCACGGCCGACAAACTGACGCGCACCAGCGTGTGGCGCGAAAAACTTGAAGGCGGAATCGATCACATTCGCGACGTGGTGGTCCACGACAAGCTGGGCCTGGCCGGCGAACTGGAGGCGATGATCCAGCGGTTGATTGATACCTACCAGTGCGAATGGACCGCCGTCGTTCGCGACCCGGACAAGCGCCGCCGCTTCCGCCAGTTTGCCAATACCCACGAGACGGAGCCGTGCATCGAGATCGTCAGCGAACGCGGGCAGCCTCGCCCCGCGTCGTGGCCGTCCGACTTCGTGTCGTTGGAGCAGTTTCGCGCGCTCAATCGCAGCGAGCCCCGCCAGCCGGCGACCTCCTGGATTCGCGTGGGCACGGTTGCGGACTTTCCCACCGATGGCGGCGCCGCCGTCAAGTACGGCCGGGTGCAAATCGCGGTGTTCAACTTCACGAGTCGGGGCGAGTGGTATGCTTGTCAGAACATGTGCCCGCACAAAAAGGCCTTTGTGCTGTCGCGTGGCATCGTGGGCGACGCGGCCGGCGTGCCCAAGGTTGCCTGTCCGTTGCACAAGAAGACGTTCTCCCTGGTCTCGGGAGAATCGCTGCAACAGGAAGAATACCGCATCCGCACATTTGCTGTCCGCGTCCAAGGCGACGACGTCTTTCTCGATCTGCCGTCCTGCGAAGTGCTCGATCGAGATCTGGCAACAGAGATCGGTTGCCGGCTGGCGAGCGAGTGTGAGCCGCACGCCGGACGCCCAAGCGATTCGCCCGCCGGCGACGCAGCCTGCGCATTGTCCCAGCCAGCGCGGGAAGCATGATGCCCGACGTGTCCACGATTTCCGAGCCGATCGTAGTTGCCAACGGCGCAGGCGCGGAGCCGGACTCGTCGCTGATCGAACGATTGCTCGGTGAGCAGCAGGAGCTGACCGCGGTCGAACAGTTTGCTCGCTCGTACGATCGCCAGCGCGACGCAGCAAGAGACAGTCGCTACCGGCAACTTTTGCCGGCTTCACCGCCGGCCAGTGGGCAGCAGTATGCCTTCGAAGTCGATCTGGACCGCTGCTCCGGGTGCAAGGCGTGCGTCACGGCCTGTCACAGTCTCAACGGGCTGGATGACCAAGAGGTGTGGCGCGACGTCGGGCTGCTGATTGGCGGAACGAGCTCGCTGGCTGTCGTGCAGCACGTGACGACGGCTTGCCATCACTGTCTTGAACCTGCCTGCCTCACCGCCTGCCCGGTGAACGCCTACGAAAAGAACCCGCTGACCGGTATCGTCAAGCATCTCGACGATCAGTGCTTCGGCTGCCAGTACTGCACTCTGGCTTGTCCTTACGAGGTGCCCAAGTATCACGCGGCCAAGGGCATTGTCCGCAAATGCGACATGTGTTCCTCGCGGCTGGAGGTTGGGGAACCACCGGCATGCGTGCAAGCGTGTCCGAGCCAGGCCATCGCGATCCGAGTGGTCAACATCGAAAATGTGATCGAGGATGCCGAGGCGGCATTATTCCTGCCGGCCGCGCCTGATGCACAGATCACTTACCCCACGACGACGTATAAGACCCGGCGCGTGCTGCCACGCAACATGCTGCCGGCGGATTATTATCAAGTCAGCCGCCAACACCCCCACTGGCCCTTGGTCGTGATGCTGGTCCTGACGCAATTGTCGGTCGGGGCATTTGTCTGGGGCATTGTCTTGGAGCGGTTTGTCAGCGACGAATTTTCCGAGGCGGTGCGGCCGGTGCAGGCCGTCGTCGCGCTGGTGTTTGGATTGCTCGCGTTGGCCGCCAGCATCTTTCACCTGGGCCGGCCGCGCTATGCGTATCGAGCCGTTCTGGGGCTGGGCCACTCGTGGCTCAGCCGCGAGATCGTGGCGTTCGGGCTGTTGGCCGTGTTGGCATGCGCGTACGCCGGCGCCGTGGTTGCGCCAGCGTCCTGGCCATTGCCGCCGGGTACGATCGACTTGCTCGCCTGGAGCGTGGTGGCCGTTGGCGCCGTGGCGGTGTTCTGCTCGGTCATGATTTACGCGTCGGTGCGGCGCGAACTGTGGGATTTTCCACGCACGATCGTGCGATTCACGTTGACGTCGATGTTGCTCGGCCTGGCAACGCTGTGGCTGAGCCTGGCGGCATTGGCGGTGGTTCGCCCGGCAGCAGCCAGCGTGGCGCTGGTGACCGTCGCCGGTCCAACCATCTGTTGGACCGTGATGATGGTGGCCTGCGCCAAGCTGGGATGGGAGGCCGTGCTGCTGCGACACTTGCTGTCGCGCTCCATGACTCCGCTGAAGCGCTCGGCCTCGCTGATGACACGCGAACTGGCCAGCCCGGCCGTGGCTCGCCTTGCGCTTGGCGTAATGGGCGGCGTCGTCGCACCGGCCTTTCTGCTGCGACAACTCTCGGCGGGCACTTTTGACGGCGGACAGCCGGAATGGATGATCGCAACCGTGTTGCTCTTTGCCGCTTCGCTGGCCGGAGAGTTGCTGGAGCGATATTTGTTTTTCGCGGCGGTGGCTGCGCCGCGCATGCCCGGAGGGATTCGCTGATGACGGTTCCCGCCGAGTCCAATCATCGATCATTGCCGCTGCTCGTCGACCGTGCCGGAGCGTTCACGCGCGAACTGCAACTTGTTCCGGGCGGGTCGGGCCTGGGACTCGTTCCAGAAAGCGCACGCCCCGATGCCATCGCGTCGATGGTTTGCGGTTTCTGCTCGACGGGCTGCAGCCTCGATATCCATTTGCGCAACGGCGAAGCGATTGGGCTCACGCCGGCGGCGAACTATCCGGTAAACCTGGGCATGGCTTGCCCCAAGGGCTGGGAATCGCTGGCCGTTCTCGATGCGCCCGACCGTGCCACGCACCCCTTGTCGCGCGACCCGCACGGCCGGCTGTCCGCCGTTGGTTGGGATCAAGCGCTTCGCACGTTTACCGAGCGGATGAAGGCGATTCAACGGGCTCACGGGCCCGAAGCGATCGCGTTTTTGAGCACGGGCCAGATTGTTACCGAGGAAATGGCAATGCTCGGCGCCCTGGCGAAATTCGGCATGGGCATGCTGCACGGCGACGGCAACACGCGTCAATGCATGGCCACGGCCGTCGTCGCTTATCAACAGGCGTTTGGATTCGACGCCCCGCCCTATACCTACGCGGACTTCGAGCAATCGGATGTGATCGTGCTGGTGGGAAGTAATCTATGCATCGCCCATCCGATCATGTGGCAGCGGATCGTCAACAATCCGCACCATCCCGAGATCATCGTCATCGATCCGCGCGCCACCGAAACGGCCATGCAGGCCACGCAGCATCTGGCGCCCAGGCCCAAGTCCGATTTGGTGCTGTTCTACGGCCTGGCACGCCTGTTGATCGAGCGCGGCTGGATCGACCCGACGTTCATTGACGGTCATACGGCCGGCTTTGCAGACTTCGCAAAGTTCGTGCAGCCATTCACGCTGGAACGCGTTGGCTGCGAAACCGAAGTCTCGCCCGATGCCATCGAAAAGCTCGCGCATTCGATCCATGCGGGCCGGCGTGTCTCCTTCTGGTGGACAATGGGGGTCAATCAAAGCCACCAGGGAGTGCGCACCGCCCAAGCGATCATCAATTTGGCGCTGATGACCGGCAGCATCGGCCGACCGGGCACAGGCGCCAACTCCATCACGGGCCAGTGCAACGCCATGGGCTCGCGCTTGTTCAGCAATACCACGAACCTGTTGGGCGGCCACGATTTCGGCAATTCGAACCATCGCCGCAAGATTGTCGGCGCACTGGGAATATCCGAATCGACCATTCCGGCGGAAAAGAGCTGGCCGTATCACAAGATCCTGGAGGGGGTCTTGAGCGGGAAGATTCGCGGACTGTGGGTGATCGGCACCAACCCGGCGCACTCCTGGATCAATCAAGGGCAATTGCGCGACATTCTCGATCGTCTCGACTTTCTCGTCGTTCAAGATATGTACGCGTCGACCGAGACTGCCCAACTGGCCGACCTGGTGCTGCCGGCAGCGGGCTGGGGTGAGAAGGATGGCACGTTCATCAATTCCGAGCGCCGCATCGGGGTCGTCAAGAAAGTCGCGCGCGCCCCCGGCATGGCGCTGGCCGATTTTTCCATCTTCAAGCTGATCGCCGAGTACTGGGGCTGCGGCGCAATGTTCCGCGATTGGAGCAGTCCTGCGGCGGCCTTCCAGATACTCAAGGGACTTTCCGCGGGACAACCGTGCGACTTTACGGGGATTGACGACTACGGCGCGCTGGAAGAACGCGGCGGAGTCCAATGGCCGTGTCCACTCCAGGGGGATCGCCAGGAGCCGGAGCGCCGACTCTTCGCCGACGGGCGCTTCTTCCACCCCGACGGCAAGGCACGATTCGTCTGGTCCGAGCCGACGCCGTTGCCCGAGGCCCCTGACGCGCGTTATCCGTTTCTACTGCTCACGGGTCGCGGCTCCGCGGCACAGTGGCATACGCAAACGCGCACTTCGAAGTCGGAAGTGCTGAAGAAGCTCTATCCGGCCGACGTGTACGTCGAGCTGAACCCTCGCGATGCCAGCGAGCTCAAGATCAGGCCCGGAGACCTGGTTACCGTCGCGTCGCAGCGCGGCAGCCTGCGGGCGAAAGCCGTCGTGGTGCATTCGATGCCGCCGCGCCAGGTATTCGTGCCCATGCACTATGCAACCACGAATCTATTGACCGACGCCATGTTCGATCCTTACTCATTTCAGCCGGCATACAAGGCCTGCGCCGTGCGGATCGAACGCCGCAGTGCCAGCGACGCGCGCTGATTGCGCCGGCGCTGGCTCATTGCACTTGCGATTGACCTCGAGCGATGTTCGACACGCATCGAGTCGCTACGGTCGATCATCGGCGCCCGCCGGTCTGCTTCGCGCGCAACGGCAGTCTCACCTTGATCGTCAAGGCCTTGATTCTCAAATCTCGGCGCTGGACTGGACGCTCGAGGCGGCGGTGCCCGTGGTGGTATCGACGCTGAGAATGAGCGGCTGCTGCTGCCTGCGAAGAATACAGGCGAGCTCCCGCACCGACTCCTTCAATTGGGCGACGCGCTGGGTCGCGGACGGCACAGGGTCGTCGACCTGGCTGGAGACGAATTCCGACAGCTCGACTGCGCTGCGCGCCACGGCCTGCGCGCCTTCGATCAACTGGTCTCGCGTGGCCCCGGCGCAGGCATGGACATTACTGTTCGCCGAGGTGGTCTTTGGCGAGCTTACCGCGGACGACCGCACGACGCGGTTGCGCCCCGACCGCTTTGCCACGAGCAACGCCTGATCGGCACATTCGATCGCGCTTTCGATGCGATCGTCGTCCTCGCCACACCCCGCAACTCCGAAGCTGGCAGTGACCGCAACGGACCGGCCACTGATCGTCACCGGCAGCGCGGCGATCGCCTGGCGAGCGTTCTCGGCCCAACTCGCGGCTCCGTCCTCACTGGTATGCGGCAAGAGGACGCAGAATTCCTCGCCCCCGTAGCGGCAGACAGAGTCGCTGGCTCGGCATTGCGACTGCAACTGCCTGGCGACGAGTTTGAGCACGACGTCGCCTGCGGTGTGCCCGAACTCGTCGTTGACGTGCTTGAAAAAGTCCAAGTCGAGGACCGCACAAGCCAGCGGGAGATTGTGGCGCTTCGCTCGGCTCCATTCCACGGTGGCGCGTCCCATGAACGCGCGCCGGTTGAGCAGTCCCGTCAGGACGTCGGTCCGCGACACACTCCACCGCTCGGTCAGCACCATGGCGCATTGCTTGACTTCGATATTGTCGAACGGTTTTTTGAGGATCAAGAACCGATCGCTACGACCCAGTTGGGCAACCATGTCTTCCCAGGAGTAGTCGGAATAGGCCGAACAGATCACGACCAGGATTTCCGGGTCGACCTCCCAGATTTTGCGGACGGTTTGCACGCCGTCCCAGCCGGGCGGCATGCGAATGTCGACGAACGCCATCGCGTAGGGCCGCCCTTCGTCGAGGGATTGGCGTACGAGCTCCAGTCCTTCTTCGCCTTGCAAGGCCGAGTCCATTTCGAAGCCCGCCCAGGTGACCGTATCGACGAGGTCCTCGCCAAACAGGTCGGCCGCCGCCTGCTCCAACGCCGCCGACGGCCGCTCGCGAGGCGAGAGGACCTTTCGATAGTCATCGTGGATCGCCTGCTGATCGTCGATGAGTAGAATGCGTCGCACGGTTTCAGTATCCATCGTATCGAGTCCTACGTTGAGATTGCGCCATGACCGACCGGCGAGCGCCCCGGACACGGCAGGGTTTCGGCCCGCATCTTCGGCCGCGTTGGTCTGCCAATAGTTAACAATACGCCACTAAGCGGGCTGGTAGGGAAGTGTTAGAACGAATGTGGCGCCTTTGCCGACCCCGTCACTGCTGGCCTGGAGCGATCCGCCCAGCTCGTTAGCAGCATTGGAACAACTGTGCAGGCCAAACCCGTGCCCGGTCTTTTTGGTCGTAAACCCGTGTGAGAAAATGCGGGTGATATTCTC
The DNA here is from genome assembly GCA_041750795.1 of Pirellulales bacterium. Taxonomy (GTDB): domain Bacteria; phylum Planctomycetota; class Planctomycetia; order Pirellulales; family PALSA-1355; genus JTS-RE94. The sequence continues at coordinate 11,042 of JBGSYQ010000617.1, read as the reverse complement.
CGGCGGAATTCCCACGCCATTGTCGACAACGTGGATCGACACGCTGTTTGCATCTTCGCGCATCGTGCGAAGGATCAGCTTGCGGTCTTGCTGATTGGGACACTCGGCGAGCGACTCCTTGGCGTTGTTCAACAGATTGAACAGGATCTGAATCACTTTCTGCTTGTCCATGCGGACTTTGGGGAGATCTTCGTATTCCCGGACGATGGAAACGTGACAGCGGTCCAGCGACGCCGAATTCAGCTTCAAGGTGTCGTCGATGGCGGTGCCGATGTCGACGGTTTCGACGATGCCCGATACGCCGGCGTAGGACTGCTGAGTCGCCACGATTGTCATGACGTGATGAACCTTGGCCGTCAGCAGATCGAGTTCCCTGACGACGTCGGCACGCTCTTCGGAGAAACTGCGCGCCAAGAGGGCCAGAAACGCGGGCAGTTGCTTGCCCTTCGGGTCCGCCGTCATATACGTCCCCAAGTCGTCGGCGTGCGCCTCCACCAATTGCACGGCGCGCACGAGGTCTTTGAACCTCGACTGCTTCATGCGGTCGGTGGCCAGGCTGGCGGAAACATTGATCGAGTTGAGCACGTTGCCGACGTTGTGGAGGATTCCGGTCGCGATTTCCGCCATGCCCGCACGGCGAGCGGCTTCCATCAACTTTTGATGGATGACAACCAGTTCGGCCTCGGCACGGACGCGCTCCGATACCTCGCAATTGAGATCTTTGTTGGCCCGCGACAGCTCCGACGTCCGATGCTCGATCTTGACTTCCAACTCGTCGTGAGAACGTTGGATCGCGGCCTCGGCTTGCTGAATCTGTTCGAGCATCGCGTTAAACTGATCGTACAGGACGCCAAGCTCGTCGTTGGCGGTCTTGGTGACGCGCAGGAAGTAGTTCTTCTCGACGGACACTTGTTGAGCGGCTTTCGCCAGATTCAGAATCGGCACGGAAATGACCCGCTGCAGCCGCAATGAAAGCACGATCGACGACGCCAGCGAGAAGAGCGTCACGACGGCCGCGATGCCGACGTATCGCAGAATCTGTTCGTCCAGATCAGACATGCTTGTGCGGATGTAAATCGTGCCGACCGCTTGTCCCTGGTGTTTTATTGGGGCCACCACGTCCAAGTATCCACCATCGCCGAATCGATGGCCCCGTTCGGCCGGCACGCGCGGAGGCAGGAATGCGCCGCCCGCGGGGTGGTAGGACGCGAACACCCTGCCTGCTGCGTCGTAAATGCAGGCGAACTCGACTGCCGGCTGTTGTCGCAACGAGTCGAGCACCTCGTCGGCCGCATTGGCGTCCTCGAAGCTCAATGCCGCGGTGCAGTTGGAGCCCAGCACGCTCGCCAAAGCGGTCATCTGCGCGACCATGGACGAACGAATGGTGTATACGTGATTAGCGACAAACGCGACGCACGAAAACAGCAGTGCAATTCCGACCGCCAGGACTACGAGCAGCCTGAGCTTGGCGGTGATGGTAAAGTCCTTGTACGACTTCATCGCGCGGTCGCGTCCGGAGTGCTGGGACGATGATTCAGTTGCCTTCGACGATTTTCGCCAGCGACAGGAGTTTCGAGCTGATTTTCAGATGTTGCTGCCTGGCCGACTCGGGATTGATTTCGAAGCGGATCTTGTTCGATTCGATGAAGAAGTTCACGCTGCCGCCTTGGCCGGCAAAGCCCGCTGATTCTCCCACGATCAAAACGTGCTGATTGCGGAGTCTCGCCAGCGCCATGCGTTGCTGCTGGGGATTTACGCTGCGGGCGACAAACAAGATCTGGCACGGCTTGATGGTTGCGACCGATGAATAGGATTCCACGAGGATTTTGCGGCCGCCAATGGTTTTGGTGGCCGCTAGATCTCTCAGTGTCCGTTCCAGCGGCGCCGAACCGAGCACTCCGATCACGAAGGGCGCCTGCTCGCTGGAGAAGGAGTCGGGCGGCCATTCGACGTAGCTGCCGAAGTTGTAGAGAAACAGAGCCTTCAGCGGGTATTCGCGGTTGACAAAACCGCCGTCCGTCCCCTGCTGCGCAAGCGCCGAGTGCTGGCACGCACAAGCCAGGCCCAATGCCAGCAAGCAGGCGCACCACCCCCAACGACGAGATCGTCCGGCGCTCGGAGCGTTCGGTGCTCGAGCCCGACTCGCCGCATGGTCATGCTGTCTGTCCGGCAGGTTGCTCACTTCGACTGCCCCTATGCTTGCCTTTCCAGGTTCGCAGTGCCCCATAGAGGGCCGCGCGATCCGCCTGCTGCGGATTGACCTAACGCGTCCACGAAGCCATCGCATAAACGCCGCGACGCACCTGCGTCGACTGGAGGCCGCCTTCGATGAAATCGACGAATTCCAGGTGATGGTTGTTAAGCAGGTTTTGGCCGACGAGGCTGAGCTCGAAGTACTTGCCGGCCTGCCAGCCGATTCGGCAGTCCATTTCGATGTACCTGGGAACGTCCAGAGCGCTGAGCCGGTCGACGTAGCGGCCGATCATGTCGATTTGAACATTTGAGCCCACGTCCCAGGAAGAGCGCAAATAGACCTGATTGTTCGGGCTGCTGCCGTTGATCGAATTGGCGGTCACGGGGTCCGCGCCACTTGCATGGATTTCGAACAGGCTATACGAGCCAAACAAGCGCCATTCCTCCGATAGCTGATACGTCGCGGTCACTTCGGCGCCATAGCTAATCGCTCGCAGGTTGTTGGCAAGCGAAGCGGGGAAGAACACAAGCCCCGACGGATCGACAATCGGCGCGCCGATCGGCCCGACGCCCTCTAGCTTGTGATAGTCGTTGATGAAAGTCGCGATGTCCCAGGAAAACTCATCCGTGGGCGCAGCGCGGTAGCCGACTTCGTACGCGATCAGGTTCTCAGGCTCGATGTTCCGGTCGCCGGAAATGGTCAGGAACAAGGGCACACCCGAGGCCAGGTTCGTGTTGCTGACGATATCCGCATCGACGCGCGTAGGGTTTCTCACGGCTCTGGAGACGGCAAACCATAAGGACTGCCGCTCGCTGGGCAGGTACAGCAGCCTTGCCGTGGGCTCGACCTGAAAATGGCCGAACGTGTTTTGTTCGAGCCGCACGCCGAGCGTAAGGTACGAGCGATCCACTTCCAGCGCCATGGTGTCTTGGGCGAAGACGCTGGCCCACTGCGTCGCGAAAGCAGCCGGAACCAGGCTGGCGGAGAAGCTGCCCCTTGTGAAGTCCTGGCTGCGGCGATAGAACCCGCCGGCGATGCACTGGTGGAATTCGGCAGGGCTGAATTGATACTGAAAATCGATGTTATAGGTGTTTCGCGTTTGCGCGAAGGCCGTGGTGTTTTGTTGGAAGCGATCGAAGTACGAGAGGAATTGCCAACCCGTTTCGCTATCGATCACCTTGTTGTAGTGCAGCAAGACGTTCCCGCCGGGAAAATGCGTTCTGTCATTGATCGTGGTATTGAAGGGCGCCGTGGGAATGGCGAAGTTGATGCGTTCGCCGGCGTAGCCGTTGAAGATGTCGCCTTGCAACGTAAAGGTATCTTCCTCGGTCACCTGGTAGTCGAGGCGAAATCCTCCGTGCTGCATGTGCCAGGCATCGCCGATGCCGGAGTCGCTCCAGCCGCGATTTCGATCGAATTGCTGGCCGAACACGCGCCAGGTTACGCCCGCGGCGGTGGTGCCGCCGTAGCGAACGGTGTTAAAGTCTCGCTGCTGGTCGCCGCCGCCCGACTGGACGAGGGCTCCTTGCGTATCGCTGGACTTCTTGGTGATGATGTTGATGACGCCGTTGACCGCATTGGATCCCCACGCCGTCGTGCCGGGTCCGCGGATCACCTCGATGCGTTCCACGTCGGGGAGGACGACGTCTTGCATGCTCCAATAGACGCCGCCGAACGTCGCGTTGTAGACGACCCGGCCGTCGATCTGGACAAGCAGCTTGTTCGCAAAGCGGTTGTTGAAGCCGCGCGCGCTAATCGCCCACGTGCTCGCGTCGATTCTCGCCACGTCGAGGCCCGGAGCCATCCGCAGCGCCTCGGGAATGTCACGCACGCCGGTGCGTTTGATCATCTCCTGCGTAATGACGAAGATCGCGGCCGGCGAGCGGCCGACCGTGCTCTCGCGGCGGTCGACCGTTGTAACCAGGGTGCTCATGGCCGGGACGACCACGTCCTGCCTCACCAGGTCGTCCAGATTCATATCCGGATTCAAATTGCCGGCGATGCCGCCAGTCGTGCCGGCCGCCTCGCCGGAGGCCGCCTCCTGAGCCCCTGCCGTTGAAACCGCCGCGACGGCCAAGTGCAAAGCTACCGTCAGCGAAACGACAGCAGCAAACTGCCTGGGATGCATTCGCACCTTCATTCGCGGCCGTCCGTTTACAAGGTCTGCAGCGCGTGCACATCGGCCATGGGCTTCGATGGCAGCCGCTGGTATGTTGGCCGTGGCTGACCGGAGGTTGGTCAACGATGGGGCGAGAATTTGACCGCGGCCGCGGAACTTGGGGAGCATCGGTTGGAAGTCGCTCGCCGCATCCGAGGATTCACGCGAGGACTTGCGCTGTTGACTCTATCGCCATGCCACGCCGCGACATGTGCTAAGGAAAACCCTTAGTAAGGCAACCAGGTACCCCAAGGTCGTGCCCCCCGTGCCCCGCTGCAGCCGGCCGGCCAGACTGCCCCAAGCAGCTATCAACCTGTTGAGAACTTCCGTCGTGGAATTTCTCAACAAGCGCCATGTGCGAAGCAATGCTTCACACGGAAGTTAGCTTCGCACGGAAGCGCAAAATAACGACTTACGTCGCCATGCCGATGGACACCTGCCGCGCAGGGACCAGCCAGGGCGAGCAACGGGCTCGCCCTCAAGGCGCCTTCGGCAGCCGGTCGGACAATTGCGCAATCTGCAACTCGACGCGTTTGATCTCGCGCGTGATCACGTACTTGTTGAGCTCCATCCAACACCAGATTTTGATCAACCCCGCGGCGATGATGCCCAGGCCGAAGCCGCCCGCCCAGGCCAGCATCTCGTGAAACTCCTCGGCCCGAAAGAACTGAATCGCCGATACGATGGCGACAGCGCTCCAACCGATGACGACCAGAAACGCCAGCGTCATCAGCCAGCGGCTCTTGCCGCGGAACGTTTCGACGACTTGTTCCGATAGCGAAGGTTCGTCGATCTGTCGTAGCAGATCGGCTTCGTCGGCCGCCAGCGCCGCGCGCAGGTGCTTGTCGAGCGGGTTCATGGTTGACTCCTATCAAGTAATTGTTTGAGCTCTTGTCGTGCGTGGTGCAATCGCGACTTGACGGTTCCGGCCGGAATTCCCAACACTTCGGCAACGGCGGCGACCGACAAATTATCCAGATAAATCATCGACAGCAGGGCGCGCCGGTCGCTGGGCAAACGGCGCACCGCGTCACGCAGCAGGTCCACGCGTTCGTCCGGCACGCGCTCGCACGGTTCCGGCGACTCGCGATGATTCACCGCCGCCCGCCCCAGCAGCGTCCGCTCTCGCCGGCGCTGGCGAATCCAGTCCGCCGCTTTGCGAGTCACGATCTGCAGCGCCCAGCGCGGAAAGCAAGCGGGATCGTCCAGGCGTCCGATGCCGCGGGCGATCGCCAGCCAGGACTCTTGCACGACGTCGGCCGCCCCATCCGTACGATCCGTCAGGTGTATGGCGTGCCGCAGCAGCCGGCGCTGCCAGCGGCCGACCAGGACAGAGAACGCTTGCTCGTCTCCGTCCTGGGCACGCAGCACCAGCAACTCGTCCAGCACAGTGTCCGGGGATCTGTCCATCGCCACCCTGTAAGGTCGCCGGTCATCGGTTGTCGGTTCACCAATCGTGCCAACCTTTTCCGAAGTGTACCGCCGCGATGGCGACGAAGCCTGCTCAAAGGCGGTTGCCGGTGGCTTGCCCGCGGCTCTATACTCTCGACGTGTAGACTTGCCATCCACCAACTCCGCCGAGACGACACCGTGAACCCAACCACCGGCATTACACCGGGCATGACCGGGTCGGAAACGACCGTGGTGACGCGCGAAGTGACGGTCGCGCACTTTCACCCGGCCATGCCCGAGGTGTATGGCACGCCGTTTATGATCTACCTGATGGAAGTGGCCGCCAGCAACGCGATTCAGCCGTTTCTTCCAGCGGGCCACGTTTCGGTGGGAACGGAAGTCAACGTGAAGCATCTGGCCGCAACGCCCGTCGGCCGCACGGTGACGGCGAAAGCCAGGGTGGTGGCGGTCGACGGCCGGCGTGTCACGTTCACCGTCGAAGCGCACGACGGTGACGAGCGCATCGGCGCCGGCAGCCACAGCCGCTCCGTGATCGACGTGGCGCGCTTCGAACAAAAACTAGCCGCCGGGCGATAACGAACCGGGCAACGGACCAGCGACCTGACAAGCTGTGGCGATTGTGTGCGGTATGACGAGGGGTTCGGCACCCGGCAGCGCGACCTTTTCCAACCGCGAAAACTGCGCAGAAATTGCGGCATACGCCGTGCATTCGAGCCATGCTGTGTGGTATGCTGATGGCTGGTCGATAGCAAGACTGCCCGCCCGTAGGTTCGACCGAAAAACAACTTCCTGATTCTCCGACCCCTCAGCCTGCCCTCTCCCACCAGGGGCGAGGAGATTTGCGGAGACGTTATTTTTCGGTCGAGCCTTGTTGCCCGCCTCGAACAGCCCCCGCCCGGAGTGGTTTCTCGTGTCTCGTTTCGGAATCGCCATGGTGCTGGCTGCCGGGTGTGTGGGCGTGTCGTGCTGCGCGGTCGCCGATCGCGCCGAAGCCCAGATGTTCGGGCAGCGTCAACTCGGCGGATTTCTCTCGCGCCAGGATTCGCCGGGCTCGGTGAGCAATCCGGCCGAGGCGATGATCCATACCAGCGGCGCTCTGACCGGCACCGAGCGGTTTCTGCGCGGCAATCGCCGACTGACGGACTTTATCGGCACCGACATGGGCGACAATCGCACTTTTGTCGGCGTGACCCAGGCGCGTCAGCGCCGCCTGCCGCCCGCCGCCGCGTCGGTGCGCGAGGCGAACCTGCCGGAAGTCAACCGCGAGCCGAACGAGGGAAATGCCGCGAACCAACCGTATCCGCCCCAATTGGTGCTCGGGCCGGATCTTAGCGGGCCCACGACGACGGCGGTTGCGTCTGCGGTAGAACAACACTTGTCGCGGTCGCCGATCCAATGGGTGCAGCCGCTCGACTTGTCGATCCAAGGGCGGACTGCGGTATTGCGGGGCGCAGTGGCGTCGGCGCGGGATCGCGAGTTGGCGGAAGCTTTGGTGCGATTCGAGCCCGGTATTTCCGACGTCCAAAACGATCTACAGGTTGCTCCTCTTGATTCGCCGCCAGCGCGTCCTGCACGGCCTCGCGCACCATTGCCCGAATCTCGGTTAGTTCCGTCGAACTAGCTGGGCCGCTGGCAGCCGACCCCGCCGCTGCCGGTGTCGCCGGCGTGGGCGCTACTCCCGCAGCCACTTCTTCCAGAACTTCGTCGCTGGCCGCCGGACCCAATGCGTCGGACAAGTCGATCGTCGTGGTCTGCATCCCGCCGGCAACGCGCGACACGTTCGGCCTGCCCGCTGGCAACCGAGTGTGATGGCTTGCTTGCGACACCGCTGCCACGGCCGACGGCGGAACCTGCAGGGGCGGCTGCGGCGCTTGCGCCAACGGCACGGCCGGCGGCTGCGCGCCGGGCAGCAGGTGGCGCGTCATTTCCGACATCACCACGCCTCCCTTGGCGCTCTTGAAGCGCGCAATCAGGCTAACCTGCCGCTGCGGTCCGCCCACGCGGCCCCAGGGAACCCAGAAACTGTACGAATGTCCCAGCTTCGACTCGCTGTAGTGCCGCGCCAAGTCCTCAGCGCGAAACACGTACTTGCGCGCCGGCACCGCTTCGTCCTGCACGTCGCCAGTGTCGTCGTAAGCAAAGACCGTGAGCTCGCCCTCGACGACGATCGGATCCTCGTCGCCGCGCCCATAGAACATGATCCGTCCGCCAAAGCCGACCACGCCCGCTTCGACCAACACCGTGTCAGTCCACAATGCAGTCATGCGGAGCGGTGTTTGCGGCTTGTCGGTCGGACCTGCCAGATCGAGCTTGGCCGGCAGTTGCAACGTCGCGCAGCCGGCCACCGAGCCCAGGCTCAGGGCAAGCATCACGAACCACTGGATCGGCCATCGATGACACATTGCGCGATCGTTAGCGTGCCTGGGGTGCGTTGGACTCGCCCGGCGACTGGCTGGCCGGGAGCGATTGAACCTGCGGCCGGCGTTCGGCGCCTGGCGGTGTTGCCGCGGCCTTGGCGACTTCGCGCTGCGGCAGCAGTCGCGCCAGGCTCCATTTGCGATCCTTGTCGCCCGCCGGGGCCTTGCCCTGCGAGTCGGACGGCGCGGGCAACATCAAGGGCCCCTGCTCGACTTCGCCGGGCCCCAGCTCTTCCATGTCCAGGACCTGAGCGGGGGACATGCCGCTCGGGTCGAGATCGGGATAGACCACCGGCATTTGCGCGGCGCAGATCGGACAATCGCCTCGCCGGCAGAACGCCGGATCTCCGTGCAACTCGTGTACGTCGGCGGCGCACCAGTGCATGCGTGCGGCCTCGATCTGTCGCAGCCGCTCTGCATCGGCGGCGTTGCGCACCACGTGCGGCGTGAGAATAATGAGCAACTCGGTCCGCTGGGCCTCGAACACGTCGTAGCGAAACATCCAGCCCAGCACCGGCACGTCGGCCAAGAACGGCACGCGGCGGTTAATGGTCAGGCGGCGCTTGGTGATGAGACCGCCCAGCACGATCGTCTCGCCCGTGGCCGTGCTGATGGTGGTTTGCGCGGTGGTGATGTTGATGCGCGGCGCCCGCACGACGGCGCCCGAGGCGGAGATCGACACGGGAATGCCCTCCGACTCGGGGGCGACTTCCGATTTCTCGGCGTCGATCTCCATCACGACCATGCCGTCGGGACTGATTCGCGGCGTCACTCCCAGAATCAACCCCACGTTATCCATCTGCACGGTGTTGGTCTGGCCAATCTGGTTGACGATGACGTTGGTGATCAGCGGCACTTTCTGGCCGACCTGGATAAAGGCCGGCTGATTGTCGATGGTCATCACCTGCGGGCGGCTGAGCACTTCCAGCCGCTGGTTCTGCTGCAAGGCGCGCAGCAGCACGTTGATGCTCTTGCTGCCGGCCGAGAGCACGAGTCCGCCGAAGCCGAGCTCGGCGTCGGTGCGGCCAACGGCAAAGTTGGCCAGTGCTTGCTTGCCGGTCTGTGCGGCCGTGGCCAGGCTGGCGGCGCTGCCGCTGTTGCCGATGTCGGCGCCGTTGAAATTGAAGCCGGGATCGTTGGTGGCGCCCACGACGGTCTCCTGCTGCGTGGTCGTGGGCGGATTGCCGAAGGTGGTGGTGGTCGTCGTCGTGAGCAGGTCGCCCAGCAGGCTGCGATCGAAGAGCAGACCGTCCTGCAAGCCCCACTCGACGCCGAATTGCGTGTCCTCGGTCAGTGCCACTTCGGCGATCAACACCTGAATGAGCACTTGTGGCGGCTGCGCGTCGATCTTCTCGACCATCTCGTAGATCTCGTCGAAGTAGCGTGGCGAGGCGCTGATGATCAGCAGGTTGCCGACCGGCTCGGGGACCACCACCACTTCCTTCTCGATCTGCTGGAAGGGGCTCATCTCGCCCGGCGCCGCGGCTTCCACCTGGCGCTGCGTGCGGAGGAACTGGTTGATGGCGTCGGCCACGTCCAGCGCCGGCGCGTTCTTCAATTGATAGACGACTGTTTTGCGCTGTTCGACGGCGCGCTCGTCGAGCCGCAGCAGCAACGCCTCGATGATCGCCAGGTCGCCCGCCGATCCGGCCGCGATGATGCTGTTGGTGCGCGCGTCGACCGAATAGCGCAGCGGCACAAACGATGATTCGTCGCGCGAGCGCGGCAGCGCGGCGCCCGGTCCCGGACCGCCCTGCTGCGCCAGCAGCGTCCGCAGCATCAACACCAGGCTCGAAGCGTCGCCATTGACGATGTGGAACACCTTGATCTGGGCCACCGAGGCGGCCGCGTCGTCCATTTGCGCGATCAGCGCCGCAACCAACTCCATGCTCTGGGCCGGCGCGGTCACGATCAGCGAATTGGCCCGCGCGTCAGGCGTGATCTTCACGTCCGACAGGATGCCCGACTTGATGATCTTCTGCCCCTGGGGATCGACGGTCAAAAGCTCCAGGGCCGACGACTTGGCGCCGGCGGCCGCGGCTCCCTGACCGGGGCGCGATTGCTGAATGGCCGCATCCAACGATTCGGCCAGGTTCGTGGCCAACGAGTTCTTCAGCTTGAACACGCGCACCAGGTTGACCGCAGCGCTGTCGGGCGTGTCGATGCGCTTGATCAGCGTCTCAACCTCGGCCATGTCGCGCGGGGCCGCTTGCACGATGAGCGAGTTGGAGCGCACGTCCGGCGTCACGACCAGACGCGGACCAAGGCCGGTTCGATCGGCGAAGAATTCCTGCACGGTCGTCGCCGCCGCGGCAGCCGGCGCGTGCTGCAGCCGAAACACGCGCAACTGCGACTGGGGCGCTACCGGCTGGTCGAGCTTGGCAATCAGATCGCGCACGGCCGCAACGGCCTCGCCGCGGCCGATCAGCAACAGCGCGTTGGGCTTGCTGAGCGCCGTCACGCTGACCCTGCCCGGGCGGCCGGCCAGCAACTCGGGCTGGATCGTTGCCAATAGTGGCGCCAGCGCCTCGGACGATGCGTGGGCAAGCGCCACGACTTCCACTTCGGGCACCGCCTCGGCGCTGATCCGCTCGATGTCCTCGATGATGCGCAGCACTTCGTTCACGTCGCGGTTGCTGCCGCGCAGGATGATCGCATCCAGATCCGGCAGCACCTCGATGTTCAGGTCCAGCCCCAACTCGCGCAGCCGCTGGTTCGTGCGGTCGGCGTCGCTGGCGTCGGTTCCTTCGCCGGAAGGAGTGGCAGCCGGCGGCGCGGGCTCGGCTTGTGCCAGTTGAGGTTCCGCGGCACGGGCGCCGGGCGGATTTCCCTGCCGATAGAGCTCGACCGCGCGGTGCAC
>JBGSYQ010000616.1:0-2357 GCA_041750795.1 Pirellulales bacterium | reverse complement strand
GGCGGCAGCGTCATCCTCCGCGCCGTGCAGGGCATCGACAGCCTGGCCGCGCTGGCGCAGCGCAAGCATTGGCGAGCCGAAAGCGGGCAGCGCGGCGGCAGCTCCGATTGCCATGGCCGCAACGCCCAGAACCTGGTGATCGAGGTGCCGCCGGGCACGCTGGTCATCGACGCCCGGACGGGCCACGTGCTGAAAGACCTGGCCGCGGCCGACGACACCGTAGTCGCGGCGCGGGGAGGCAAAGGGGGCAAAGGCAACACCCACTTCAAAAGCGCCACGAATCGCGCGCCGCGCGAATCGACTCCCGGCGGCAAGCCGGAGACGCGCTTGCTGCTGTTCGAGTTGAAGGTGATCGCCGACGTGGGACTGGTCGGCAAGCCGAACGCCGGCAAGAGTACCCTGCTGAGCCGGTTGTCGCGCGCCCGGCCCGAGATTGCCGACTATCCGTTCACCACCAAGCGTCCGAACCTGGGCATCGTGTCGGCCGGACGCGAGCGGTCGTTCGTGATGGCCGACATTCCCGGCCTGATCGAAGGGGCGCACGCCGGCACCGGCCTGGGGCACGAGTTCCTGCGGCACATCGAACGCGCCGGCATTCTGGTGCACCTGGTCGAGCCGGCGGCGGTCGACGGCAGCGATCCGTTGGAGAACTATCGGGTCGTGCGCAACGAACTGGAGCAGTATGATGTGAAGTTGGTGCGAAGGCCGGAGATTGTGGCCGTTACCAAGTGCGAGCTGCCCGGCGCATTGGCGGTTCGCGATGCGTTGGCCGGCGAGTTGGGGCGCGAGGTGCTGGCGATTTCGGCGGTCACCGGTCAAGGTCTGGACCAATTGCTGCGAGCCATCGTGCATGAGTTGGACGAGCGCACCCGGCAATGACGGCCGCTCCTGCGCTCTCTTCCCCGTAGAGTAAAACACGCCATGGCGAGCTCCATCCCGTCGTCGCTCGTGGCCGTCGACATCGGCAATAGCCGCATCAAGCTGGGCGACTTCGCCTTGCCGCTGGATGCACCGCTGGCGCAACCGCGGCACATCGTGCGGCTGGCACTCGATTGGAGCGAGAAAGATCTCGCCAATGCTCTGCCCGGCGACGTGGGTGACTATGTCTGGGCCGTTGCCAGCGTCAATCGACCTGCGGCCAAGGTGCTGTTGGAATGGCTCGGCCAGCGCGGCGTTGAGCGGCTGCGTCTGCTGACCCATGCCGACATGCCGGTCCAGATCGACGTGGCGCAGCCCCAGCGCGTGGGCATCGATCGGCTGGCCGACGTGGTGGCCGCGGCGCGACTGTGTGCGGCGGACGAACCGGCGATCGTCGTCGACCACGGCAGCGCCATCACCGTCAACCTGGTGATCGATGGAAAGTTTCGCGGCGGAACCATCATGCCCGGCATCACCATGGCGGCCCGAGCGCTGCACGAATTTACCGACGGGCTGCCGCTGGTCGACGTCGTCGACGTGCCGGACGTGCTGGAGCGCTCGACCGAGGGGGCGATTCGTTTCGGACTGGCATGGGGCGCCATTGGGGCCGTGCGCGAGTTGATTGCGCGCTTGTCGACGGGGCCGGTGGCGCCGCGGGTGTTCGTCACCGGTGGAGGTGCGCCGGCGCTGGTGGCGATTCTCGGTCGCGATATGCAACCGCCGCCGCAGTTCATTCCGCATCTGACGCTGGCCGGCGTGGCGGTGGCCGGCGCCGCCTTTTTTGCCCAGAGCCGGTCGTGACGGATGACATGCTGACGCACGTAGTTCGTCTGACACCCGCGGGTCGCGGCGCCATTGCCAGCCTGCTGGTGGTCGGCGCGGATGCCGTGCCGATCGTCGATGGCCTGCTGCGTTTGCCGCGCGGACGAACGCTGGCGAACGTGCCCACGGGGGCGATCTGCTACGGTCGCTGGCAGTCGGCCTCAGCCGGCGAAGAAGTGGTCGTCTGCCGGCGGGAAGCGACGCGCGTGGAGATTCACTGTCACGGGGGCGCCGCCGCGGTGAGCGCCATCGTCGAATCGTTGTGCGCGCAGGAATGCCGCGAGCTCGATTGGCGGCAATGGCTGCTGGCTTCGTCGAGCGATCCGCTGGCTGCCGCGGCCGAAATCGCCCTGACGCAAGCCCCCACCGAGCGCACGGCAGCCATCCTTTGGGAGCAGCGCAACGGAGCGCTGCGGCATGCGGTCGAAGCGATTGACGCGCTGGCCCGCGATGGAAACGTTGGTGACGCGCTGGCGTCGGTCGCACGACTGCTGGCGCTGGCGCCCGTGGGGCGGCACCTGGTCGAGCCTTGGCGCGTCGTGTTCGCCGGGCGGCCGAACGTCGGTAAGAGCAGTTTGATCAATGCTTTGGTGGGCTACGAGCGGGCCATCGTACAC
>JBGSYQ010000615.1:0-7898 GCA_041750795.1 Pirellulales bacterium | reverse complement strand
GCGCCAGTGCGCGGATCGAGCGCATCAGGTCGTAGCCGTCCTTCTCCGGCATGCCAATATCGCTCAGCACGACGTCGGGCGGGTGGGCGTGAAACTGCGTCAAGGCTTCATCCACGCTGTCGGCGACCGCCACCGTGGCGTGGTGCTGCACGAGCAGCCGGCGGGCCAACTCGCGCGAGTCGGCCTCGTCGTCCACCACCAGCACGTGTATGCCGGCCAGCGATATCGGGACGCCGTTGGGGTCGTGCGCCGCAAACCGGCTGACGCGCTGCCGATCCGCGGTGATCTCGCGAGCTTGCACGATTTGCACGGGCAGCTCGACGACGAACGTGGCCCCCTGCCCTTCGCCGGCACTGGCGGAAGTGACCGATCCGCCGTGCAGCTCCACCAGTTGCTTGACGATCGAAAGGCCGAGGCCCAGCCCGCCGTGGCGCTTGGTGGTGCTGGCGTCGCCTTGGCGAAAGCGATCGAAGATGTGCGGCAAGAGCTCCGGCGCAATCCCCTGGCCGTTGTCGCTGACCGCGATCTCCACGTGCGAATTCACCCGCACCAGCGCCACCTGCACTCGGCCTCCCTTGGGCGTGAACTTGATGGCGTTAGCCAGCAGGTTCCAGACGACTTGCTGCAGGCGGCTGCCGTCGCCGAGCACGGTGCCGGCGCGCTCGTCGAGCACCGTTTGCAGCCGGATGCTCTTGGCGTCGGCCGCCGGCTGCACCGTGGTGACGGCGGCCTCGATGACTTCCGAGGGGTTGACGCTTTGCACGTCGAGGCGGACTTTGCCGGAGAGGATGCGGCTCGTATCCAGCAGATCCTCAATGATCTGCGACTGGGCCTTGGCGTTGCGCTCGATCACCGACAGCCCGTCCTCGATCTCGCGCTGGTCGTCGAGGCTGTGTCGCAGCAACTGCGAGTAGCCCATGATGGCATTGAGCGGCGTGCGCAGCTCGTGCGAGACGGTGGAGAGAAACTCGTCCTTGATCCGATTGGCGCGCTCGGCGTCGGCGCGGGCCTCGCGCTCGCTTTGTAGCAAGCCGGCCAGCTTGTCCTCGCTCTCGCGCAGCGCCGCTTCGACCCGTTTGCGCGTTTCGACTTCACCCACCAACTCGGTGTTCAGCCGCGCCAGCCCCGGAAACGTCAGCGCTTGGGGCAACACCATGACCAGCGCCACGACCGTCGCCCACGAAACGGCGGCCGTGGTGAACTTGATCAAGCCCGCAAATCGATACACTGGCTCCCAGAAGATAACGGCCTCGATCAGGTGTCCAAAGCCGCAGGCGAAGATGAAGGCCACAAACAGCCACATGACGCGCGGAAAGGGAATGTCGTCGCGGCGCAGCACGAAGAACGCCAGCACCAGCGGAATGGCCGTATAGGCCCCGAAAATCGCCACGTCCGAGGCGATGTGCAGCCAGCCGAGGCCCTCGGTCCACTGCCCGCAATCCCAGCGAGCCGGAAAGTCCGAAGAGTCGAACAAATTGCGAAAGAAGTCGAGCATGATGAGACGCTCCGATTCAGCGTTGGGACAGCCGGCACGCCGGCGGCGCGTCCATGATAACCTCACAGTCGCGGCGCACCATCCGCACAGGACAATCTCGTTGGAGAGTTTGGCAGGCGGGGCGACTTGCGTCCTGGCGTTACCTGGTCGCGCAACGACCACGCGCGCGGCGATCCCGCGCGACGCTGGCAGCCAATCGATCAATCCCCGCGCCAGAAGTTGCCCGCCGGTTGTGACAGCCAACGCCAGGCGCTGGTATTGCTAATGCGCGCCGCAGCACTTCTTGAACTTCTTGCCGCTGCCACAAGGACAAGGATCGTTGCGGCCGACCTTCGGCTGCTCGTTGCGAATCGGCCGCACAGAGCCGATCGCGGCAGGCTTGTCGAGCGCGTCGAAGTCGTATTCCGAGTCGTCGTCCTCCAGGCCTTCATCGTCGAAAAAGCGCAGTTCCGAGCCGAGGTCGTCCTCATCCTCGTCGCCGAAGTCGACCCGTTCGTCACGCGGACGGAACACTGCCCAGCGCTTTAGCTCCTCGAACGTGTCGTCAATACCGGTTGGCCCGCTACGATCCAGTGCCGCTTGAAACTCGGCGTCGCCGTCGTCGATGCACTGCATCGCATACTCGCGATTGATGCAATCCTCATCGACGAGATCGCGGCGAAAGGCACCTTCGATGTCTTCCCTCGCTTCGTGGGGACCATAGTCCAGCAGCGTCGTCACGAGCAAACTCACGAAATCATAGTCCTCGTCCTCGTCCGCCTTCTGCAGATGCTTTCGCAACATGGCAACCGCCGCGTCGCGCGTCATCAGGCCGTCGCGCACCAGGTAGAGATATGCGCTGGCGGCCTCAATGCGGACGTAAGCGTTGAGCGCTCGATCGCCGATCAGCCCGTCGAGCAGTTCCACTTGATCGCCGGCCAGCGTGGCAAACGTGTGGCGCAAGGATTCGGTGACCGCATCGCCGAACAAATCGAACGGCAACTCACCCGGCAACGAAACAGCCTCGACAATCGCCGACAGCGCCTCCTTGGCTCGAAACTCCGTCAGCAGAAACAGCGCAAGGAAATGCAGGTTGCCTTTCGGCACGTCTCCCGCGGCCGCCCGGGCCGTGGCGTCGTGAATAGTTTGGATCAGCCGGGGAACGATCTGGTCGCGATGCCGCTGGGCGGCGCGAATCGCCTCTTCGGGCAACACGTCGAAGGGCGTGTCGAGGTCGCGGATGATCTGGTCGAGCGTGGATTCCAAATGGTCGCCGGTGACAGTTTCCGTTGTCATGGTTTGGATCTCCAATCCCGTGGGCGGGCTGCTACGGTGACTGTCGATTGTACCGGATCTTGCGGGCCTGCAAACCTCCGTGTCTATTCGTGGCTGCTATCCGGTTGGCGATCGACCGTTAGTCCATTGAGCCGGGAGGGAGTGCATGCGTTGCATTGTTTATTCGGTGGCCATGAGCCTCGATGGCTTCATCGCCGGGCCGCAGGGCGAGTTCGACTGGATCGTGATGGATCCCGAGATCGACTTCGACGCGATGACGAACCGCTTTGATACGCTGCTGATGGGGCGCGGCACCTTCGCCGCCGCGCAGGCCATGGGGACGGGCGGCATGCCGGGCATGAAAACCGTCGTAGTGTCCAGCACCTTGCGTCCGGAAGATCATCCGGATGTGACGATCATCAGCAACCAGGTCGAGGCCGCGGTGGAACGCTTGCGGGCCGAGCCGGGCAAGGACGTCTGGCTGTTCGGCGGCGGTGTTTTGTTTCGCAGCCTGCTCGATGCCGGACTCGTCGACACGGTGGAAGTCGCCATCATCCCAGTCGTGATCGGCGGCGGATTGCCGATGCTGCCGCCCGGCGGCAAGCGAGCGAAGCTCAAGCTGATCAACAGCAAGATCTATCCGCAGACCGGCACCGTGCTGCTGGAGTACGCGGTGGAGAAATAGCCCGGCGGGCGCGGTTCGTACGCGGAAACCGGCAATTGGCACACAACAGGATCGCTGCTAGCCGGGCGGGTTTGTCGGCATAGCGTAGTGCTTGTTCATCCAGGCCTGCCAGGCGGGCTGGTCGCGCGCGACGATGGCGGGCGCCTGCTCGCCGTAGAGATAGAGGCTGACTGCGGCGTGCGCCGTGCCGCCCCATGAATAGACGCCCAGCAATGCCACGCCGACACACGGCTCGTCGAGGCGGAGGATCAACTCGTGGGGATTCTTGCCCCGGCCGGTTCGCTCGACAATTCCCGCCAGCGGCGGCGCTTCGCCGCCGCGTGTGTCGATGCGTTCGGTGGCCGTGGCGCCAATGAAACCTAGCGCACGGGTGAATGACTGCCAGGCTTCGGCTTCGGGCTGGGATGAATCGCCCATCAGTCGCAATGCAGCGCAAGGCTGGCCGGCGAAGTGCTTCAAGTAAATCCGCATGATGTCGAAGAACGGCGGCCAGCCTGCCTCGAAGCCTTCGAGCTGCTCGTCCCACTCGTCGCTGCTGGCGAACAGGCTGTGTACCATGCGCACGACGCACGTGCCGCCCGAGCGCGCCTCGACGATGCACTCGGTGGCCACCGGCGGCGCACCGGGCGACCAATCGGACTCTTCGTAGGCGAAACGCAGCGGCGGCTCCCAGGCGGTGACCTTGCCCGCGGACTCCATCCCGCCGCCTAGGTGAAACACGATGCCGCCGCCGATGCGTTCTTCCACGTCGGTCGGCACGAACCAGCAGGAGATGCCCGGCCCGGTGGCAATCAATTGCCAGACCTGTTCCGGCGTGCCTGGTATTGCGAATTCCATGGACACGGAGCGGTGGCCGGACGGATCTTTCTTCACGCTCATGTGGACTCCTTTGCTGCGGTCTCTTTCAACAGCGGGTGCGCCAAAAAGATTAAGCGGTGTGGGCGCCCGTCGAGAGCGGACTCGTCGTGGTAGCGCGCGGCCAGTTGCGCGATTGCACCGGTGAGCTCGGCGGTGAAGGCGGCGCGCTCGGCGGCGCTGCGGAAACAGATCTCGGTGTCGATGGACAGCGTCGCCAGCCGCTTGTCGGCCTCGCGGGCGCGTCGCACCAGCGAGCTGACCTCGCGAATCGCACGTGCTGCCAAGGCAATCAGGTAGCTGACGGAAAGATGATCGGCCGTCTTGCCGGGATCACTGGCAGCCGGTCCCAGGGCGCCGGGCGACACGACATACGACGCAGCAGTGGCCACCATCAACCGCTCGGTCAATCCGCCCCATCGGCGCTCGTCGGCCACTTTGACCAGGCCGTGGGCTTCCAGCGTGCGGAGATGGTAGTTGACCTTTTGTCGCGCCAGGCCGACGCGCGTGGCCAGCGTGGCGGCCGAGGCGGGCTCGGCCATTTCCGCCAGCAGACGGCTGCGGATCGGGTCGAGCGCGATGGTGGCCGTGGCGGCGTCGTCGATGACTTCCAGGTCGATCATTGCCGCGTTTTAGCATTGACAATAAAAATTGTCAAGAGACCAGCCGGCACGCGGACTGTGGCCGCGTGGAAAATCTCTCGCGCCCACTTGTAACAGTTTGGCGCAGTGTCCGCTGGGTAGAGGCAGAGGCGAGCGAGGCTCGCCCAACTCCTCGAAAAAACGCATTCAGCAGGGAAGGATTGGTGTGAAATGAAACGCAGCCTACTTTTCGCAGTCGTGACCATGAGCCTGTGCCTCCTGGCGACCCCGGCCTTGGCGGGCAACAAAAAGAAGCAGAGCAACAAGCAAGAGTCTCAGCCGAGCAAGAGCTACTCGGCCAAGAAGTTCGGCCAGCATCTGAACCTGGGGGGCGGAAGCTTGGGATCGGTGTCGAACATCGCGTCGCAGTTCAAGAAGCACAGCAAGAAGAAACACAATTCCAGCGAGCCCAAGCCGCTCGATCCGGACAAGGGCGATGGCCGCGTGCCGGTCGATCCGGTTGTGCCGCAGGGGCGTCCGGGCTTTGTGTGGGTTGGCGATCATTGGGAACGAGCCAAGGCGCCGAAGAAGATCACGCCGGTGCAAGAGCCGAAAGTGCTTGATCCGACCATGGTCGGACCGGTGGTGCGCGACCATCGCACGCCCAAGCTTCAGCCGCTGAGCAATGGCAACGGCAGTGGTGGCGTGACAGTTACGCCGACGACCGGCGGCTTCGGCCCTGAAGTGCGAGACCACCGCACGCCCAAACTTCCGCCGCTGAGCAATGGCAACGGCAGCGGTGGCGTGACAGTTTCGCCGACGACGGGCGGCTTCGGCCCTGAAGTGCGCGATCACCGAACGCCCAAGCTTCCCACCGTGAGCACGGGCAACGGCGCTGGTGGCGTGACGGTTACGCCGACGACCGGCGGCTTCGGCCCAGTGGTCCGCGATCACCGCACGACGAGCGTTCCGCCCGTGAGCTCGGCAAACGCTCCGGGCGGCGTGCTGGTGACGCCCACGACGGGCAGCGCTCGCGGCCAGTCTGTCGGCATCGGCCTTCCCAACCCGTTCAAGGTGATCGCCGACGGACTGGGCACGGTCGGTGACAAGGTGGGCATCGGCAGCGGTTCGGCCGAGCCGAGCGCAGGCCCGATCGTCCGCGACCATCGCACGACGTACGCCAACCAGCCGAACGTGCGAGACCACCGGTAGTCAAACGGCCTGAGCAAAATCCGCAAGCCGGGGCGACTCGATGTGAGTTGCCCCGGTTTGCGTTCGTTGATCCGGATCGACAGACCCAATGGACCGTTCGGAGCAGGGGATTTGATCGTAGGCGAAGCGGCGAGTGCGTGACATAATGACTTGATCGATCCACTGGCAGGAATCGCCATGAAAACTTTGGCGAAGGTGATGCGGGGCGTGACGCTGCTGGAGCTGTTGATCGTGATCACGATCATCGGCTTAATGGCTTGCTTGATATTGCCGGCGGTGCAGTTTTCGAGAGAGTCCGGACGGCGCGTGCAGTGCCAGAGTCACTTGCATCAATTGGGGGTCGCGGTGGAGACTTACGCGCACTTCCATCGGGCGCTGCCACTGCCGGTCGAGAAGGGGCACATCGGCGGCTGGGCGATTGCCGTATTGCCGTTTGTTGAGGATGGCCGTCTGGGCGAGGATCTATGGAACAACCCGCCCTTGAGTTCCGAGGTCCATCGGAAGCTGGCGCGCGGTCGTCCGGCGGTCCTGACCTGCCCTTCGGGGTACGATGGTGAATGCAGCGAACCGCCCATCGAAGTGAGCCACTATGCCGCTTGGTTCCAAGAGGGTGAGCGCGTCGAGATCTGCAATTGGACAATCGGCGACGTGCCGTTGGATGCCACGATCCCTTGGGCCATCAGCCCGATGAATGCCGATTATCCTTGGTCGCAGCCCGAGGTTCGCGGTCCGCACTCCGGCGGCTTTAACAGCATCAGTGGAACGGGTCGGTACGCCGGAGCCGTCGTTTTTCGCAGCGGCAATTGAGCGTTGAGGACAGTTATGCACGGCAACGACGGACAATGGGCATTCGATGTTTTCCGTTTCTTGGGACTGCCGCGGGAATCATTAACGGGGACGCAAACCATTGTGTTTCTGAATGATCGAGGAAGCAAGTCTGATACCGCACGAATCGCCACGCTGCCGCACGGCCAGTCTTTCAAGACGCACCATGCCCACCATCGTACCACAGCGCGAAAGCGATCACCCCTCAAGCACCATCGCCACCCGACCACGCTCCCGCGAAAGAGCGAATCTCGTCGCCGTGATCCAACCGCAACGCGCCAACCAATCACCAGCCGCAACGCGGCGGCCAACCAACAATCATCGACCCGCAAAGCGCCAACCAGCCACCAGTCTTCAAGCCGCAACGCGGCGACCAGTCAATAGCCAGGGGTGCAAACCCCTGGGATCCTTTACCGCCACACCATCTTCCGCCCCGTTGGGGCTCGCGCGCGGAAGCGGGAAACAATGGGAACCGCCACCGTCCCAGGGGTTTCCACCGCCGGCTATGGACTTTGGCCCCGTTGGGGCCCAGGAATGTAGCGGCGGGCGCAATCGCGCCGATTCGCCAGACCCGCCAGGATGATTCGAGCCGCGCCAGCGGCGACACCCGCGCTACCGAAATCCCGCACGCCCGCAAAGCACACCAGCCCGACGCAAACAAGGGAGATCAAAACACCAGCCCGAAGCGCCAGCGAAGGAGACGCAACGCTCATTCGCTGCCACTCGCCGGCGCGTTGACAGCGCAAGCACGACCCCGCTCGCGCCCTTTTGTTTGCGTACGCGCTACTTCATTGAAAAGCGTTTGGTGACGCTCCCTCGCTTTGCGGTCGAGTGCTCTCCTCTCCCTTGATGGGAGAGCGACTGTGTTAATTTTCAAGTCTGGTTTGGCAGTGGTTGCCAGGTTTTTTTGTCGCGCAGCATAGCGTTGAGGATGGTGAGGAGCTTGTGCATGCAGGCCACGAGTGCCACCTTTGCCTTTTTGCCTGCCTGG
>JBGSYQ010000614.1:0-5722 GCA_041750795.1 Pirellulales bacterium | reverse complement strand
CGCCGGCGCGGCGTGCTTTCCCGCCCGGGCGACGCTCCTTATAATCGCTCACCTATGGCGATCATCGAAATCGACTCTCTGGCCAAGTCCTATCGCGTTTATCAGAAGCAGGAGGGCGTGCTGGCCAGCGTTCGCGGACTGTTTCACCGGTCGTATCGCGAGGTGGTGGCGGTCGACGGCATCGACCTGCGCGTCGAGAGCGGCGAATTCGTCGCCTTTCTGGGACCCAACGGCGCCGGCAAAACCACCACGCTGAAGCTGCTCTCCGGCGTCATCAACCCCAGCAGCGGCACGGCGCGCGTGATGGGCTTCGTGCCGTGGAAGCGCGAAAACGCCTATCGCCGCCGGTTCGCGCTGGTGAGGGGTCAGAAGAACCAACTCTGGTGGGACCTGCCGGCCCAGGAATCGTTCCGGCTGCACCAGCAAATCTATGGCATCGACGCGGCCGAGTTCGACCGCCGGCGCGACGAGCTGGTCGACCTGTTGCAGGTGACGCGCCTGCTGGGGCAGCCGGTGCGCGAGCTGTCGCTGGGCGAGCGGATGAAGATGGAGCTGATCGCGGCCCTGCTGCACTCGCCCGAGGTGCTGTTTCTGGACGAGCCGACCATCGGCCTGGACGTGGTCGCCCAGCACAGCATCCAGGCGTTTCTGCGCCACTATCAGCAATTGCGCAAAGTGACCGTGCTGCTCACCAGCCACTATATGAAGGACGTGGCGGCGCTGTGCCGCCGCGTGGTGATCATCGCGCATGGACGGATCATGTACGACGGCTCGCTGGCGGGCATCGTCGATCAATTCAGCGGCCATAAGGTGATCACGCTGGTGTTTCCGGGCGACAAGTCGCCGGGCGACCTGGCGCGCTACGGCGAAGTGGTGGAACAGCAAGGACCGAAAGTAAAGCTGCGCGTCGACCGCAACGGCATCGCCGGATCGCTGGCCTCGATCCTGGCGCAGCACACGGTGGACGACGTGAGCGTGGAGGATCCGCCGCTGGAGGACGTGATTGCGGAGGTGTTTTCGCAGGCCTCGTTCCGCGCCGAGCCCGAGGTCGTGCATCCCAACGTCTAAGTCGTGCATCCCAACGGGTAAGCCGTGCGTCCCAACGTCTAAAAGGCGCGTGCCTGGTAGAGTCCGATGATTGTCGTCGAACCGAGCAACTCGATGATGCACGCCGGGGCGGGGGCGAGCGCGGCGCATTTGCAGCCCTCGGCCTGGCGCACCTGGTGGATCATTCTGCGCGTTTCGATCGAGGAGCGCCTGGTCTATCGCGGCGATTTTGCGCTCGGCACGCTGATGCGGTTTCTGCCGCTGGTGACGCAGGTGTTCTTCTGGGGCGCGATCTTCGACGCCGTGGCCGGCGGCGTGGCGCAGGCCACCATCGCCGGCTATACGTACGAGCAGATGATCGCCTATTACCTGCTGACGCAGATCAGCCGCGCGTTTTCCAGCATGCCGGGGTTGGCGACCAGCATCTCGCTGCAGATCCGCAACGGCGAGATCAAGAAATTCCTGGTGCAACCGGTCGACTTGATCGGTTTTTTGCTGCTGGGGCGGGTGGCGCACAAGCTGGTGTATTACGTCGTGGCCGCGGCGCCCTTTGTGCTGGTGTTTTGGCTGTGCCGTTCGTTTTTCGACGGCTGGCCGCCGCCGCCGGTGATGGCGGCCTACCTGGCCTCGCTGGTGATGTCGTTTCTGCTGGGGTTCTTTCTGGAAGCGTCGCTCGGGCTGATCGGCTTCTGGTGGCTGGAGGTCAGCTCGCTGTTGTTCATTTACATGTTGTTCAACTTCTTCTTTTCGGGCCACATGTTTCCGATCGACATGTTGCCCGGTGCGTGGGGGACGCTGGTGCGGATCATCCCGCTGCAATACCTGGCGTACTTTCCGGCGGCCGTTTTTCTGGGCAAGGTGCAAGGGGCCGACCTGGCCTGGGGACTGGCCGTGCAGGCGGGTTGGGTCGTGTTTTTCATGGTGCTGTGCCGCGTGATGTTCTATCTGGGCGTCAAGCGGTATAGCGGCTTTGGCGGATAACAGGAGCGGGGACCATGAGCACGCTTGACGACGCCTTGCCACGCCAACGAGTGACGCCGGTGCGTCCCTCGTATCGTCGCGTGTTTCTCACCTTCGCGCGCAACAGCCTGGTGCGCGACATGACGTTTCGCGCCAACTTCATCATCGAGTGCATCACGTCGATCGCCTGGATGGGCATGAACCTGGGCTACTATCTGTTGGTGTTTCGCTTCGCGCCGTCGATCGGGGAAAATACCGGCTGGGGGCAATATCAGTTCCTGGTGTTTCTGGCCACCACGCTGTTCATCAACAGCATCGTGCAGGCGTTCTTCATGCCCAATTGCGAGGAGTTCAGCGAGTTGATTCGCACCGGCAATCTCGATTTCGCGCTGCTCAAGCCGATCGATACGCAGTTCTTGATCTCGCTGCAAAAAATCAGTTGGTCGTCGCTGGCGAACTTCTTTTTCGGGCTGCTGCTGCTGGGCGTCTCGCTGGCCAAGCTGGGATATTGGCCGACCCCGGTGCAGGTGCTCTTGTATCCGCTGTACGTCGCCTGCGGCGTGGCCATTCTCTATAGCCTGATGATTGCGCTGGCGGCCACCAGCGTGTGGCTGGGTCGCAATCAGACGCTCTACGAGTTCTGGTTCTACATCACCAATTTCTCGCGTTACCCGATGGAGATTTATCGCGGCGACGTCGGCGGGCCGTTGCGGTGGTTCTTCACGTTCATCATTCCGCTGTTGGTGGTGGTGAACGTGCCCGCGAGATTGCTGGCGCAGCCGCTGGCGGCGCAAAACTGGCCGCTGGCGGCGTTTGCCGTGGTGGCGGCCGCGGCCTCGCTGTGGGCCTCGCGGCGCGTTTTTCAACTGGCGATGGGCAGTTATCGCAGCGCGAGCAGCTAGCGCTGAGCCACCCTCTTCCCGGCCGACGTGCCACGGGTGGCGAAGTCCACCCGTGCTGCCGAAATCGATCGAGCGGCTACGAAGTTCTCCCTGACAACGTGCATCAGTGGCGAAGTCCAACGGTGACCGCCGCGTGCGCGATTGCTTGCCTCTGCTTTTGGCCGTGCTGGTCGGCACATTCGTTAAATGCCTGTTGTGGCTGGCCTTGGGACCGGCCGACGACGCGGGCCAGATGGGTGGTGAGTTTGACACAATTCGTTCTGCGCCCGAAGATTGCGGAGATTCTTCCCCACCCGAACGCTGGGCGCGCGTCGAGGCGACCGAGCCGGCGTTTCCTGGGATAGGTAGTCGGCGGTCTTGGTTTCTAACGATCGAGGGTCCCGACGATGGACTATTTATTTCTGGCGTGCGCGATCTTTGGCGGCACGGTGCTGGTGGCTCAGTTTCTGCTGGGCTTTGGCGACGACGATGCCGACGGTGGCGATGCTGCCGACCACGACGTTTCGCACGATGGCGATGCCGTGGGCGACGGCCATCATCACGGATCGACGTGGCTGTTCGGCGTGCTCAGCTTTCGCACGGTGTTAATCGGCCTGACGTTCTTCGGCCTGACGGGCAAGGCCGCCACGGCCTCCGGATTCGAGCCGCCGTTGCCGTTGGTGATTGCCACGGGTCTTGGCCTGGCGTCGATGTACGGCGTGTATTTTCTGATGCGCGGGCTGTACAAGCTGACGGCCGACGGCACGGAACGCATCGGGCTGGCCGTGGGCGAGGGAGGTACGGTTTACCTGTCGATACCCGCGCACCACACCGGCAAAGGCAAGGTCCACGTGCCGGTGCAAAACCGGCTGTTGGAATACGAGGCCGAGACAGGCGGCGACAAGCTGCCCACCGGCACGCGCGTTTTGGTGGTTGCCGTGCTGGGGCCCGCTTGCGTCGAAGTTGAACCAATCCACGAGAAAGTGAGTAACTCCGATGCCTGACATCTTCGAGGCCAATCAAGGGCTGTTCTGGTGGGGCGCGACGCTGGTCGTGCTGGGACTGGTGCTGGTCAGCATCCTGCGGCTGCTGACCTCGCGCTACAAGCGGTGTCCCAGCAACCGCGTGCTGGTGATCTATGGCCGCGTGGGCGGCGGCAATACGTCGCGCTGCGTCCACGGCGGCGCGAAGTTCATTTGGCCGCTGTTCCAGGACTACAGCTACTTGAGCCTGGAGCCGATTCAGATCGAGGTTCCGCTGCGCGGCGCACTTTCGATCGAAAACATCCGCGTGAACGTGCCCAGCGTGTTTACGGTGGCCATCGGCACCAGCCCGGAGGTGATGCAGAACGCCGCGATCCGCCTGCTGGGACTCAACGGCGCCGCCGTCCGCGGCCAGGCGGAGGAAATCATCTTCGGCCAGTTGCGCCAGGTGATCGCCTCGATGCGGATCGAAGACATCAACCGCGATCGCGAGACGTTTCTGGAACACGTGCAGCAATCGCTGGAACCGGAGTTGAAGAAGATCGGCCTGGTGCTGATCAACGTGAACATTACCGACATCACGGACGAGTCGGGCTATATCGACGCCATCGGCCAGAAAGCCGCCAGCCAGGCCATTCAACAGGCGCGTGGCGACGTGGCCGACCAGGAGCGGATGGGCGAGACGCGCGTGGCCGAGGCCGAGCGCGACCGGTCGATCCAGGTGGCCAACGCGCACAAGAACCGGGATATCGGTACGCGCCAAGCCCAGCGCGAGCAGGCGGTGCGGCTGGCCGAGTTGGACAAGGAACAGAAGATTGGCGAGCAGACCGCCGGCTTCGAGCGCGACGCGAACATCAAGGACGCCGAACGCACGATGCGCATCGCGCTGGCGGATGCCGACGCCAAGGCCATCCAGGGCGAGAACGAGGCCCAGGCAATGGTGGCCGCCTCGCAAGCCCAGTTGCAAATCAAGCGGGCCGATGCCTTCGAAGTTGGCGAACGGCGCAAACGTGAAGCCGAGGCCGCCGTGCTGGAAGCGCAAAACCGCGCCATGGCCAAAGCGGCCCTGGCCGATGCCGAGCGCCGCGAGGCCGAGCAGCGGGCCGAATTGGAAGCCCCGGCCAAAGCCCAAAAGGCACGCACCATCGTCGAAGCCGAGGCCGAAGCCGAGAAGCGCCGCATCGAGGCCGAGGGCCAGGCGGCGGCCATCTTTGCCAAGCTCGACGCCGAAGCACGCGGCCAGTACGAAATCCTGGCCAAGAAGGGCGAAGGCCTCAAGACCATCATCGAAGCCTGCGGCGGCGCCAAGGAAGCGTTTCAATTGTTAATGCTGGAGCACTTGGACAACCTGGCGGAAGCGTCGGCCAAGGCCATCTCGAACATCAAGTTCGACAAGGTGATCGTCTGGGAGAACGGCGGCGGCAGCAACGGCAAGAGCAGCACCGCCAGCTTCCTGCAAAACGTGGCGGGCTCGCTGCCCCCAATGATGAACGTGCTGAAGGACATCGGCGGGGTGGAACTGCCCGAAGCGCTCATCAAGCTGGGCACCGATGGCGCTTCGCAGACGCCGAAGCCGGCCGAAGCCAACGGCGACGCCGAGCACGCCACCGCCCCGCTCGACGCCGGACGGCCGCGCGGATAGAGAGGATGGCCGCGTTTCCGACTCCTCTGCCGCGTTGCGGGCGAGGGTTATATCCTCCTCTCCCTTGACGGGAGAGCGACTGTGTTAATTTTCAAGTCTGGTTTGGCAGTGGTTGCCAGGTTTTTTTGTCGCGCAGCATAGCGTTGAGGATGGTGAGGAGCTTGTGCATGCAGGCCACGAGTGCCACCTTTGCCTTTTTGCCTGCCTGG
>JBGSYQ010000613.1:0-1957 GCA_041750795.1 Pirellulales bacterium | reverse complement strand
GCAACAGTTGCCACTGCCGGCGAGTCGCGCGCCGTTGCAGCCGGCGCGTCCGGCCGACGGGCGTTACACGGTCGAGCCGAACGACAGCTTGTGGAAAGTGTCCGAAAAAGTGTACGGCGACGGCCGCTACTTCAAAGCGATTGGCGAGCACAATCGCGCGCGGCTGGCGCACCCCGATCAGCTCTCGGCAGGCGAGGTGCTGGACGTGCCGCCGGTCGAAATGTTGCAGCAGCGCTATCCAAGCTTATGCCCGCGCCAACGTCGGTCAGTCGTGGTCGACTCGCGCACGGTGCCGGCGGCGGCGCAGGTGCCGGTTGCGCGTGGCGATGCGTACATCGTGGCCGAGGGTGACACGCTGTTCGACATCGCACGCTACGAGCTGGGCAAGGCATCGCGCTGGGGCGAGATCTACGAACTGAACCGCGACAAGCTGGGTGAGGATTTCGATTTTCTCCAACCCGGCCTCGAGCTCCGGATGCCGCCGCGCGACGGTGGCGAGATCAGCCGGCAGCCGGTCGATCGGTATCAGCGGTGAGCCGGGAGTAGAGACGAGCGGCTGGCGATCAGGTGTCGCCCTGTTGGATTCCAGCCCTCAGGCTGTCGGAGCGATTTTGGATATTGGAGGAAGGGAGTTGGCGGCCCTTTGAACGGCATCGCGCCGGTTTCGCCCCGCGTCAGCCACCCGGCGCCGATAGGAGCGCCTCGACCGCTTCGCGACCGGTCATGCCCACCTTTACGCCCATCTCTTCGGCCGTGCGGCTCACCTCCAGGATCTTGGCCTCGAACAGATCCTCCGGCTCGCACAGCGGCTTGGCGGGCGTGCCCCGAGCGATGGCCACGGCCAGGCTGAATTCGTTGGCGGCGCGGATGTCGTAGATGCCGCAGCCCACCAGTCCGCGCGAAGTGTGGATCGCGCAGTACTGCCCCCCCGGCCAGCGATAGCTCGTACCGATCGCCTCGCCGCCGGCGAATTCAAGTGTCTTGTTCTTGGCAACAGGCAACGTCATGGCAAAATTCCTCCCCGGTTTGCGACCAGACGGGTGATGATCCTCAGATCCTAATGTACCCGTTGGCGCCGCGGCCGCCAGCCGTGGAAACAAGGGGAAAGGGAATCACGGATAGCGAACAGGGAAGAAGGCAACCGTAGCGCCGCGGTTCTGCCGCTCGTGACTTCGTCCTCCCGCCTCCCGCCTTGACATCTTACGACACTTGCCGTACACTGCCGCAAGTCTACGGCACGTGCCGTAGGAATAGTGGTCGCGAGTCGCCGAGGTGCCAACGCATGGCCAAAGAGCCTCCTTCGCTGGGTGAACTGGAAATCCGCGTGCTGCGAGAGGTGTGGCGCGAGCAGCCCTGCACCGAGCGCCAGGTCTGGGACCGGATCGGCGCAGACCGTCCGCTGGGCCGCACCACCGTGCTCAAGACCATCCAGCGGCTGGAGGCCAAGGGACTGCTGGTTCGCCTGCGCGGCAAGGGCCCGGTGCGCTTTCGCGCCGCCGCCGAAGAGCGCCGCCTTCTGCCGGCCATCGTCCGCCGCTTCGTCGATACCGCGCTGGCCGGTTCGCTCGAGCCGCTGGTGGCCTGCCTGGCCGATTCCGAAAAGCTATCGGCCAAGGACCTGGCCGCGCTCAAAGCCATCGCGCGCCGCGTGAGCGACAAGGAACAGAACAAGTAGCATCGCGGAGGTCGCCGCCATGTCCGCCGTCGTGGAAACGTTGAATCAGCTTTCGCCCCGCTGGCTCGATCTGGCCGTCGCCATTGTTTGGCAATCGTCGCTCTTGATCGTCGTCGTCGCGGCAATCGCCCAGTTGCTGCGCCGAGTGTCGCCGGCGGTGCGCTATTGGCTGTGGCAGCTCGTGGCGATCAAGCTGCTGGTGATGCCGCTGTGGACCGCCACGATCGCGTCGCCCTGGCCGACCGAGCGCGCGGCAAGCACGCCGGCGCCAACGCGCATTGC
>JBGSYQ010000612.1:0-3233 GCA_041750795.1 Pirellulales bacterium | reverse complement strand
GCCGGCAACCCGTTTGCCGTCTGGCTGCGACGAGCCAGGTCCGATCATGTGGAAGCGGCCACGCGCTGGCAACAGGCCGTGGCGGTGAACCGGCGAGCGGCCGACACGATCGACCGGCAGGACGTCGAGCGCTATCGCCTGCGCGCGGAAGTCTGCCGCTTGCAGGCAGAGCGCGGGCAGGAACTGGCGCAAGCGTCGCGCGAGGCGCAGCTCGAGTGGCGCGTGGAGCTATTAACCAACGAGCTCGATTGGGTGCGCGACGAAGCGACCCGCATCATGCCCTCGGCGCGGTACTACTACTATTCGTTTCCCGGCTGGTGGTGGTGAGGGGGCGGTCGCCAGGTGTTGGAACGACCCAAAAATAACTTCGGTGCTTGTGCCACTGGTGGCGCAAGCCACCAGTGCGATTCAACAACGTGAGGGCTTCGGCCTGCGACCGGCGCTTGCCGATCAGGGACGCGGTCGGGCCAGTATGCACTGGGCGGTTCCCCGGGCCAGCGCGTGTCGCTCGACAACCTGCAGATCCGTGGCATCGAGATCGCGTTGGTATCCATCCTGCAGGCAGTCGGCGACCGTGGGAGGCTCAAGCCGCATCAAAAACGTTCGCCAGGCCCTGGCGAGGCCGCGAGTGCGTGGCACTGCGTGGTCGAGGATGGACAATGTGCCTCCCGGCGCAAGTGCCGTGCGCGCTGAAATCAATGCGGCCTGACGATCGGCGGGCGTCAGCTCATGCAATACAAAGGCAAAGAGCACCAGATCGAACGGGCCGGCGCCCTGAAACGCTTCCAGGCGAGCATGCTGGAAGTTGGCGCCGCCGGCGCGGCGCTGGGCCCGGGCGAGCATCTGCGACGAACCATCCACGGCCGTAACGTTCGCGCCGCGCGCGAGCAGTCGCCGCGTAATGCCTCCGGTGCCGCAACCGAGCTCGAGCACACGCGTACCGGGCACGATGCCGAGCAAATCGAGTGCGCGGTTGCGCAAACGACCCGCCCCGCCGAACGGCAGGAAGATCGCATGCACGGCAACGTCGTAACCGATAGGTGCCAGTCGCTGGTCGTAAAAACCACCGCTGGCAACGCTCGTATCACTTTCCGTTGGCACGGCCTAATCTCCCCGAGTTTCGGGCCTTCAGGGTCGACTGAAGAATAACTTCTCCGCATCTCCCCTCGCCCCTTGCGGGAGAAGGTCGGGGTGAGGGGTTAGAGAATCAGGAAGCTATTCTTCGGTCGCCCTTAACTTGCACAGGCAATGGCCGCGGTTCGCAACGTCAACGCAGTCCCGCCGGCGGGCAGTCCAGTATCATATTGTCCATTATCCAGTTTTGCCCGGAGCAATCCATCGCCGGGCTTCGACTTTGCCCTTTTGTGCGGCTCGGCCGGCCGTTGCCCCGATGCTAAATTCGGCGCTTGCCGGCAACTTGAACGTTTTCCGAAAAATCTGCGCCGGAGCTGTCGAATGGCCCGTCGCCTGATCGACTGCTTGGTAGAACGGCCGGTGGCGACGATTTCCGAGACCCCCGGCCGCAAGTTGATGGCCAACGTGAACGTGAACATGAACAATCGAGGAGACCTGTCGATGCGATGCATGGTGATTGTCAAGGCCACCCAGGACTCGGAAGCGGGCATCATGCCCGACGAGAAGCTGTTGACCGACATGGGCAAGTACAACGAAGAGCTGGTCAAGGCCGGCGTGATGCTGGCGGGCGAAGGGTTGCATCCCAGCTCGAAGGGCGCTCGGGTGCGGTTCTCGGGCGCGCAGCGGACGGTGATCGACGGGCCGTTTGCCGAGACGAAGGAACTGATCGCCGGCTTCTGGTTGTGGCAAGTGAAGTCGCTGGAAGATGCCATCGAGTGGGTCAAGCGTTGCCCCAACCCGATGCCCGGCGAAAGCGAGATCGAAATTCGCCCGGTGTTCGAGGCCGACGATTTCGGCGAAGCGTTCACGCCCGAGCTGCGCGAGCAGGAGGATCGCATTCGGGCGCAGGCAGCCAAGCTACAGTAGACGTCGCGCGGACGAAGTAACTCGTTCTGGTAACGCGCCGGCAATCCCGCGGCGCAATTCATCGAAACGCATCAACCGATCAAGGGTGCCAGTCATGCCATTGAATCCGTATCTTTCGTTTGACGGCCACTGCGAAGAGGCCTTCACGTTCTATCACCAGTGCCTGGGGGGCGAGATCGAAGCGATGATGTCGCATGCCGGCACGCCGGCCGAAGAGCACGTGCCGCCCGAATGGAAGGACAAGATCATGCACGCCCGTCTCAACCTGGGCGACGGCGTCCTGATGGGCGGCGACGCTCCGCCGGGCATGTACGAGCCGCCCAAGGGAATCTCGGTCGCACTGCAGATCAAGGATCCGGCCCAGGCCGACAAGATCTACGCCGCCCTGTCCGACGGCGGCTCAATCACCATGCCCATCCAGGAAACGTTCTGGGCCGTGCGCTTCGCCATGTTCGTCGACCGCTACGGCATACCCTGGATGATCAACTGCGAAGCGGCCGAGTAATTCTTCCCGCGGCAGCCAGCGTAGCCGCCGATCGTGGCCGGTGGTCGATGAACCTTCACGAAACCGATCGCCTCATTCCGGATGGAAAGCATTTCCGTTTGCCGGAGAGCATGGACCGTGGGCACGATCCCGGTGCGCCATCCTGGCGACGCGAGGTACCCATCTCAAGCGCACCCCAACCGCGCGACAAGTCCGCCCTCCGACAGCCCCCAGCGCAAACACCCGCCACCTTTCGCTCCCCCCCGGCAAACCGTTATATTGAACGGTCTTCGAGGCTGTAGCTCAGTCGGTAGAGCAACGGACTTTGATGAATAATCGAGCGGGCAGTTTTTCTGACGTTTCCCGCGCTTCGTACTCTAGTATCGTTACGCTGCGACCTTCGAACGCGGAAAAAGCCAGAAGAGTCACAGGTAACCGCGATTTCGTGGCGAGACCGACGCCTACCATCGGCGCGTTGTCCTACCCAATGCTTGACTAGCAATTCCGCCCCCAATACGCAGGGCGATTGCACGATAAGTCATGATCCGAGCAGGACTTGTTGGAGGTAGGTTTCGTTCCAGCCGGCGATGAGGCGTTTGTTTTTGATTCCGACCTTGGCGGTCGGCTCGTTTTTTAGCAGCGCCAAGGCGGCGCGGCGGAGGATGCTGAAGTTGGTGTCGGCGTGGCCTTGGCGAATGCGGCACTGGTCTTCCTGGAAGGCGACATCGAGTTGCCAATGCAGACGGTT
>JBGSYQ010000611.1:0-3880 GCA_041750795.1 Pirellulales bacterium | reverse complement strand
TCGCCCAGCGCCGCGAGATCCTCTTGCGCCGCGTTCCAAATGCCGTACTTCTCGTACAGCGTACGCAGCCGCCCGTCGGCGATCAGCACCTCGAGCGCGTCGTCCAGCGCGTCGCGCAGCGACGCGTCGCCGCGCCGCGCGAAAATCACATAGTAACCGCGACCCACCGGTTCCCCCACCCGTGCCAGGTTCTCGAATCGATGCGCGTAGTAGATCACGGCCGGCTCGTCGGCGAGCGTCCCATCCAGCTTGCCGGTTTCCACTTCGCGCATGGCGTCGGTCGTTCCCTCGTAGACCACAATCTCGACGTCGTCGGGAAAATGCTCCTCGAGATAGAGATGTGCCGCGGACGATTCGAGCACGCCGATCTTCGGCTTGGCCTCGCCCGGGCCGCGACGCAGATCGCTCCACTGCTGCAAGTCGGAGTCGCCACGCCGGCCGAGCAACACCAGCCGATAGACGTAGTAAGGACGCGTGTGCTCCATCGTGTTCACACGCGCGGGCGTCAGTTCATAGCCATTAAGCACGACGTCGACTTGCCCGGTGTTCAGCAGCGCCGGCAGCAAGTGCCACGGGCCCTGAAAGAATCGAGCCTGCACGCCCAACTGCGCGGCCAGCATCTCGGCCAGCTCCACTTCGAAGCCGGTCATGTGCGCCGGATCGTCGGCCTGGGGAAAGACGTACGGCCCACCACCCTCGGCATCGGCGCCCCAGATCAGCGTTTCGCGCTGCTGAATCTCGGCCAGGGTATCCGCGCGCGCAACACCTGCGCAGCTTGAGCATAGAATCCCAATGAAAAGCATGCGTCCGCACATCGACGCTCAAGTGTAACCGACCGCGTGGCGACGGCTAGTCGTTGGCCGCCAGCCTGGCGTTCTCGATGCGATACAGGTGCGTCGCGGTGCGCAGGAAGATCGCACCGTCGACGATGGCGGGCGAGGCTTGTGCCGCGCCGTCCAGCTTGTTCACCGCCAGTTCTTCGAACTTCTTGCCGGCTGCCAACACGGTGGTTGCGCCCTCGGCATCCAGGCAGTAGATACGGCCATCGGCATAGACGGGCGACGACCAGAACTTCGCGCCCAAGCGACGCATCCAGTGCTGCTTGCCGGTAAGCGCGTCGTAACACACGCCGATGCCGGCGTCGGATACCGTATAGAGCTCCTCTCCCACCAACAACGGCGAAACGTCCAGCGGCACCAGCGCCGACTTGGCCGAGCTCCACACCTGGCGAGTCTCGGTCAAATCGCCTTCGCCCGGCACCTTGATCGCCAGAAGCTTCGGCTCGCCAAAACCCGTAGAAAAATACAGCATGTCATGGCCGTAGACGGGACACGCGACATTGGAGTAGCCGCTAAAGCCAAACCACCAGATCTCTTGGCCGCTGGCCGGCTCGTAGGCCACCACCGCGTCGCTGCCCAGGCTCACGAGTTGCGGCTGGCCGTCGAACTCCAAAACGAGCGGCGTGCAATAGGCCATCGGCACTTGCAGCTCGCCGCTCTTGCGCTCGTCGCTGATGTGCGCGCGATCGCGCTTCCAGCGGACCGCGCCGGTCGCCTTGTCCAGCGCCGCCACGTATTGCACGTCGGTGCCGTCGCAGTTGATGAACACCAAGTCGCGCCACACCACGGGCGAGCCGGCCGGGCCGTGCCCGTGGGCGTATTTCAGCTCCTGCGTCTTCCACACGATCTGGCCATCGGTCGACAGGCAGGCGGTGCCATGCGCGCCGAAGTGTACGAACACGCGATCTCCGTCGATGACCGGCGTGGGCGAAGCGTGGCTGTTGTTGGCATGAATCGAGCCCGGCTCGTCAAGCCGGAACACCTCGACGTCGTGAACGATGCGGCCGCTGGTGCGATCGACGCAGATCGCACGCAGCGTGTGCCCTTCGTCCACGGCCGTTGTGAGCCAGATTTGCTCGCCCTGAATCGCCGGCGACGACCAGCCATGGCCCGCTATCGGTGTCTTCCAGGCAATGTTCTCGGTCTCGCTCCACGAAATCGGCACGTGGGTCGAAACGGAATGTCCCTGACCGTCGGGACCGCGAAACTGCGGCCAATCGGCGCCGGAGGCAAGCGTGGGGAGCGTTGCCGCCAGCAGTGCGGCGGCCAAGGTGGCACGGATCATGGTGGGCTCGTAAGGCTGGGGTTGATCGCCTACGCACCAATGGTCCCCGAGCCGCGCGACGATTTCAAGCGCAAACCGCCGGCCGCCCGGCGCGGTGGCCAAAATCGACAGCCAAGATCCCGCGGCTATAATCGAAGCACTTTCGAGCTGCTCGTGCAGTGCCTGCGCATCCCTTCGAGGCTCGCCATGGATTGTGGTTCGCTGATCAGTTGGGCCGTCTTCGGCCTGATCGTAGGGGCCATCGCCCGCTTCTTCTGGCCAGGACGGCAGCCGGCCGGCTGCCTGGGCACGATCGTGCTGGGCGTTGTCGGGTCGCTGGTGGGCGGGGGCGTGACGCACCTGCTGTTCGGCGATCCCGACGTGCCATTCGCTCCGGCCGGACTGCTGATGTCGATTGTGGGGGCGATACTCGTCTTGTGGGCTGCCGGGGCCTTGGCCTCGCGTGGACCCTACGATTGACGCCCTTTCGGCCCTGTTCGCCCAGCCGCCCCCCGTCTCGGCACGCAGCACCCAGCACGCGCCCGCGGCGCAAAAAAGCTTGCAGATTCTGGGCATCCGGGGGACAATGAAATTCTGGCGTCGCGGCCGGCGGTGTTCCGCCGGGCGCAGCGCCTTGGAACAGAGTCTAGTCCCAGTCGATTGTCGCGGTCACGCACTCATGAAGCGCGCCATCCCCGTACCGCCACGCGCCGACCTCAACAACGACGACCGCGACGAGTCCTCGGTCGACATCACCAGGCAGATGACCGAGTTTCTGCCGTCGTGGCTCACGTCGTTCGTCGTACACCTGGCACTGGTGTTGGTGCTGGCGCTGCTGGTCATCAGCGACAGCTCGTGGAAGAGCGACACGATCGCGCTCGACTTTCAGTCGGGCGCCGATGGCCTGGACGGCAGCGGAGAGCTCGAAGACGCGATTGAGATTCCCAGCGAGCTATCGGCCCAGAACGTCGAGCAGCCGGCGGAGCAACCGTTGGAGAGCTTCGCCGACGAGATGGTCGAGCAGCCCGACATCAAGCTGGCGGCCTTGCCGCTGACGTCAATGCTGGCCGGATCATCCGATGGCGAGGACGACGAGCAAGGGGGCACCGAAGGCGGACCCGGCATCAACGTGGGGCCGGTGCGGACCGAAGTCTTCGGGCTGGCCGCCGAGGGCATTCGTTTCGTTTACGTGTTCGACCGCTCGGAGAGCATGAATTCCGTGCTCACGTTTTCCTCTGAAGGAACGGCCGTATTCAGCATCACGCCGATGGAGGCCGCCAAGGCGGAATTGCTGCGCAGCTTGAAGACGCTCGAAACGGGCAACGAGTTCGGCATCGTGTTCTACAATCACAGCCCCTGGGTGTTCACGATCGGCCGCCGCAACAATACATTGCTGGCCGCTTCGACCGGCAACAAGCGCAAGGCCGGCCAGTTCGTCGGCAGCATGTATGCCTTTGGCAAGACCAATCACATGAAGCCGCTGGAAATCGCGATCCGGATGAAGCCCGACGTGATTTTCCTGCTCACCGACGGCGAACGCAAAGACGACCTGATGGGCGCCGAGCTCGAAAAGCTGCAGCGGCTCAACGAGCAGCACACGCAGATCAACGTGATTCAGTTCTGCTACAAGGAGCAGGAGGGCGGCTCGCTGGTCGAGTTGGCCGAGCAGAACGGCGGCAAGCACATTTTCTTCAACATCACCAAGCTTGGGCCGCAAGGCCCCGGCGACCTGCCGCCAGCCGGCGCCGAGCCCGGCGAGTTTCCGATCGGCGGCGCC
>JBGSYQ010000610.1:0-6764 GCA_041750795.1 Pirellulales bacterium | reverse complement strand
GTCCAGTGCGCGCCGCCATCCTGCGTGCGCAACACGACGCCGGTCGAGACGTGCGTGAACGGCTGCGTCGCTCCGCCGGCCGCCCAGCCGAGCTTGCGATCGAGAAACACCACCGACGCCAGCCGGCACTCGACGGTGGAGTCTTGCAGCGCCCAATGCCGCCCGCCATCGAGCGTGTGCCAGATTGCGCCGCGATCGCCCACGGCCCAGCCACACTCGGCGTCGACGAAGCACACGTCGTTCAACTGCGCATCGCCCAGCATCGGCTGATCGCGCAGCGCCTCGTCCGGCGGCGCCCCCAGCGCAGCGCCGGCCAGCCCGGCCGTCACCAACAGGCAGAACCCCAGCAGGCACTTCCACGTTCCCACCGTTGTTGACGCCATGTTGCCAATCTCCCTTTGGACCGTCACAGTGCTAACTTGGCTGTAGCTGGCGAGCGCGAACATTCAACTGCCGTAGTCCGAAATCTTGCGACCTGTGCGGCGCGGAACTAAAAAACCGCGGGATTGTAGCGGCATTCGCCCGCTCGAACTAGGCCACTCGCTCTCGGCGAAACCTTGGATTACAACTAGGGTTGGTGCGATCGGCAGCGGGCCTCGACCAGCCCGCTGGCTGCTCGCACCACCTGCTTCGCAAGCGAATAACCAGGAGCCAATCGTTCGATGCGCGTGATCGTGGAACAGAACAAGGACGAGGTCAGCCGCCGCGCGGCGCAATTCGTGGCCGAGTTGGTGCGCCGCAAGCCGACTTGCGTGCTGGGGCTGGCGACCGGCTCGACGCCGCTGGGCACCTATGCCGAGTTGATCCGCATGCACCGCGAGGAAGGGCTCGACTTTTCGCGCGTGGTGACCTTCAACCTCGACGAGTACGTGGGCCTGAGCCCTGCCGATCCGCACAGCTATCGCTATTTCATGCAGCACAACTTTCTGGACCACATCAACGTCGACCCGCGCGACACGCACGTGCCGGACGGCCGCGCCCTCGACTTTGCCGCCTATTGCGAGCAGTACGAACGCATGATCGCCGACGAAGGGGGCATCGACTTGCAGATCCTGGGTATCGGCGGCGACGGGCACATCGCCTTCAACGAGCCCGGCTCGTCGTTGGGCAGCCGCACGCGCTTGAAAACGCTGACCAGCGAAACCGTCCGCGACAACGCGCGCTTCTTCGGCAACGAAGACGACGTGCCGCGACTGGCCATCACCATGGGCGTGGGCACCATTCTCGAATCGCGCCAGTGCCTGCTGCTGGCCGCCGGCGACAGCAAGGCCAAGGCCATTCGCGACACGATCGAGGGACCCATCACCGCGCAGATCACCGCCTCGGCCTTGCAACTGCACCGCGACGTGATCGCCATCCTCGACGAAGAAGCCGCCCGGCTGCTGGAACGGCGCGACTATTATCGCGAAGTTGAGAAGCTGCAAGCCGCGCTCAAAGCCGGGCAGCTCGGGCGCGTGACCCAGGCGTGACGCACGTCGCGGGTGGCTTCGGCGTCGACGCCGCTACTCGTTCAGCCCCCGGTTTTGCCGGGGGATTCACGTGACGCGCACCGAGCGATCGATCCCCATCAACGGCAGTTTGGAGTTGCGCACGATCCCCCGGCAAAGCCGGGGGCTGAACGTGGTTTCGCAACTTTACACGATGCGTGCGCCATCACTTCTTCTGCTGCCCGTCCCACTGCTCTGCGAAAAAAACGCGCCAGTCGGAGGCCGCCACGGGTTGCAAGGCGGCAGTCCGTTCATTCACGGTCGACCCCACGCGGCGCGACTCGAAATCGAACAGCACCATCGCGCGGTGGCCCTCTTCGGCAAACTCCATGGCGTACTGCCAGTTGGGCGCCGCCGTTTCGCCCGCGGCCTTCCAGTCGTAGCTGGCGTCCAGCACCATCGCGCGGCGAATGTTGCTCAGGCCGCGTGCTTCGGCGGCATCCTTCGAATCAGCGATCACGTAAAACCGCCCGCCGATTCCCAGCCGCTGGATCGGCGCGTTGCCATCCAACGGCGCCGGCTCTTCCTCAGCATCCGCCGGGCGCAACTCCAGCACGCGCACCTGGGGCGCCCGGGCAACCAGCAGCGCCGTCTCGGTGCCCCACAATTCCAGCACCCGCCGGCCGCTTTGCCGGTGATAAAGCACGCTCAACGACGCCGCCAACAGCCCCACGCCCACAATCGCAATGATGACCAGCTTGCCCCGATTTTGCATGTCGCAAGTGCCTCAGAACGAATCGCCGCCG
Source organism: Pirellulales bacterium (assembly GCA_041750795.1). Taxonomy (GTDB): domain Bacteria; phylum Planctomycetota; class Planctomycetia; order Pirellulales; family PALSA-1355; genus JTS-RE94. Next base: position 4,531 of record JBGSYQ010000610.1, on the reverse strand, counting down.
CCGAACGCAACAGCCACGCGACGCCAGCTTACCGCCGATGCGATTTGGTACGCCAGCCCATGCACCGCTATACTTTTTGCATGAGCGACGGTCGCAAGCAATTCGGACTGCATTGGCTGTTTTGGCTTATCGGACTGGCTGGCCTGGCGGCAACCTTCTGTGCACCAAAGGCGTCCGTGACTGCAGGTTTTGTAACGACGGCTATCGTTCTACTTGCGCTACATCAGCTAATCGACAGGCTCACGCGTACCGGCCAGGTTGCGCAGCCCAATTCACGTTGCGCAGCGCAATTCAAACTGCGCAGCGCAATTCAGGCTGCGCAGCGCATTGTCTGATCCCCAGGACTGGAAGTAGCTACTTCGCCTTCCAGCGTGCGGCAGCCGCCTTCTTGGCGATGGCCTTTCGTTTGGCAGGCGACAGACTGGCAGCCCGCGCCTTGCCGCCTTTGAGTCCGCCAAGTTTGCCGAGGGCCACCGCGGCGGCGTTCTTGGGCTTGCGGCCTTGGGGCTGGGCCATGCCTTCGCCGTCCGCCCGCTCGATGTCTTGAACGTCCTGCTTCTTCTTGGGCTTTGGCGGCCGGGCCTTGTTGGGCGCGGGCTTCTTCTTCGTTTCGGCATCCGGCACCGCAGCGTCCAGCACGGACCTGGCGAGCTGCTGGGGGTCTTTTTGCTTGCTTGAGCGTTTAGGCATGCAGCAATGTTACGGCAAATGCCAGGCAGGGTCAAAAGAGGCCCCCAGCAGACTTGACATATGTGTCAAGCAATACTATTATGTTAATGAACCCGGGGGAAACGCCGATGGATGTACCGGACTTCGATGCAGAGGGACTCCTGCCGCCGGGAGATTACCCGCTAACCATTCGCCAACTCAAGCAATCCAAGCTGGTACTCGGCCCAGGGGTGCCCAGGGATCATCCAGCATGGGATGCTCACTGGCGCCTTCAACTGGTCGAGAATTTTTCGGTCCTTTACTCGCAACTTTCCTCTATTGGAATAACGGAGGTGTTCATTGACGGCTCGTTTGTTGAAAACAAAGACCACCCGAACGACATCGACGGCTATTTCGCATGTGACCTTATGAGATTGGCAACCGGGGAATTGCAACGACAACTTAACCTAATCGATCCTTACAAGGTGTGGACCTGGGATCCAGCTAGTCGCAGGCCCTTTACAGGATGTCCGAAAAAGCAGCTTCCTATGTGGCACCAGTACCGCGTTGAACTCTATCCGCATTGTGGGCTGCCGAGTGGCATCCGAGACCGCCATGGCAATGACCTGGAATTTCCTGCTGCGTTTCGTCGCCGCAGGGGTGATGGCATGCCGAAGGGGATCGTCAGAATTGGAGGTCCATGAATCATGATCCGCAATGAGAACGAGTACAAGGATGCAGTTAGCCGGCTCATTGCAGAGGAAAAGAGAATTGCAGCACAAGCGAACGAACTCAAGGGTATGGGATTGGACGCAGAGCAGATTAAGCGGGTGCTTGATCCCCTGCAATCTTTTCGTCTACAAATGGCCGAGGAGGTCGATAGCTACGAGCGACTGAAAAGGAGAGAACTTCAGGAACTCAAGAACTTGCGGGCACTTGGGCATGTCTTGATTGGCCTGCGAATTGCGCGGGGCCTTAGCCAGAGAGAGCTGGCGGAAAAGCTAGATGTGCATGAGTCGCAAGTATCGCGTGATGAGCGTAATGAGTATCACGGCATTACGCTGGATCGGACGGCAAAAATCCTAGAGGCACTTGGCGTGGAAATCCGCATTGACATGAGCCTTAAGGATGAGCCCGTCACGGCTTAACGTAAAGCCATAGGCCTAGAGTGTCCACAAAGCCAGAGCGGCGGGCCCGCGAGGGATAGTTCCTCGCGGGCCTTTTTTAATGTGACCATCGGCTATACTGGCCCCATGAACGAAGGCCAGCAAATCGAAAATGACGACCTGCCGATCTTCTCGCTTCGCCTCGATGATCCGGGTCCACGCCCAGAGCAGCTATTCGGTTTGCTGCGGCTGGTTACTGGCGCGACGCCCGCAGCAGCAAAGTCCATGGCGGAAACGCCAGGGGTCGAAATCGCTAAAGGCTGTCGAATGGAATTGAACCGTGTCATCGACCAATTGACTGTCTGCGGCGCTAGCTTCCGTCTGGAAGTTATTGATTCTTGATTTCAGACTGACCCACCACCCATTTTCCGGTAGTGGGTCACTTTTTGAGAGCGAGTCTTCATCCCTCGATCCAAAGCGACCAGAAGACGGCGATACTCGAAGCCAATGTCAGCGCGAATAGCTCCGTAAGACGAACTCTTCGCCACAAAAGCGAAGTGGCCCAAGCCACGCAGAGGACGCATGGAATAAATGCTGCCACTCGCCACATGGCGGCGTAGCGTAATGATTCTAGTGTAATTGTTGCCAGCAGCTCACACATGGCCCCATTATAGCGTCCGCGAGTGGTCCACTTTCCCGTCCAGACGCCGCGCGGCCGGCGCGGTACAATACTGGCATGGCAAGCGACAACGGAAACCGCCGCTTTCAGTTCTCCTTGCGGGCGCTGTTTGTCGTGATCACAGCCTGTGCGTTGGCAATCCCGCCTCTACTTTTGAAGCTTGACGAGTGGCGGCACCCCGAACCGGTTTCTCCGGCCTATACGACAAATAGCAACGACTACTAGCCCTTGTCGGGCTCGCTGTCTTTGGCTTGGCTTGGGCTTTGACATGCCGTTTGTCACTGTAGCGCGGTAGTTGTTGGGGGAATCTCGGATTGCACCCAATACCGATTTTCCGCCGCTCCTAGCTCACCGGCCGCCAGTCAGTATACTGATGGCTTCTCGCGCCGCGGCCACCGTCAGCGCCGATCTTCCACGCAACGAACAACCCCCATCATCCCATGTCCAACGAGTTTGATCCTTACCGCGAAGCTCTGGTGATCGAGGCCATTACGGTCTGGCCCGAGGAGTTTGACGATCTGAGTGCGGCCGACCGCCAGCGCATCGAGCAGGCTCTGCACGCCGATCCGGCCAGCGCCGTCGAAATGGTCTACGTCCGCCAGCACACCGGCTTCCTGCGGCAAATCACCGTCACGCCCGCCGATGTCGAGCGGCTCAGCCAAAGCGCGTAAGGCCCGTTTGCGTCGCCGGCTCCGCTGGCCGATACTGGCGCGGGGTTTCCTCCTTCTCCTTCCGCAAGCGAGAGCGCGCGTGAGTGCCGTTCGGGTCCAACTTGGCCAGCGAAGCTATACGATCGAGATCGGCACGGGCAATCTCTCTGCGCTGGGCCAGTACGCCGACGATTGGTGCAACCTGTCGCACGCCGTCGTCATCACCGATCAGAACGTCGAAGCGCCCCACGCGCAGCAAGCGGCCGAGAGCCTGGTCGACGCCGGCGCCGCGGTCGATGTGCTGGTGATCGAAGCAGGCGAAGCGTCGAAAGACGTCGACACGGCCGCCAGCTTGTGGGACCAGTTGCTGGCTATCGGCGCCGATCGCAAATCGGTCGTCATCGCCGTCGGCGGCGGCGTGATCGGCGACCTGGCCGGCTTCGTGGCCGCCACGTTCGCCCGCGGCCTGCTCTACGTGCAAGTGCCCACCACGCTGCTGGCGCAGGTCGACAGCTCGGTTGGCGGCAAGGTGGGCATCAATCTGACCGGCGCCAAGAACATGGTCGGCGCCTTCTGGCAGCCGGCCGGCGTGCTGATCGACACGGGCGTGCTAACCACTCTGCCCGAGCGCGAGTACCGCGCCGGCCTGGCCGAGGTCGTCAAGTACGGCGTGATTCTCGACGCAGACTTCTTCACGTACCTCGAAGGACACCTTCGGGAGCTGATCGAGCGCGACGCCGCCGTGTTGGAGCACGTTGTCACGCGTTCGTGCCGCTTGAAGGCCGACGTGGTGGAGGCCGACGAGCGCGAGACCACCGGCCTGCGCGCCGTGCTCAACTATGGCCACACGTTCTGCCACGCGCTGGAAACCGTCTCCGGCTATGGCACCTACTTGCACGGCGAGGCCGTTGCGCTGGGCATGCTGTGCGCCTCGCGGCTGGCCGAGTCACTCGGCCGGATCGACCCCGCGATTACCGCCCGGCAGCATCGTCTGCTGAGCGCCTTGCGGCTGCCGGTCGCCGTGCCGGAACTCGATCGCGAGCAACTAATGGCCGCCATGCAGCACGACAAGAAGGTCGAGCACGGCCACCTGCGGTTCATCCTGCCCAGCGGTATCGGCCAGGTGGAGTTAGTGGGCGACGTGCCGGCGGAACTGGCCCGGCGGGCTTGGGATGGGTAGCGGCAAATCGTGCGGCCGTTGCGACGAATCTCGCCCTGTTCTGAACGCCGTGGAAAGCCGCTCGGATGGATGCACTGTTGACGTGGAACAGAGCGATCACGGCATTCTGGCCTACGATCATATTCAAGAGCAGAGAAAGCGCCGTGACCCGTCGTGGAAGAACGGATTGGGGCGTGTTGACAATCGTCGATGACGAGATTCGCCTTCTGCAGATTCACGGCGCTGGGCAACCTCCCGACGAGCTGATCGATTTCCCGCCGAGTGGCGC
>JBGSYQ010000609.1:0-3852 GCA_041750795.1 Pirellulales bacterium | reverse complement strand
GGCGCCGGTGACGCGCAACCGCGTGCGCACGATCCGCCACGCTTCGATGGGGCTGGTGCGAAACACCTCGGCTTGCGGGCCGTCGGCGGCGATGCTCACCCGCGCGCCCGGCGCCACCAGCGCCGGATTGCGCGCCAAGTAGCGATCCTCGAACATCACCATCTGGATGTGATCGCTATTGGAACAGGCGAACTTGCGCCCCCAGTTGTCGAACGACATGCCGTGCTGCGCTCCGCCGCTTTCGGCGCGCAGCTCGAACGTGCGCGGATCGAACGAAAAATCACGGCCTCCCAGGTTCAGCGGCTGGAAGTCGGGCACGCCGGGGCGCGTGATGACCCCGCCGCCGGTGCTGGTGGCGCCGTGGATGCGATTGTCCAGGCTCCAATGAAAGCTGTTCAGCAAGCCTTGCACGTTCGAGCGGCTGAAGCCGGTGAAGACGGTCTTCTGCTGGTCGGCCTTGCCATCGCCGTTGGTGTCTTTGAAGTAGTACAGGTCCGGTGCTGCGCCCACGAATACGCCGCCGTCCCAGCAGGCGATGGCCGTGGGCCAGGAAAGCGTTTCGGCGAAGATTGTGCCTCGGTCGAACCGCCCGTCGCCGTCGACGTCTTCCAGCAGCCGCACTTGCCCGAGGCGCTCTTTGTCCTGCTCCGAATAGTCGCGCATTTCGACGACGTACAGCCGGCCGTTCTCGTCGAAGGCCGCCGCTACCGGTGTGTTGAGCAGCGGCTCGCTGGCGGCCTGCTCCAGCCGGAAGCCCGGATTGATGGTGAACGTCGCTAATGCCTTGTCCGGCTCGTGCGGCGGCACGCGCGGCAACTCGGCCAGGATGTCGATCGTCGGCGTGTGGTCCAGCATCCGGTCGATGAAGGCGTAAGCCTCGAAACGCTCGGCCGGCGGGAAGTCGTGCGGGGCGTTGGGATAGCGAACTTGCAGTTTCTCACCCGCGCCCAGCAAGTCGTAGATCGGCTGCGCCTCGGCGATCACCTTGCGCACGCCTTCGATGTCGAAGTTGCTGTCGTGCAGCGGCGAGATCGAGAAGAAAGCTCGCGGCGCAAAGGACGCCACGATCTCGTACATATCGAACGGCACGCGATCGGGATCGAGCTGGTACTCGTCCCTGATGGCGGGCACGTAGCGGTCGCTCGTCCAGCCCTCCAGCTTGCCGCCGTAATAATGGTGAAAGGGCGTCCAGCCGCAGCTCGACACGATCACCTTGATGCGCTCGTCGAACATGCCGACGAACATGGCATTGTGGCCCCCCAGCGAGTGGCCGATGGCGCCGATCCGCTCGGGATCGACCTCCGGCCGACCGCACAGCAGGTCGACCGCTCGCATGTGATTGAAGATGCCCTTCATCGAGCCCGACGAGTAGTCGTCGGCCTGGAAGTCGTATTCGTAGTCGCCAAAGCTGGGATAGTCGGGCACCAGCACGACGTAGCCGCGCTTGGCCAGTTCCAGGCCGTAGTGCTTGTTCTCGTTGGGACCCAGTCCGGCCGGTTCCATCTTGCCCAGCGGCGTCGTCTGGTGCAGCGCCAGGATGCCCGGCACGCGACGGCCGTCGAGCCCCTTGGGCACGAACAAATAGCACGGCACGCGATCCCCCTGATCGGCCGCGAACGACAGCTTGTATCGCGTGAAGGTGGGGCCGTCGAACGACTCGCTGATCTCGACGTCGAGCGGCGGCAGGTTCGAGCGGTCGGGCAGCTTGCCCATGGCCTGTTGCATGCCGAGCAGGCAATCGGCCCGCCGCTTGGCCCAATCTTCCGGCGACTTGATGACGTGCTCGCCCGAGGCGTCGCGATAGACGCGGAGATTGCGATGGCTGAGGGAGGGGGCAGGGGCCGCCTCTTCGGCCGACCTCGCCCAGTGCGAAGGCAGGATGGCGATTGAGGCGAGCAACAGCAAGGCGGAAAGTCTCATGATCTCTCGGCAGGGCAGGGCGGTGCGTGGCGGGCGGATACGTCCAGTAAGCGCGATGCACGCCGCGCAAGCAAGTGGCAAGCGATGGTTTCGGCCCCGGACAGGGGCGGCGGGGTGGATTCTACGCTAACAACTCGGGCACGATGCTGCCCGCTGGCACGAGCCGGTGCGGGCGATTCTGGGCGTCGTGCAGCTCGAAGTCCGGCGGAATGCCCAGGGCGTGATAGATGGTCGAAATCACGTCGCCGGGCACCAGCGCGTCGCGGGCCGGGAAGGCGCCGATCTTGTCGCTGGCGCCGTAGACGAATCCGCCTTTGAATCCGCCGCCCACGAGCATCAGGCTGTAGCAATAGTTCCAGTGGTCGCGCCCGCCATCGCTGGCGTTCACCTTGGGCGAGCGACCAAAATCGCCCAGCACCGCCACCAGCGTGCGCTCGAGCATGCCGCGCTCGGCCAGTTCGTTCACCAGGCTCGAGCAAGCGGCGTCGAACTGGGGCAACAGCGTGTTCTTGAGCTTCTTGAAGTTCGAGCCGTGCGTGTCCCAGGTGGCGTTGGCGTCGGGCGCCCAAGAGAGCGTCACCATCCGCGTGCCGGCTTCGATCAAGCGGCGCGCCAACAGCACGCTTTGGCCGTAAATGTTGCGTCCATAGCGCTCGCGCACGCCTTCCGACTCGTCCCCGATGCGCAACGCCGTCTGCGTCTGCTCGGATGTGAGCAATCCCACGGCGCGGCGGCGAAAGCCGTCCATGCTGTCGTAAGCCGCCACGCCCGGCCCGCGATCGAACTGCTCGTCAATGGCGCGGAACAGCGCCTCGCGCGCCGACAGCCGCTCGACCGACACGTCGGCCAGCAGCGTCAACTCGGGCACCGCAAAGTCGGCGGCGTTGGGATCCTTCAATACGAACAGCGGATCGTACGCCCGGCCGAGCAGCCCGCCGAAAAAGCCCGATTGCGGCGGACCGCCGGCGCCTTCCTTGGTGATGTACGGCAAACAAACGTGCGGGATAATAGGCCGCCCGGGCGGGCGCACCATGCCCAGCACCGAACCCATGGCCGGATACTCGCTGGGCTCGCCGCCGACGGCGCGGGTATTGTCACCTCGATCGTGCCCCGTGAGGCTCGTATACACGGCCGCCGCATGCGCGTTGTTCACATTGTGATGCATCGAGCGCACGATCGTCGCATGATGGGCCAGCGTGGCCAGCTTCGGCATGTGCTCGCTGAACTGAATGCCCGGCACGCTGGTGGCGATCGGCTTAAATTCGCCGCGAATGCCCTCGGGCGCCTCGGGCTTCATGTCCCACATGTCCAGATGGCTGGGCCCGCCGTTCAGGAAGATCAACACGCAGGCATCGGCCCGAGCCTTTAAGCCGTTGGATGGCGCTACCGCTTCGGCTGCCAACAACCTGGGCAGCGACAACCCCATCAAGCCCAACCCGCCGATCTGCAGCATCTGGCGTCGCGAAATCACCGGCTGGCACCCGGAGCGGAAACAGGCGGGAGACTGGAGGCGGGAGGCGGGAGGGTTCAGGCGATCGCGCTGCATGGTGTTGTCTGCCGTGCGGTGGAGATCGAAGGTTGGAGTGCTATTCCGGGGCAAAGTTTCGCCCCGCGGGGTGCGCGATCAGCTTACCACAAGCCGGAATGGAAATCGAGCTAGCGCGAAAGTGCACGTTGCTGCCGGCAATGGGGTGTCACGCGATGCGGCATTGATTGAAACGACCGGTTTTCGAGGCTATGTTGAAGGCTCACGCCAAGCTCTTCGACCCGCCGACGCCCATTGGTTCAGCATGACCACCCCTTTCAACATGCATTAGCCGTACTTGTCGAGGACACGTTTGGTGGAGAGGTGTCGGATGTTGGTGCAGTTGGGGGTTCGGCGTTTCTTCTTCGGCCCCCGTCGGGATTTGCTGAGCAGAGTCAGGTTGGCGT
>JBGSYQ010000608.1:0-5828 GCA_041750795.1 Pirellulales bacterium | reverse complement strand
GATCTCGCTGTTGGCCAGCACGCGCGAGCCTGGCTCGACCACGGCGCTCATGCCGGCCTTGGCCAGGCTCAGCGCCAGATCGACGTCGGCCTGGGCCAGGCCAAGACCAAGGCTTAGCCCGCCAACCATTTCCAGCGAGGTGCGGCGATAAAAGGCCGCGAATCCGCAGGGGCCGATCGCGCTGGGCGTCGCCGCCGACAACGCGCTCGTTCCTCGACCAATCAGCACGCGACGACCGCCGGCGCGATAGCCGAGTCCGGCCGCCACGATGTGTGTCGGACGTTCGACGTCGAGCACCAGCGGAGCAACCGCGGCCACGCGCCGATCTCCAAAGCGTGCCAGCGCCGGCTCGGTCCAGCCTTCGCTCACCGTGCAACCGCTGGAGAGCATGTGGACGAAGTGGGCACGCGTGCTGGTCACCGCCCGCTGGACGCAGTCGATCAGGCGCTGCCGCCCCGTCGCCGAGACAAAGCGAACTTCGTCCTTCAAGTCGTAGGGGTCCGCATAAGGCCGATCGATGGCAACCAGAATCTCGCAATCGGCAGGCCGGTTTTCCAACACGGAAACCAGCGTACCTTCGAGCGATTCGATACTGCCAGTCGCACTGATGACGATTGCTAAGCGTGGCACGAGAGACCCCTTGCGAGCCAGATTGCTCGAGCGGCGAAACCAAGTCTCGGCAAGACCGGCCGACTGCGCAGCAGGTTGTAAACTTCGGCGCCGCTGTTCCGTTTATGTCGGCAGCCGCGAGGGACGAAGTTTATCGAACCCTGTCGAGATAGTCAGGATAGCCGCCCTGGGCAGTCGCCTGCTCGCCTCGCTGGCAGTGCTAGCCTGTTGAAGAATTCAACGGGTTGCTGGCAGCCGGGACGCACAACCAAACGCCGCGCTACCCGCCCGATCGCTCCTGGCGCTCGGCGCCCCACAACTGCACCAGCTCGACCAGCATCTCCACCGCTTGAGCCATCTCTTCCAGGCAGGTCCACTCCAACGGCGAATGCGGATTGTGCTCGCCGGTGGACAGATTGGGCGTGGGCAACCCCAACTCGGTAAAACGCGAGCCATCGGTTCCGCCGCGGATGATCGTCATGCGCGGCGTGCGCCCCAACCGCTCCAACGCCTGCCGGGCGAACTGCACGGCACGCGGCTCGCGCTTCAGGCCCTCGGCCATGTTGCGATACTGGGGCGTTACTACGATCTCCACTTTCGAGCCTGGCACGTCCTGCTCGGTCTCGCGGCCCCACGCCCGCAAACGTTCCTCCTGGCTCCGCAAGTTGGCCGTCTCGAAATCGCGCAGCAGGATCTTCAGGCTCACCTCGGCCACTCCGCCAGCAAGCTGATATGGGTGCAAAAACCCTTCGCGATCGGCCGTCCGCTCGGGGCACAGCACGTCTCGCGGCAGCCGAGCGACGAAGTCGGACGCGGCCCGGATGGCGTTGACCATGCGGTCCTTGGCGATCGAGGGGTGAATGTTCACGCCGCGCACCGTCACCAGTGCCAGGTCGGCGCTGAACGTTTCGGTATCGATCTCGTCGGCGCCCTGTCCATCGAGCGTATAACAAACGGCGGCGCCCAGCCGATCCAGATCGACGTGATCCACTCCGTGGCCGATCTCCTCGTCGCAAGTGAAACAGATTCGCACCGGCCCGTGCTTGATTTCCGGGTGCTCGCCCAGCCAGGCAACGGTTTCCATGATCGCCGCGACGCCCGACTTGTCGTCCGCGCCCAGCAGCGTGCTGCCGCCGCTGGTGATGATGGTCTTGCCCGCCAGCTCGCGCAGTTCGGGATTTGCATCCACGCGAATGACCTGGCTGGGATCGTCCGGCAGCACCAGGTCGCCGCCGGCATAGCCGCGAATCACTTGCGGGCGGACGTTGGCGCCCGTGGTTTCCGGCGACGTATCGACGTGGGCATTGAGCGCCAAGACCGGCGCGGCGTGATCGACGTTGGCCGGAATCGTGGCCAGCACAATTCCCATCTCCGTCTGCACGGCATCGGCCAGTCCCAGCGCCAGCAATTCGTCTGTCAATATCCGCCCCAGCTCGAGCTGACCCGGCGAGCTCGGGTACGTGTCCGCATGATCGCACGCCGTGGTGTCGACGCGGACGTAACGGAGAAAGCGTTCCAACAATCGCTCGTGATCGATCATGGTTGTAAAGACCCCCCTGCTAAACCCGCACGTAGCTGAATTCGCCAGAATTCAGACACCGCACGTAGCTGAACGCGCCAGAATTCAGACGCCGCACGTAGCTGAACGCGCACGTAGCTGAACTCGCCAGAGTTCAGACACCTGGCGCTTCGTTCCGCTGAATTCTTGCGAATCCAGCTACGCCAAATTCGCAAAAGTTCATACGCCGCACGTCACGCCGCCGAATTCGTACGCTCTCCAGCGACGAACCTGCTCGCCATCTTCACGGATCCGTGCCGGTTTTGGTAGGCTGGGTGCGCAAATCGATAGCAGCCTGTTGAAGAATTTCAACAGGTTGCGACATCGCATGGATGCGATGACAGAATAGCGACGTAAGTCGTTATTCTGCGCTTCCGTGCGAAGCTTTGCTTCTCACTTGGCGAGGTCGAAAAATGCCACGACGGCATTTTTCAACAGGTTGATTGAACACGCCGCCGACAAGGATGCACCTCATGTCCGATCCGTCCGTAACTTACCTGGCGTTCGACGTCGAAACCGTGGCCGACGGAGCGCTGGTGGCGCGCATCCGCTATCCGGGCCAGCAACTCTCGCCACAACAGGCCGTGGCTCGCTATCGCGAAGAACTGATGGCGAAGTACGAAAACGACTTCATCCCCTATACGTTTCAGGTGCCGATTTCGGTGGCGGTGGGGAAGATTTCGGCCGCCTATCGGTTGCTGGACGTGGCGGTGCTGGACGAGCCGCAGTTCCGGCCGCACGTGATTACCGAGCATTTCTGGCGCGGCTGGGACCGCTATCGGCGTCCGACGCTGGTGAGCTTCAACGGCCGCACGTTCGATATTCCGCTGTTGGAACTGGCGGCGTTTCGTTACGGAGTGGGCGTGCCCGGCTGGTTCAACGTGGGCGCCAAAAGCTTCGAGCAGTATCGCAACCGTTTCAACCTCGACGCGCATTTCGACCTGCAAGAGATCCTCACCAATTTCGGCTCCACGCGGTTTACCGGCGGATTGAACCTGGCCGCCAACTTGCTGGGCAAGCCCGGCAAGATGGACGTCGAAGGACACATGGTGCAGGACTTGTACGACGCCGGCAAGGTGGCCGAGATCAACGACTATTGCCGCTGCGACGTGCTCGACACGTATTTCGTATTTCTGCGCACGCGCGTGATGTTCGGCGAGATCTCGCTCGACCACGAGCAGGGACTGATCGGCGAAACGCACGCCTGGCTCAAGAAACGCGCCGCGCAACCGTCCTTCGCCACCTATCTCGAGCGCTGGGGCGACTGGCCCAACCCCTGGGCGTCATCGCCCAGTGCATGATCGCCCAGCCCCTGATCGCCCAGTGCACGATCGCCCGGCGCGCAATCGACCGCGATCGGCATCGGCGCCGCAAGGTCCTCCGCGGGAAAAACGTGTCCATAGATCGGCAGGCCCGGCTGCGCGTCGCCGTCGTAGCGAAGGGTCACCGGCACGGCCACCGCCCAAATTTGCCGCGGCTCGGCCAGCATCGACCGGTTGAAGCCCTCGACGAACAGGGCCGCCTCGGCTTCGGTATACAGCACGTTCTCGACCGGCTCGCAGGCCGTGGCCAGCGGCGGCAACTCGTTCCACGCCGACGGCAGCCAGTCGTCGTAAGTCGCGATCCAGACGCGAAATCGGGTTGAGCTACTCGGCGTCAGCGTTTCCATCAGCAGCTCCTTGCGACGTGCGTGGCGGCCGCCCATGGGGCCCTTCGCGGCCGGAATTGACGAACTGTTTTCTTCGCCCAACGATTGACTTCCGCGGCGCAGGTTAGTATACATACGTCCATGTTCCCGTCAAGCGCCGTTATGAGCCACCCTAACGCTCGACCGAAAGATAACTTCTCCGCAAGCCTCCTCGCCCCTGGTGGGAGAGGTCGGGGTGAGGGGTTGGAAAATCAGGACGTTGTTTTTCGGTCGAACCCAAGCGCCGTTATGAGCCACCCTGCCGAACAAAACGGGTCGCACCTCACGCACGTCGTGCCCATGAACGTGCGCCGGCTGATGGCGCGCGCCGGGCTGACGTTGGCGCAACTGGTCGCGGCCACCGGGCTGTGCGAGCGCACGCTGAAGGGTTTGCTGGCGGGCCGCAACAAGCCGCACGCACGCACGCTGCACCGCCTGGCCGCCGGCCTGGGCGTTTCGACGGACGAGCTTTTTCAAAGCCCGGCACTGTTGACGCATCGATTGTTCGACCAGCGCACCAACCCGGTGGTGGGCGAGGTGGTGGCGGAGCATCCGGAGTGGTTTGCCCATTGGACGCAGGATGATTTCACCGAGCTCTACAGCCGCTTCGGCACCGGCGGCGCACTGACCGAAAGCGGCACGGCCCAGGTCGTGCTGGCCATGAATCGCAAGCGCGAGATCCAGCAAAAGGTGGCCGTCCTGCTGGAGACCGGCGAGGCCGAATTGTTGACGGGCTTCGTCGATCTCCTGTATCAAAGAGTCGTCGTCGGGCCGCAGTAAACGCAGAACGAGGTCGATCGAATCGTGATGCACGCCGCCCTGGTATGGATGGTCACCGCGGTTGCCGCTCCGTTGCCGACGAAAGTCGAGCGGGCCAACGGCTGGCCGGAAGTGCCGAAGGCCGGCTTGCGCCAGCCCAGCGCCACGCCGCGGATTTTCCTGCGGGTGACGGTCGGCACGCGCAATCGAGCAGTGATCCGCGAGTGGCGCGACCACGGCCAGTTCTACGCCATCTTCTGGACGGCCAAGACCGACGGCTATCGCGCCTTCGAGATCGTCGACGGCAAGTACCGGCCGCTGCCGACCGACGGCGACCCGCGCAGCAGAGCCACCGGCGACCCGCGCGGCAGAGCCACGCTCTGGCCCACGCTGGAAGACGCCGCCAACCAGGTCGACAACCACTGGCGCGGCGTCGCCGGCCAGGAGCAACTCCCCTACTACGAGCCCAGCCCCAAGCTCAAACGGATCCTCCAAGAGCGGGCGAAGCGAGCCCGGCGCTAAGCCCACTTTCCTGGCATTCTTGCACTCACCTTCAGGCTAGCGGAGTGGCCGCCAGGTCCCGGGTTGCTCGAGCGTGATCGTGCAGCGGGCGTAGGCGGGACCGCGGAGGTCGAGGAGCAGGCTGGGGGCTGGAGGCTGGAGGCGGGAGGAAGGAAGGGACGGGGGGACGGGGAGAGAAACGGGCGCGGCTTCCGCGTTGGTTTTTGTGTCTTCGTTTTTCCTCCAGCCTCCAGCCTCCGGCCTCCAGCCTATCGGATCATCCTTGCCGTGCCAGAGGCCGGCGATCGGCTGGCCGTGCTGGTCGTATAGAGACAAGTGCTGGCTTCTGGAGGTGATCGTGACGGCTCCGGTGGTCCGCAACGTGGCGCGGCAGGGGCCCAGCTCGTAGGGTTTGCCGGGCTCAAGCAAGCAGCGCTCGTCGGGGTCGGCGGTGATCGGCGCTAGGGCGTGCTCATAGGCCAGCAGCAGCAGTTGCGTCGTCGGGCGGTTGAAGTCGAAGGCTTGCGCGCCGGTGTTGCTACGGAACGGGCCGTGCAACAAAACTCGAAAGCCGCCAGCCCCGCCATGGTAGACGGCGCCTCCATGCGTGTCGCCGCCGGCGGAAAGAAAATGCACCTGGCCGGTGCGCAGATCGTCGCCGGCGATCGTGACCGTGCCGCCGCGGCCCGTCTCGCGCCACAGCGGCAACGTGTT
>JBGSYQ010000607.1:0-25247 GCA_041750795.1 Pirellulales bacterium | reverse complement strand
CCGGCGACCGCAGCGACCTGCCGGTCGAGTCGCGCGATGGCGAGACCGCTCCGCCGCAACCACCCGTCGAGCAGCGCTCGCAAGAGCCCGCACCGGAGTCACGTCAGCCAGACGCAGGGCCGGAGGCGCGCGAAGCGTCCGCACCGGAACATCCCCGGGACGAGCCGACATCCCAGCAGCGCCAGCAAGAACCTGCCCGCGATTCACGCCAGCAGGACTTCGCGCCCGAACATCGCCGCGACGACCGCCAAGCCGAGCAACGCCGTCCCGAACCTCGCCCCGAGATGCCGCCGGCCGAGCCCGTTTTCGCCGAAGGGATCGTGGAAGTTTCCGGCAAAGGTTTCGGCTTCATCCGCGAGCAGCGCCGCACCTTTGCTCAGCATCCGCAAGACACCTTCGTCACCCCAGAAATCTGCCGCCGCTACGCCCTGCGCGATGGCATGTGGATCAAAGGCGAGACGCGCCGCGGCAACCGCGGCCCGCAACTTTTCCGCCTCACCGAGATCAACGGCGAAGACCCTGAGCGCTACGGGAATCTCCCCAGCTTCGAAGAACTCACCACGATCAACCCCAACCAGCGCATCAAGCTCGAGACCGTGCCCGAGCGCCACACCACGCGCATCATGGACATGATGACGCCCATCGGCAAAGGCCAGCGCGGCCTCATCGTCGCCCCGCCGCGCACCGGCAAGACGACGCTGCTCCAGCACATCGGCGAGGCCGTCGTAAAAAATCACCCGAACATCAACCTCATCATCCTCCTCGTCGATGAGCGCCCCGAGGAAGTCACCGAAATCCGCCGCACCGTGCCGCAGGCCGAGATCATGGCCAGCTCGAACGACTCCGACATCAAGACCCACACCCGCATCGCGCAGCTCGCCATCGAGCGGGCGAAAAGACTCGTCGAAGCCGGGCGCGATGTCTTCGTGCTGCTCGACTCGATCACGCGGCTCGGGCGCGCTTTTAACACCGCCACCGGCGGCGGCGGACGCACCATGAGCGGCGGCATCGACTCCCGCGCGCTCGAGATTCCACGCAAGCTTTTCGCCGCCGCGCGCAACACCGAGGAAGCCGGCTCGCTCACCATCGTCGCCACCGCGCTCATCGAGACCGGCAGCCGCATGGACGAGCTGATCTTTCAGGAGTTCAAAGGCACCGGCAACATGGAACTGGTGCTCGACCGCAAGCTGGCTGACCGCCGCGTCTGGCCGGCCATCGACATCTCGCAATCGGGCACCCGCCGCGAAGAAAAACTGCTGGAGCCCGAGACTTTGCACGCCGTGAACATGCTGCGCCGCACGCTGGCCACCATGCACCACGTCGACGCCATGGAGCAATTGACCAGCAAGCTCGGCAAGTTCAAGTCGAACCGCGAGTTCATCAAGCTGATCAGCGGAGCGCAGGTCGACTAGCGGCCTCGCCGGCAACCAGTACCGCTCGCCGCACTCGCCCGATCACTACCGAGCGATGGGCCTGTCCGCGCTTCACCGGATCGCAGGGAACTTCGGCGATCTTCTCCCAGGCAAAGGGCAACACGCCCGGCGTATGCGCGCCCAGCCGATCGTCGTTGCCGGCCCGGTCGTCGGGCGTGTCGCCCGGCCGCTGGTCGAAGCAGAAGTACGTGACGTCGGCTGGCAGATCCTCCGCCTTCATCGGCCAGGGCACCTGCTCGATCGGCGTGTCGTAGCTGTAGGCAAAGCGATGGTATACCCGGCCCAGGCTCACCAACTCGCCCGCGGCCGGAAGCCGCTCTTTGATCTCGGCAATGGCCGGCGACAGGTCGTTGCCGCCGCGAATCCGTGCGTTCAGCGCCGCCCCGGCATAAGCCAGCCCCACGACCGCCGCGATCGCCAGCACGGCCACCCGCGGTCGCGATCCATGCTGGCTGTGTGCTGCCCAGAACATCATGCACGTCGCGATCGTTGCCACGGCAATCCAGGCGACCAGGAACAGCGCCGGCTGGCGCGCATCGACCAGGCCCGCGAAGGGCGCCAGGTTCACAACCACCAGTCCCACGCTGCCCACCGCCGCCGCCACCGCCAGACCTCGGACGAAGCGCCGCCAGTGGGCGATCGCTGCGCGTGACGCGTCGATGGCGGCGCATTGCTCGGCGATCACTCCCAGCACCACTGCCAGGCACGGATAAAGGGGCATGAAGTAACGCCCCCGCGCGCCGGCGGCAAACCACACCGTCGGATACGTCACGGCCAACGCCACCACCGCGAACTGCACCTGCGGCCGCTGCCGGGCGATCGATCGGGCAACGTTCGGCGTCGCCAGTGCGATCAACAGCAACGACCAGGGGAGCAAGCAGCCCAGCGTCTCGAACGGATACGCGACCACGTGCTCCAGCAGGCCGTTCCAGGTGAAGCGGTCTTGCGCCAGGCCGGTCCAGATGTCGTCCAAAGCGTGCCAGCCATCGCGCGCAAAGGGCACCAGCCAGGCCCCGACGATGCCGCCAAACAGGGCCAATCCCAGCACGTGTCCCGGCGCAAACAGCCACCGCCAATCGCGTCGTAGCGCCAAGAACACGGTCGTCGCCGCCACGAAGTACACCGGCGCTTGCAGCCCTTTGGTCAACGCTCCAAGCGCCGCCAGCGCGTATCCGGCCGACCAGACGAGCGCCATGGAGCGCCCGGCAAGATAGCCCGCGTGCCAGACCAGCAGCGAGCCGCCGACAAACAGCGTGAACAGCGCCTCCGATTCGCCCAGCCGGCCGAGTTGCATCACTTGCACCGAAGTGGCAAACGCCGCCGCCGCGCACAGTGCCGCGGTGCGAGTGGCCCAAGTGCGCAGGTAGGCATAGATCAGCCACGTGGACAGCAGGATCGCCAGCGCGCTGGGCAACCGCACGGCGAGCAGGTCGACTTCGCCGCGCACCAGTCCCCCCAGCGCCATGGCCCAGCTTCCCAACGGCGGCCGCTCGGCAAACAACTCGCCTTGCTGGCGCGGCACGATCCAATCACCCGTGGCGATCATCTCTCGCGCGCCGTTGGCCCAGCGCGACTCTTCGCCGCAGATCGGTAGCGCCGTCAGCCGCGTGAAGTAAACGGCCACGACCAGCAGCCCCAGCGCGGCGAACTCCCATTCGCGCAAACACGACCACGCGGGTGTGCGCGTCGCTGAGTCGGCAAGTTTCTCCGATAGCGCTTTGTTCATCGTTGGCGGCTCGACCAGGAGCGTCCGCTTGCGGCACTGCGGCGCTCGCAAAAACGGGCCGCCCAAGGTCGCAAAAACCGGCCGCCAGAGCAAGATCGTTTCGAGCCGGCCGCCCCACCGCGCCCGCTTGCGCGAACTAGGCACATGGCCGAACGTGGGCTAGAATTCGGATGGTTTTCAGTGCGCGCCGACGCCCGTCGAGCCGACGCGCACTCGGAGGGTAAGCGAATGGCTAGCGGCCACACTGGAAATGTGGTGCCGGGTAACCGGTTGCGGGTTCGAGTCCCGTGCCCTCCGCTGTGTCGGCAACAGGCCCTGCAATGATTGCGGGCTTGCTTGCTGCGTCGGACTGGTGCCCTGGCGCACCGCGATACCGAAGTCTTCTGCACGCCGTGCTACTGACATTTTCGCGCGCAGGGATCGGACCGAGCCCGCCGGCGCTGTCCGTTCGCACATTCCTGAGTCGAAGTCTCAAGCTTGCCAGATTGCAGCGATGAGCAAACCCAATCCGGTGATTGCGATCAATCCATGTGCGAGGACGATGGGAATTGGTAGCGGGCGCTGTCGCAAGTGGAATCCCACAAACAGCGTCGTTCCGCCGCCGGCGGCCAGAACCAGGACAACGCCGGCGATCTTTGCCAGCCCTGGCAGATCCGTGGTCGCCGCGGCGTAAGCCAACAGTGCCAAGCCGGCAACTGCGACAGCGCCGTGGCCGATCGCCATCCACTTGGGAGGATACGGTGAGCCGAGAAGTCGAATCGTCGCCAAGGTCGCGCCCCCGAGCGCGGCAAGGGTAAGCACGATTGCAGCCGATTGCATGGTTAACTCCTTTGCAGTTGGGCGTGGAACGCTCGAAGCGACATTTGGAGCCCCTCGCTCTGATCGCTGGCCCGCGCCTCGCTCCATTCCCACCGATCGCCGTCTCGGCGACAAAAGTCGACGCAACGATCGAAGCCGCTCTCGCGCCGGCGCGCTCAAATCTTCGTCAGCATGCACTGCGTCGTGGGCAGTTCGATCAGGCCTTCGGGCTTGTCGGCCATAAACTCCTCGAAGGCGGTGCGGACGCCGGACAGAATCGAGTAATCGTGCGACAGCATGACGCCGCCGGGGATCATCCGCGGATAGAAGTACTCCAAGCAGGCCCGCGTGCCTTCGTACAGATCGACGTCGAAATGCACGAAGGAGAATTTCAGATCGGCGACGCCGGCGGCGGTGGAGGGGAAGCAGCCCTTGTAGTAGCTGACGTCCGGATAGTCGGACAAGTACGTCTGCACCGATTCCAGGCTGCAGGCATATTGATTCAAGCGATGCACGTTGCGATCCTGCGCGTGCGACTGCGGCAAGCCCTCGAACGTGTCGAAAATATGCAGCGGGCGGCTTCCCTTGGCTTCGCAAATCATGCGCGCGGTGCCCCCCTGGTACGTGCCGACTTCGGCCATGTGGGCGTCGTGCTTGCTCTGGGCCTTGGCCAGCGCGTGAACCATGAAGGCCTCGTTGGCGGTCACCAGCCAGCGGCGTTTGCGGCGCACGCCGCGAATGAGCCGCAAGACCTTGGTTTCCTTATGGCCGCCCAGGCCCAGCAGTTCCAGTTGCGAGACGAGGCCGATGCCGGTTCGCTCGAGCAGTCCGCCCCCCAAAAACCGCTGCACGCGCGGAATTCGCAACCACATGGTTTGCCCGTTCTGTATGTGATGACGGTGCTCGCCCCCACGAGTCCGCCCTTGGTATGCGCGGATCTCGTGCGGCTCGGCCACCGGGCCTTGCGCAAACAGGCCGTCAAGGAAACCGCCTGCGTACAAGCCGCCCGACTATAAGCAACTTCTGCTGCGATTACTAGCTCGTGCGGCCATTACTAGCTCGACATCCGCCGGCCGACCGGCCAGCAGGACAAGGGGAACCAGGCTCTGCGCCGATCCGCGGGCCTCCTGCTGCCTCTTACTTTCCCCGGCGATTGGATAGAATGGCCGATAGCGTTCGCCTGTGAGTTGGAACAGGGTCGAGTGTGTCTGGGGCATGCACGATCGCTTTCGGCTTGGGGGGCTATGACCATGGCTGTTGCCGTCGAACGGGGCACCACCAACACGCAGTCGGCCGCGATCGTGAATGTGGTCGACCGCAACACGCTCGTCTGGTGGGCGTTGTTGGCGATCTCGGTCGTGCTCGCCGTTCTCGTCACTCCCTGGGGCGGGCTGCTCTGGCTGGCGGCACTGGTGGCCGACGACGTGCTGCTTTACGGACTGGGCAAGTCGCTGTTGTTCGATTCCGAGTTGCGCATGCGCCGCAACTATCAGTGGATGCACAACCTCTACGACAACACGGCCGGCAGCGGCCGCGACCTGGGTTTCAATCTCGTGGTCGACGGCCAGCTTTCGCAACGAGCCAAGTACGAGCACATGGCCCGCGAACTGCAGCTTCGGCCCGGCATGGCCGTCTGCGACGTGGGCTGCGGCTACGGCGACTGGCTCAGGTATTGCCGCGATGAGCTCGGCTGCGAGGTGGTGGGAATCAACATCACACCCGAGCAGGCTCGCTATGCCCAAAAACAGTACGGCCTGGAAGTCCACATCACCAACTGGAAAGACATTCTGACGAATCCCAAGTTGCAGGAACAGCTCTACGGGCGGTTCGACGCCGTGACGTTCATGGACACCGTCGAGCACTACGTCAGCATGGAGGACCGCCGCAATCTACAGAAGCAGGAGCGCATCTACACCGACATGTGCCGATTCGCCAGCGCGCTGCTGAAGTTGGATTCGCCGTCGCGGCGCGTATTCATCTCTTGCCTGCATCAAACCCGCAAGCAGCGCGGCTGGGGATTTTATTGGCACTCCTATTTCATGGACAAGTTTTATTCGGGGCACTATCCGTTCGTCGACGAGGGGCCGCTCAAGCTGTGCGCGCCGTGGTTCGACGTCGTCAAGCTGGAGGACAAGACCGAGGACTATCGGCTGACCGGCGTGCGCGACCGGCAGCACTTTCAGGCAGTGAAGTTCAAGCTCACGCCGCGCAAGGTCGCCTACATCGCCAGCTTGGCACTGCTCGATCCGTTCGTCCTGCACCGGCTGCTGTATTACAAGCAGGACTCATGGATGTGGTTCTATGGCGACGATCCCTACAGCGATCGCTACGACGCCGATTATCGCCGCAGGGTGAGCTGGGTGTTGTTGTATTGGATCACGCTGTGCCGCAAGCCAGATGGGGACAGCAGCGCCCGAGCACGGCTGAGCGGGCGGCCGCGCCCCTAGAACCATCGCTCGATCAGCCAATTGAAGAATTCTTGAAGAATTCGGCGTGCTGCTAGCCAAGGTCGGGGCCGTTTGCGGCGCGCCGCTTCGCTCACGACGCACAGGCCGCCTGTCGGTGCCATCTCGCGCGTTGGCGACACGCGCTACTTCAGCAACAGTTGCGTGCCTTGCTCGGTGCTTTGCGCGTCGAGCGTTTTCTCGGCTAGCAACTGGCTCACCTCCGCATCGATCGCCAGCACGGTTTGGTTGTCGTGCGACAGCGTGACGTCGCCCGGCTGTACTTCGCTCACTTGAATCGCGAGGCCCTCTGGCGACGGCACCTGTCGCACGACGGCCTCGGGCGGCTTATTCTCCAACAATTGCACCAGGCACGTGCCTGCCGTTGCTGTCAGGGTCAACATGGCGATTCTCCTTCGCAATGAGAAGGTTGCGGCAACCGCGGCTGCCGGCGAGCCCGAGCTGGGCCAACGACCAGCGACATAGCGCGATGAATTTGCGCGCCGCTAGCGGCCCTTCGACGGGTACAACCGCCATTCTTGAACCAAGGAATCCGCAGACAACCCGAAATCCCCTCAGAAATCCCGCCGGCGGCGTCTGCGGCAATACGTGTACCGCCAGGGGTCGGAAAATAGTTTTTTCCGTCCGCGGGACAGTTTGTCCGCCCGCCGCGTCCGGTTTCACCAGAAAACGCGCCTAGGTGTATATAGGAGTGTCATGGAATGACGCTGCTCGCCTGACGCCGGCAGGGAACGTCGCCTGTGGGCGATCTCTCCAGAGTCCGCTCGGTGCCAACGCCCGAGCGGACCTCTTTTTGCGCTCGCTGCCGCTGGGAAACGTGCTCGACGGTTGCACGCCACGTGCCGGCATGCTATCTCGTCTGTTTTGCGACGTGGCGGTATGGTGGTGGTCTTGGGCCATGTCCCCGCGGGGCGCATATGCATTCGTCTTCAAGGGGGGAGTCCACGATGCCCATTCGCCGGCCGGTACAAGCGGTGCTGTTGCTGTTCGTAGCCTCGATCGCCCTGGCGGCCCATGGCCAGCCGCTCGACAAATCAACAGCCAAGGCCGATCCGCAAGCGCCGATCTTGTGGTACGACGCGCTGGCACTGCCGATGGAAGGGCAGGGCTTCGGCGAAACGAAGGCGCCTTACGACCGGCTCCCCGCTCGGGCCGAGGGAGTAGTGCGCGACGCCGTTTGGAACCTGAGCCGCCATGCGTCGGGCATTGCCGTGCGATTCGTCACCGATGCGACCACGATCCACTGCCGGTGGGCGCTCACCTCGGAACGGCTGGCCATGCCGCACATGCCGGCCACTGGCGCCAGCGGAGTCGATCTCTACGTGCGCGACGAGCAAGGCACGTGGCGCTGGCTCTCCTGCGGCAAACCGGAAAAACAAACCAACACCGCGCAACTGGTCACGGGCATCCCCGCCGGCACGCGCGAGTATCTGCTTTACCTGCCGCTCTACAACGGCGTCTCGTCCATCGAGATCGGCATCTCCAAGGAAGACTCTTTATCCCCAGCACCGCTTCGGTCGGCAGACCGTGCCAGGCCCATCGTTTTCTACGGCACGTCGATCACCCACGGCGCCAGCGCCTCGCGCCCTGGCATGACCCATCCGGCAATCCTGGGCCGCCGCTTCGACCGGCCAATCATCAACCTCGGTTTCTCGGGCAACGGACGCATGGAGAGCGAAGTGGTCAACTTTATCGCCGAATTGGACGCCGCGGTGTTCGTCATCGATTGCCTGCCCAACATCACGGCCGCCGAGGTGCGCCAGCGCACCAAACCCTGTGTCGAGATCTTGCGCAAGGCGCATCCCGACACACCGATCCTGCTGGTCGAAGACCGCAGCTACGCCGATTCGTTTCTGGTCACCGCCAAACGCCAGCGCAACCTCACCAGCCGCGCGGCCTTGCGCGAAGTGTTCGAGGAATTGCGGTCCGCGGGCGATGCGCAGCTTTACTATCTCGAAGGCGAGCATTTGCTGGGCGACGACAACGAGGGCACCGTCGACACCTCGCACCCCACCGACCTCGGCTTCATGCGCCAGGCCGACGCCTTCGCCGCGGCCCTGGGGCCGATTCTGCATAGCGGCGCGCCGTAGTTTCTGGCAACCGGGGCTGGTTTGCGGTATCCTGGCACGCGGTACCGCCAGAGGCTCGCTCTCCATCGCCAACCGCGTCATTCTCGAAGGGCTCGTACCATGCACGTCCATCGCCGCCAGTTCCTGCAAGCCGCATCTCAGGGAGCCGCCGCCGTTGCGCTGGCGCCCCTCTTGTCGTCGAAGTTGTGTGCCGCCGCAATCGCCGACGATCCGTTCGCCAAGCTCGATGCCGTAGCGCAGGCCCAGCTCATCGCCAGGCGCGACGCCTCGCCCTTGGAAGTGCTCGAAGCGGCCATCCGTCGCATCGAAACGCTAAATCCGCGCGTCAATGCCGTCGTGGCCAACGATTTCGAGCGGGCTCGCTCGCGCGCCCGGGAGAACCACTTCAGTGGACCGTTTGCCGGCGTGCCGTTTTTGATCAAAGACCTGAACGATTTTGCCGGCGTGCGCACCACCTATGGCACGCGGTCGATGCTGGAAAACATCTCCAAGAACGACGGGCCTTACGTCGCCGCCTGCGTCGCCGCGGGCGTCAACGTGGTGGGCAAGAGCAACACGCCCGAGTTCGGTCTGACCGGCACCACCGAATCGCTGGCACTCGGCCCTTGCTACAATCCGTGGAACGTCACGCGCTCGTCCGGCGGATCGAGCGGCGGCGCCGGCGCGGCCGTGGCCTCCGGCATGGTGCCCATGGCCCAGGGGAGCGATGGAGGCGGATCGATTCGCATTCCCGCCTCGTGCTGTGGCGTGTTCGGGCTGAAGCCCAGCCGCGGACGATTGACGGGCAGCAACGACGAATTCCAGTTCAGCGTCAACGGCGCGCTCAGCCGCACGGTCCGCGACACCGCCCACCTGCTGGCCCACACCGAGCGCGAGAAACCCTCGCCCGGCCTCAAACCGATAGGCCTGGTCGAAGGGCCCAACAAGCGGCGTCTCACGATCGGCATGTATCTGAAGGGAGCCAGCGGGCAGGAGCCGTCGACCGACGTCACCAGTGCGATCCTCTCCACCGCGCAACTTTGCGAGGAGTTGGGACACGAGGTGCGCATCGCGCGCATCAATTATTCCGGTTCGCAGATGGCCGAAGACTTTCTTACGTTGTGGGCCTCCAGCGCCGGCGAAGTGGTCGAACGCCTGGAGAAAGAGCGCGGACGCAAAGCGACGCTGCAAGACTTCGAGCCGCTAACCCTGGCCTTTGCCGCGCAACATCACAACGGCGGCAAGGACAAGATTCCCGCCGCGGCCGAACGGTTGCAAGCTCTGGCCCAAGCTTTTGGCCAGCAGATGGAGCCCTACGACTTGCTGCTCTGTCCGGTGCTCAGCACCGCGCCTCCCGTGATCGGCGAGTACGCACCGACGATTCCCTTCGAGGAACTACTCGCGCGGATGATCGCCTACGTGGCCTACACGCCGGTGTTCAACGTGACCGGCATGCCGGCCATGAGCGTGCCGCTTACTTGGAACGAGCAGGGCCTGCCGATCGGCAGCCAGTTTGCCGCCAAGAGCGGCGACGAGCGCACGCTGCTGGAGCTGGCCTATGAATTGGAAGCCGCACGCCCTTGGGCCGACCAGTGGGCGCCCTGTTCCGCACTCGGGCAGTCCAGCTGATGCACGCCGACAACAAAGCGACTCCTGCGGGATGCCCCTTGACCCTGCGGGGAGCTTTCCCATCGGCGCCGGCGGCAATCTATACTTGAACTGCGTCGCCGCGTCGCCGGCCATCTGACCTTGTATCTTGAGTCTGCATCCTGGGAGCTACCATGAAACTGATCGCGCTGGTCGTTGCCATCGCCACGCTGGCATGCGTGCCGCCGGCAATCGCCAAGGAAAACTACACCGCCAATCACGTCGCACGGCAACGCACGGTGATGGCGGCTGAAATCGCACCGGGTGGCGAGCACGTCGCTTATCTACTCGCAGTGCCCCGGCGCCCGTTCGTTGAGGACAATGGCCCCGCCTGGGTCGAGCTGCACGTGGTCGACGCCGCGGGCGCATCGCGTCCCTTCGTCACCGGCAAGGTGAACGTCTCGGCCATTGCCTGGACGCCGGACGGCGCCGGCATTTCGTTTCTCGACAAGCGCGCCGGCGACAAGTTCCGCTGCGTCTACATGATACCGCTATCCGGCGGTGAAGCGCGCAAGGTGCTCGAACACGAAGCCGACGTCGCCGACTATCGTTGGTCTCCCGACGGCAAGCGCATTGCCTTCACCGCGCCGGACAAAGAACCGCCCGACGAGAAGGAGCTCAAGGAAAAGGGCTTTAATCAAGAGATCTACGAAGAAAAGTTGCGCAACAACCACGTCTGGATCGCCACTCCCTCGCACGCCAACGTCTGGCAAGCGCCCGACAAAGTCGCCAAGCCGGCGCGGTTCGACCTGCATGGACACGCATCGGTCGTCCGCTGGAGCCCAAGCGGCAAGCACCTGGCCGTCAGCGTCGCGCCGACCCCGCTGATCGACGACGACTTCATGAAGCGCAAGATCCACGTCATCAGCGCCGACGACGGCGCGCCCCTTGGCATCGTCGACGTGCCCGGCAAACTGGGCCCCTACCGCTGGAGTCCCGACGGCGAGCACCTGGCGCTATTGGCCGGCGCCACGATCAACGATCCCAACCCCGGTCGACTGATGACGGCGCCCGCCAGCGGGGGCGCGCCGGTCGATCGACTGCCCGAGTTGTCTGATGGCGACGTGACCGACCTGGCCTGGCGCGACAATGACCAGATCGTCTATCTCGCCGATCGCGGCGTGACTTCGTCGCTGGGCGCCGTCACACGCGAAGGCAAGAACTCCGAGACGCTGATTCCCTTCGGCGCGCATGCCTTCTCGGCCATGTCGCTGTCGAAGGACGGCGCCCGCGCCGCCATCGTGTCCGACAGTCCCCAGCATCCGGCCGAAGTCTTCCTGCTGCTGCCGACCGATCCGACGCCGCGGCGACTTACGAACTGCAATCCCTGGCTCGACGAAACGAACCTCGCCAAACAAGAGATCGTCACCTTCAAAGCGCGCGACGGACTGGAGCTGGCAGGCTTGCTCATCCGCCCACTCGACGAAAAACCCGGCCAGCGCTATCCGCTGGTGCTCGTCGTTCACGGCGGGCCGGAAGCCCACTATCAAAACGGCTGGCTGACGGCCTACTCTCAGCCCGGCCAACTGCTGGCCGCCGAGGGGTTTGCCGTGTTTCATCCCAACTATCGGGGCAGCACGGGCCGCGGCGCCGAGTTTTCGATGAAGGGACAAAACGATTACGCCGGCAAGGAATTCGACGACCTGGTCGACGCGGTCGATCACCTGGTCGCCACGAGACTGGTCGACAAGAGCAAGGTCGGAGTCACCGGCGGGTCCTACGGCGGCTTCGCCTCCGCCTGGTGCGCCACCAAACACACCGATCGCTTCGCCGCCAGCGTGATGTTCGTGGGAATCAGCGATCTGGTGTCCAAGTTCGGCACGACCGACATTCCCAACGAGATGTACCTGGTTCACTCCCGCAAGCAGCCGTGGGACGACTGGGAGTTCTACAAGGAGCGCAGCCCGATCACCTACGCCGAGCAAGCGCGCACGCCCATCCTCATCATGCACGGCAAGGACGATCCGCGCGTGCATCCCTCGCAATCGATGGAACTGTATCGGTACTTGAAGACACTGGGCAAAGTGCCCGTGCGACTGGTGTTCTATCCGGGCGAAGGCCACGGCAATCGCAAGGCGGCCGCGCGGCAGGACTATTGCCTGCGGCTGGTGCAATGGATGAAGCACTACCTGCAAGGCCCCGGTGGAGATCCGCCGTCACCCGACTTGGACTATAGCGGCGTGAAGCCACCCAAGACCGACGAGAAATCGGAGGACGCCCCTGCGAAGGATTCGTAGCCGGCCGGCGTATCGCCGCAAGGCTTGAATCCATCGATGCGCATCCCGTAGACTGATGCAGCGTGGCGAACGTCGAACGCGACCATCTTGTCTGTGCCGGCTCGTCTGAACATGTGCCATTCGGAGCATCCCATGCAAACTCACAGCTCGCTATGCGTTCTGGCGATTGCCGCCCTCCTTGTCGCCTGCACCCATGGCGCCGCAGGAGAGAACATCACGTCTCAGAACGTGGTCGATCCCGGCGCCAACCAGAGCGACGAGCCGCTGGCGGCGGAGTTTTCGCTGGCCAAGGCGGCCGACTTTCTCGATTCGGCTTCGTTGCAATGGCAGAACGAGCGCGGCTGCCTGACCTGTCACACGAACATGGCCTTTCTGCAAGCGCGGCCGGGCATCGGCGACGACGCACCGGCGCTTGCCGAAGTGCGCCGCTTCATCGAAAACCTGGTCGACAAAACCTGGGCCAGCGACGGCCCCTCGTCCGACTCCGAAGTCGTCGCCGCCGCTACGGCACTGGCCTTCCACGACGCGGCAACGACGAAGACGCTGCATCCGCTCACCCGCACGGCACTCGACCGCATGTGGGAGGATCAACGTGACGACGGCGGCTGGGAGTGGCTCAAGTGCGGCTGGCCCCCCATGGAATCCGACGATCATTACGGCGTGACGCTGGCTGCCATCGCCGTCGGCGCGGCGCCGGGCGACTATGCCCAGACGGAGGCCGCCAGGCAAGGCCTCGACAGAATACGCGCTTTTCTCAACAACAATCCGCCGCCGACGCTCCACCATCGCGCGATGCTGGTGTGGGCCTCGCAATCGATCGAAGGGCTTTTCGACGCCGACCAGCAGGCCGCCTGCGTCAAAGAGCTGCTCGCCTTGCAATTGCCCGATGGGGGCTGGTCGTCGGCAACTCTGGGCGACTGGCAGCGTGCCGACGGCAAGCCGCAAGACACCAACACCAGCGACGGCTACGGCACCGGCTTCGTCATCTACGTGCTGCGGCAAGCCGGCGTTCCGGCCGGCGACGACGCGATCCAACGCGGCCTGGGCTGGCTCAAGACCCATCAACGCACTAGCGGCCGCTGGTTCACGCGCTCGCTGAATCGCGACAACAAGCACTTCCTCACTCACGCCGGCACCGCGATGGCGGTCATGGCGCTGACGGCCTGCGGCGATAGGCCCTGACAGCTCCGCTGTTCAGGCGAGTGTAAAACCGCGGGCCGAAATGGCGGGTATAACCAGTCCAAGCAGACCGCGTGGTTGTCGGGCATGAGGCGCGATTCCGAGTCAAAATCGGCTCGCCGTGAAAATGAGTGGCATGCCCCCCGAGCGCATGGTATGCTCATTTCGCCGTCGTCCGCTCAATGCGTCCCCCAATTGCCGCGTTTCGGCAGACGAATGTTATTCCCAACTATTCACTGCAAGGGCCACTGTGATGAAGAAGCTGTCAGGTTGGTTTGGTGCAAAGAGCGGCGCGATTCTGGCGGCGGTGCTCGTCGCCTCGATGGCGTCGATCGCCTCGGCGCAATCGGTTGAAGACCTCATTGAAAAGAACATCAAGGCGCAGGGCGGGCGCGAAGCTCTAACCGGTTTAAAATCGGTCGAGCGCAAAGGCGACGTGAATCTCGACGGCACCTTCGGCCAAATGGAAGGCAGCGTCGAGGAAGTCGTGATTCCCTGGAAGAAGGCTCGCCGCTCACTCGACCTGGCCGTCTTCGTGCAGGACGAAGGCTGGGACGGCGAAACCGCTTGGCGCGACGGCATGATGGGCCTGCAAAAGCTCGAAGGCGCCGAAGCCAACCAGATCAAGCAGTCCACCGAGCTCAATCCGCTGGTGTCGTTGGCCGAGTCCGAGACCAAGGCCGAAAAGCTCGACGATGAAACCGTCGATGAAGTCGAGTATTACGTCATCAAGCTGATGCCGAAGGACCGTCCCGAAATCAAGCTCTACATCGACAAGAAGGACGACCTGGTGAAGCGGGCCGTGCTTAAGCAGAACAACCCGCAGTTCGGCGAAGTCGAGATTATCGCCGAAACCACCGACTACCAGGATTTCGGCAAGGTGAAGCTGCCGACCAAGAATAAGGTGCAGATCGGCGATCTGTTCGTGATCGAGACGACCTACACCGACACGAAGGTCAACGGCGACGTGGACGAGACGATCTTCGCCATGCCCTCAGACGCACCGGCCGGCGATGCGAACTGACGCGGGCACGCGTTTCGCATCGACAGAGTGACGCAACAAAATCAACGCGCCGCGGCAGCCCATGCCGCGGCGCGTTTCTTTGCGCGCGGCGCCGCGCAGGCCAACATCGGCAACGCTTCAAAACAGCGACGTTAGCGGCGCCCCGTCTGCCAGCAGATTGTACGGGCGTCCCTCGCGGTCGGTCGCTTCCAGATCGTCGATGCCCATGGCGTGATAGACGGTCTTGGTGACGTCGGCCGGCGTCACAGGTCGCTCGGCCGGAAACTCGCCGCGGCGGTCGCTCGAACCATAGACCTGGCCGCCCTGAATGCCGCCGCCGGCCAGCACGTCGGTCAGGCAGTGCGTCCAATGATCGCGGCCGGCCCCTTGCACGCCGCCGGAGCGCACATCGCCGATCTTCGGCGTGCGTCCCATTTCACTGGTTACCAGCAGCAGGGTCTCGTCCAGCAAGCCACGATCGGCCAGATCTTCGACAAGTGCCGAGAAGGCCCGATCGAACACCGGCAGCAAATCGTCCTTCAAGCAGCCAAAGTTGTTCCCGTGCGTGTCCCACCCACCGGCGCTTGCGCACTTCTTGGCGAGCCGGTCTTTATCTTCTTTCCAGAACACGGTGACGAACGGTACCTGGGCTTCGACCAAACGCCGCGCCAACAGCAAGCTCATGCCGTTGATGTTCTGGCCATAACGCTCGCGAACGCTTGGGGGCTCGCTGGATACGTCGAAGGCCGCCGTCATCCGCGACGAGGCCAACAGCGAGAAGGCTCGCTGCTGCTGCCGGTTCCAGGTTTCGGTCGCGGCACGGCCATCGATCTGGCGGCGCACGCCGTCGACCGCGGCCAGCAATTCCTGCCGCGCGGAGAGCCGCGTCGTGTCGATGCCGGCCTGCAGTTCGAGCGCCGGCGCGTGAAACGTCAGCGGCGCCGCGATGTCGCCTTGCAAGTAGAGCGGGTCGTGCTCCACGCCAAGCCGCGCGGCAAACTGGCCAGGTCGCGTGTAGGGCGCTTCGCTCGGCTTGTGCGGCAGCGTGATGGCGTTGGACAGATACGGATGCGCCGGACGTCGCGACGCCACTACCGTGCCCATGAACGGCCAGTCGTCCGGATACGGCGTGCGGTTGTTGCCCAGCGCCAGAAAACTCGGGTCCGCGCCGTGCCCGGTCAGGTTGTAATAATAACCGGCATGATGATCGTTGGTGCTCACCGTGCCGCACACCGAGCGGACCAGCGCCAGGTGATGCGCTTGCCTGGCCAGCATGGGCAGGTGCTCGCACAGGCGGATCTCCGGCGCGCTGGTCGCAATTTCCTGAAACGGCCCGCGATATTCAAGCGGCGCGTTGGGCTTTAGATCGAACGTGTCGATGTGCGACGAGCCACCGCACAGGAAGAACAAGATCGTCGACCGGGCTTTGCCGCCGCCCGGCCCCTTGGCTGCTGCCTCGAGGGTCGCAGCTCGTGCGGGTCGCCCGAACTGCATGCCGGCAAGTCCCATGGCCGAAGCCACCAGAAACGTTCGCCGCGAACTGCGATTCAATGCGTGCATCGACAATCTCCGCATGGCACGTTCGCCAACTCATTGGCACCGGCCCTATTGTCGTCAGATTGCCGCCGACTGCAACACCGTGCCGGGGCAAAACATGCGCGGGCCGCACCCCATGCGCTTTTGTGTCGCGGGGTTGCGCCGAGTAAACTAGCGGGCGGATTGCGGTGCTGGCCAAGCTCCGACTCGCTTGGGGTTCGCAGCAAATCCAGAATGAAACCCGGGAACAACGACCATGAAATCGCCACGTATCGCCGCGTTGTTGACGGTGCTGCTTGTGCTGCTGGTCATCGGAAACGCGGCTGGCAGCGACAAGCCGAACATCATCCTGGTGATGGCCGACGATCAAGGCTGGGGCGACATGGCCTACAACGGCCATCCCACGCTGAAGACGCCCCATTTCGACGCGGCCGCCGCAACGGGCTTGCGCTTCGACAGCTTTTACGCGGCGGCGCCTGTCTGCTCGCCCACGCGCGCCAGCGTGATGACCGGCCGACACCCGAATCGCATGGGCGTGTTTCAGTGGGGCTTTCCCATCCGCCCGCAGGAAATCACAATCGCCGAAGCGCTGCGCACCGCCGGCTATGCTACGGGGCATTTCGGCAAGTGGCATCTCGGCTCCGTGCGCCGCGCCAGCCCGGTACACCCAGGCAACAACGGCTTCGACGAGTGGCTCAGCGCGCCCAACTTCTTCGACAACGATCCGATTCTCAGCCGGCGTGGCACCGCCGTGCAGATGCGAGGCGAAAGCTCGGCGGTGACCGTCGATGCGGCGCTGGAGTGGATCGCCGAGCGCGCCAAGACGAATGAGCCGTTTCTGGCCGTGGTGTGGTTCGGATCGCCGCACGTCCCGCATCAGGCGATCGAGGCCGATCGCGCGCTTTACGACGACGCGCCCGCCAATCGCCAGCACTTCTATGGCGAGATCACCGGCATGGATCGCGCGTTCGGCAAGCTGCGCGATGCGCTGGGCCCACTCGGCATTCGCCAGAACACGCTGCTGTGGTATTGCAGCGACAACGGCGCGCTGCCCCGCGTCGGTTCCACCGGCGGTCATCGTGGCAAAAAGGGCGACGTCTACGACGGCGGGTTGCTCGTGCCCGCCATCCTGGAATGGCCCGCAAAGATTCCGCATCCGCGCTCGACGCAGGTCCGCTGCAACACGTGCGATATCTATCCCACCTTGCTGGACGTCGCCGGCGTGTCGCTCCAGCATCAACCGCCGCTCGACGGCATGAGCCTGTTGCCGCTGATCGAAAACAAAGTCTCCGCGCGGCCGCGGCCGATGGGATTCTGGGACTATGCCATCGGCGGCATTCGTACGCCTTCGGCCGATTGGATGGCCGAATTGCTCGCGGCGCAGCAAGCCGGCGGCGACTTGGAACCCCACGAAGCCAGCCGCCGCGCCGCCGAGTTGCCGCAGCCGGCTTACCCGCTCGATCGGTTCCCGGGGCACGCCGCCTGGATCCACGGCGACTGGAAGCTGCACCGCAAGGCGAGTGACGACGGTCGGATCGCCTGGGAGCTGTACAATCTGGCCGACGACGCGGCAGAGAGCACCAATCTGGCCGATACCGAAACCGATCGCGTCCGACAAATGCGCGAGCCATTGGAAACCTGGTTGCAATCCGTCGTGCGCAGTCTTAACGGGGAAGATTATCGCGAATAACCGGTCGCGAACGGGCCGGCGACCGACGCCAGTCTTCGACGCCACGCAAATCACAAACCATGCATCGTCTAATTCTATTGGAACCTCACCATGCAACCCATCCTTCCGCTTGCCGCGAATCCATTTGACTCGATCAAACGCCGCACGTTCGTCAAGGGCCTGGCTGCTGCGGTGCCGCTGGCCGCGTGGATCGGACGAGAGGGTTGGGCTGCGCCGCCCAGCGCCGAAAGCAAGTTTGCCAGGCCCGAGTACGTCGAGACCAACGGCATTCGCATGGCCGTCTATGAAGAAGGGCAGGGCGTTCCGGTCGTGCTTTGCCACGGCTTTCCGGAACTGGCCTACTCCTGGCGTCATCAACTGCCGGCGCTGGCCTCTGCCGGCTATCGCGCCATCGCTCCCGATCAACGCGGTTATGGGCTCAGCAGCCGGCCTGAAGCCATCGACGCGTACTCGATCGTTCACCTCTGCAACGACCTGGTCGGACTGCTCGACGCCAGGCGGATCGACAAGGCCGTTTTCTGCGGGCATGACTGGGGCGGAGCTGTCGTGTGGATGATGCCGCTGCTGCATCCCGATCGCGTGCTGGGCGTGATCGGCGTCAATACACCGCTGTCGCCCCGTGCCCCCGGGCCGCCCATCCAAATGTTGCGGCAGTTTCGCGGCGACGACAATTACGTGGTCGCGTTTCAAGAGCCCGGCGTGGCCGACAAGATCCTGGCGGCCGACGTGCGCAAGACGTTCACGCTCTTCATGCGCCGCGGCGGCCTGTTCGACGCCGAGACGTTCGCCAGGCTGCCCGCCGATGCTCCGGAGCGCAAGTTTCAGTTGCTCAAGATGCTCGAATCATCGCCCGAGAGCTTCGGCGGTGAAGTCTTCCTCACGCCCGCGGAACTGGACTTTTTTGTCGACACCTATATCAAGACGGGCTTCACCGGCGGCATCAACTGGTATCGCAACATCGACCGCAATTGGGAGCTCACCAAGGACGTCGTTTACAAGATTGACGTGCCCAGCTTGTACGTCGGCGCCGACAACGACGTGGTGCTGCCCCCTTCGTCGGCCAACGGCATGGAGAAGATCGTCGGCGACCTGGAGAAGCAAACCATCAGCGACTGCGGCCACTGGACCCAGCAGGAACAGCCCGAGCAATTTAACCGCGTGGCGATCGACTGGCTGGATCGGAAGTTCGGCAAGCTGAAACCAACGGGCTGACGGATGTCTGATACCCTCGTGCCCTCGATCGACGGAGCCCGCCGGCGCCTGTGGTGGTTCCTTGTCGCGTGCATTTACGCGCTCATGGCGATCTGGGGTGTCGTTCTGGCACTGGCGCGCGAGGATAGTCGCGCGTATCTGATATTTGCACTGGCGAGTCCGTCGGCGATGGCGCTGTGGATAGCGATTGATGCACGGCGCAACAACTTGCATGTCGTCCATGTCGCCTACATCTTCGTGTTCTTCTTTTGGCCACTGGCCGTTCCCGTCTACTTGATCTGGTCTCGTGGCGCGCGCGGGCTGTGCTGGGCTGCAGTTCACGCCCTGGCACTTTATGCACTGATCTTCGTTTCATTCAACGTTGCAATCTGGGTTCGGCGCTAGCAGTCTGTGGAAAAATGCGGCTTTGGCAATTTTCACCTCGCCGAGTGCGAAGCTAAGGCCCAGATGAATCCGCAGATTGCGCCGATTTCACAGATGAAGGAATATCTCTGACAGTTTGTTGCGTGCCGATTTTAGCACTGCGAAGTATCCACAAGCAGATCCCTCTGCGAAATCTGCGCAATCTGCGGATCGAATTCCCCCGATTGATGGCCGACCGACCTCACCACCGCCCGTTCTAAAACCGCCAGCCAAAACCCGTGTTCATGAAGAAGTTGGCCGAGTCGGGCGTGAGGCCCCAGCCGATGCGCAGTCCCAACTCCAGGTTGGGCGTGAAGTTGTAGTGCATGCCGGGGCTGATGAACGAACGGCTCTTCTCGATCTCCCGGCCTTCGGTAAAGTTGCCGAAATAGCCCAGGTGAACTTGAAAGTCTTCGTACACCGGAATGCGCAGCACGGTCGACGGCGACCACTTGTTGTAAGTGTCCAACAGCTCGACGCCCTGCGCATAACGCATGGCGAAGTCCCACCGCCAGTCGTTCGCCAGCAGCCAGCCGAACACGTACGTCGCCACCGGTTGCGTGGCGGGCTGGTCGCCGCTGGTGGGTGTGAAGCCCTCGAGAATGATGCAGCTTCGCGGGATCCAGCTTTGCTGCTCGGTCAGTCCTGCCTTGATGCCGTACATGATGCGCGACTCGCTTGAGACCGTGGTGCCGTCCAAGCCTTCGGAGCTTTCCATGGCCGAAACGACGTTGCCGCCGCCGCCGATTTCGTAGTTCCATCCCAGCCGCAGCTCGACGCGGTCGCTGAGTCCCCACCGCACCAGCAACTCGGGCCAACTGTTCGTGTCGGGCGTCTCGCCGCGGTTTTGAATGAACGAATACGAAAATTCGTTGAGCCACAACCCCTTGCCCACGGTGCTGGTGGCCGGCGTGAACGCCTCGCGGTCGGTCTCCATTTCCGGCAGATTGGCCGGCAACGGCTCGGACAGAAATCCCAAAACCTGCGCCCGCACCGCGCGCGCCACGCCGAGCCACAGCGCAGCCCAGCACAAAGCTATCAAAACAACGCGGGTGGCAGGGACATCTCGCCAGTGTACTGGCCCAATGCAAGTGCCAGCGGTTATCTCACGGTTGACGTTGGAAAGTGCCACGACTGGTCACCGGCAGGCTCGCGGGCACGCCCGCTTGGGATTCGCTGGTCTTTTCATCGATCGGCCGCCGGCTGCGAATTGAAACCTCCGCAAAAAGTACCGTTGAGGCAAGATGTGCCGCCGCTAGCTTCGCGTCATCCCGCGGAGCTAGAATGGCGGCCGTCACGCCACTTGCAACCGGCTTCTTGCCATGCCTCCTCGACCGCTCACTCGGCTGCGAAAACTCTGCCTGGCACTGCCGGAGGCGCACGAGGTGGAAGCTTGGGGCGAGCCGACGTTTCGCGTGCGAAACAAGCTGTTTGCCATGTACGCCAACGCCGCCAACCATCACGGCAACGGCCGCCACGCCGTGTGGATCAAGGCCGCGAAGCACGACCAGGCTCGACTGCTGCGTGCCGCACCCGAGAGCTACTTCGTTCCGCCCTAT
This sequence comes from Pirellulales bacterium, assembly GCA_041750795.1. Classification (GTDB taxonomy): domain Bacteria; phylum Planctomycetota; class Planctomycetia; order Pirellulales; family PALSA-1355; genus JTS-RE94. Next base: position 4,291 of record JBGSYQ010000607.1, on the reverse strand, counting down.
GTCGGCAAATCGGGCTGGATCGGCGTCTGGCTCAACGCCGCCACCGACTGGGACGCGTTGCGAGAGTTTCTGGACGAGGGCTACCGCATGACGGCGCCCAAGCGTCTGCTCGATCAACTGGATCGCGCGGATTGACTGAATGGAGCGCGACGCGGAGCATCACATGCGCTTTGCGATCGTCCGGTTGCCAATCGCCGCCGCCGGTGGAGATGCTGGTCTCTGCCGGAACTGTCAGCGGATCTGGTCTTCCATCATCTGGCGCGCGGCTTTGTTGGCCGCTTCCCAGCGGCCGTTGCGCGAGTCGTCGACGATGTCGGAGAGCCAGCGTGCTTCCTGGTCGGACAACTTGCCGGCGACGCGGGTCGCTTCAATTTGCGCGGCCACTTCGTCCAGCTTGCCGTCGGCGCGACGGTTGGTGATGGAAAACAGCGCCTTGGCGTACTCGTAGGCCGTGGGGCTGATGGAGCCATAGCCGCCGCAGCCGGCGACCAGCACGCTCAGCGTCACCAGCCAGACGCCGGCCCACCGTTTTGCTCGCACCCAGTGCATCGTCAGAAGTCCTCGATGATTTCGTTCTCGGCGATGCTCGCCAACTCGGCCCACAAGATGAGATCGACGTTTTCATCGAAGAACCGCACCGACGCGTCGCCCATGCAGACATTGCCGCCACCGGGATGCTCGGACATCATTTGGCCGACGTGCAACGTAGGGAAGTTGATCGGGTGAATAATGGGAAAGCCCGTGATATCCAACTCACCGCCCGATGGCCCCGCGTGAATCAACGTCAAAGTGGCCGCCGCGTCGGGCCCGTTCTCCGGCGTGTGCATTTCCGGATGCGTATAGGCGCCGGGCACGACGCCCGCCCACGACTTTTCGCTCAGCGCCGAAGTATGTTCGCCCAGGAATACGGTCTTCGAGAGGCCATCGGTCACGTTGGAAAAACGGACGCTCGAATTGCGGAAGAACGGCCCGTCAGCCACTTTTGACGCATCGCCGTCGATGGTGATGATGGTGGTCTCGCTGGTATAGATGTTCGTGAACACGATGCCGTCCGGCGTCGCGCCGCATTCTCCCCAGCACGACTCCTGGCCATGGCTGGCCACATAGTGCGAGCGCCCCAGCTCCACTTCGCGTCCATCCATCAGGAGCCGAGCGCCTGGCTCGTCCGTAACGAAAAACGGATCGGTCGGCCCGCTCACCGATGGACAAAGGAACGTGGGAATCGTGGTCTTGACCAGTTCGGCGTACTCGGGACTCCACAACGGCCGCTCCCAGTCGAGTCGGATGCTGATGTTCGCCTCTTCCAGATCTTCGAGTAGGAATGCCGTCCAACCCCAGCCGGGCGGAGCATCCCACGTCTCCGGATCGCGCGTGGCCGCGTCGGTCGAATTCGACGCATAGCCCGGCGGCAGCCGCCGCATCCGGCCTTCGAAGTTGTGAAACGCCACGCCCAACTGCCGCAGATTGTTGCTGCACTGGCTGCGCCGCGCACTCTCGCGAGCCGATTGCACCGCCGGCAGCAACAACGCCACCAGCGAGCCAACGATCGCAATCACCACCAACAGCTCGACCAGGGTGAACCCTCTCGGCCGGCACGGTCCCGGCCCGCCGGTGGTCAGAAATCTCAATCGCTGAGCATTCCCTTTGCCGATCATCGCTTTGCGTCTTTCCAGGCTAGAACTGCGAGTTCTTGCTCCAAACCGCGTTTGGGAGCCTGCAATCTAGCAGGTTATTTGTGCAATGCAACAATATTTTTTGGCCACCAGAAAACTTTGTTCTGGGACACAGAGAGCAGAAGTTTTGCTCGCCAATGACCCGCGCCCAGGGTCAGCTTGCAGCAGTGAACGTGACTGCACCTTGCGATATGGTGCTGCAGACGCGCAGAGTCGCTGGCTGTGGCCCCTTGCCGCCCGAGAGGTCGAATAGCACCAGGTCTGCGATCTGGCCGCTAGCCAGTTCGGGAATCGCCCTGCCCAGCAGCCGAGCCGGATGGGCGGTCGCCATGTCCACCGCAGTGGCCAGGTCGACCCCGGCAAATGCCATGACGTTGGCCACGCCGGCGCCAATCGGCAGCGACGCCCCGGCCAGCAGTTGATCCTGTCCGGCGATCACCAGCCGGCCATCGGCCAGGATTTCCAACTCGCACAACTCCGTCGCATAGCGCCCCGGCGGTAGCCCGGCCAGGCCGGACAGGTCGCTCACCAACAGGCAGCGCTTTGGCGTCTTTGCCCGCACGAACGTCTGCACGACTTCCGGCGGCAGGTGATGCCCGTCGACGATTAAGCTGGCCATCAGGCGGTCTTCGGCCAGTTGGTCCCACAGATAGTTGGGATGTCGCCGCAGCGTGCGATGGGCGCCATTGCCCAAATGCGTGCTGAGCGACGCGCCGGCGTCGACCGCCGCGCGGATTTGAGCCGAGTCAGCCGCCGTATGACCGATGGCGATCACGACGCCGCTGGCTACGGCCCGAGCGATAAACGCCGGCGCTTCTGCATACTCCACGGCCATGGTGAGAATGCGAATGCGCCCCTCGGCCGCTGCTTGAAGTTGCTGGAACTCGTCCCAGTCGGGCGGGCGGCAGTGCATCAACGGATGCGCGCCGCGCGGTCCATCTTCCGGCGAGATGTACGGGCCCTCGACGTGAATGCCCGCGACGGCATGGTCGACCGCCGGCCATCGACGGCATGCTTCGGCAATCGCGGCCAACGCGTGCAGAAACGTCTCCCGGCTGGCCGTCGTCACCGTGGGGCAAACCTGCGTTACGCCGAACGCGGCTTGCCGTTCGGTGATGGCCGCCACTTTCTCGGCCGTCAGATCCGGCGAGCTGAACTCCTGCCCGCCGTAACCATTGCACTGCACGTCGATGAAGCCGGGCGCCAGCCACGGCAGGCGATCCGCCTCTGCCGGCGGCAGCTCCGCGTCGCGCACGCTGGCGATGTGATCGCCGCGAAACTCCAACGTCAGCGGCCGCCCCGTGCGAAAGTGACGACCGACGAGCGGACGGATGGCAGCCTGTGACATGGCAAATCGCGTTTCGACGGGGCAAGTCCATTCGAGCGGCACATGCGCTTCGACGCCGCGCCGTTCGTTTGTCCTACGATAACGCGACAGCGACCTGGATTCCAGCGAGCCGACCGGCAGGCCAAGGCCGCCGCCGGCATGCTTAACTCAGGCACGCGCTGCTAGTACCGCTCGGCGGGGCGCGCCACCACCACGGTCGTGCCCGACGGCTGCCAGCGCAACGGATCATACGTGTTGGAACCCCAGAACGGACCATATCCGCCGAACCACGGAAACGGCGAGACCATGGGGCGCGAATTGGAAATGCCATACCACCGCTGCGCCGCCAGCCGACTGCGCCGCTGGTTGGCCCGCCATTCGGCCCGCTCGTGCACCATCGCCTTGGGATTGTCGTAGCGATTCATCTCCTGCTCGTAGAACCACATTTCGGGCGTCGGGGTGACCGCGCCGGTCGTTGCCACGTAGTTCTCCGGACTTCGCGATCGCGCCGGGCCGGGCTGGGCGACCGGTTGTTGGGCCGACGCAATCGTGGCCGCGGCCAACACCACGAGCGCAAGCGGAATGCATGACGGGCGAAGCATCGACGGATCCTCCTGAAGTGATGGGCGCGCAGCCCGAGCCGCGCAGCAACCGAGAGCGAGAAACCGTGCAAGAGCGCACTTGCGGGGGCGCCTGGGTCAGCAACGGCTCGCTACAGTCCGATTCGGACCGCAACGGGCCGTAAGATTAAACGATTTTGTCAATCGTTCGTGCTATCGCGCGGCCGCCGACGCTACCGCCGCTATCGCGTGCAGTTCACGTTCAAGCCAACGGCATCCGCGACACGTTGGCAAACGCCCGATAGCTGTCGGCATTGCCGTCGACCACCAGCACGAACACCAGGTCGCCGCTCTGCCAATAACCCATGGAGCGACCACCGGTGGTCCATTGCGGCTGCACCGGCGGAGACGTCGGGAGGCCCTGCTTGGCCAGTCGCACGACGAACAAGTTGGCCGTGCCGGCCTGAGCGCTTTCCAGGCGATAAGCAACGCCCGCGATATTGCCCACCGGTACGATTCGCTGCCAGCCGGTGGCCTCTGCCGTGATCGACGCGGGCACGAGAAACCGCTTGGGCGCCTCGGCCATGGTGTTCCAATGCGTGTCGAGTTGCGCCAGCCAAGCCTCGGCGAGCGTTTCGACCGGCCGATCGGCGTCCGATCGCAGATATTGCGCCAAACCGACAGCGACCAGCACGGTGGCGGCGGTGGCCGCGGCGATCGCCAGCCACCCG
>JBGSYQ010000606.1:0-1734 GCA_041750795.1 Pirellulales bacterium | reverse complement strand
CGCTGGGCTGCGCCAAGTGCCATGCCATGCTGCCCCACCAGCAAGGCGGCGGCGGACCGTCGCTGGCCGACGCGGCGCGGCGCTTCACCGTATCGCACCTGGTCGAGTCGATCCTGTTGCCCGACAAGCAAGTGGCGCCGGTTTTCGGCACGACCTCGATCGTCACCGACGACGGTCGCTCGCTGGCCGGGCTGGTCGTCGAGGAGAACGAGCGCGAGCTGGTGTTGCTGTTGCCGACCGCAGCCCGCCAGGTGGTCGCCACCAGCGCCATCGAAGCGCGCAAGCTGCAACCCACCTCTCCGATGCCGGCCGGACTGATCAAGACGCCGGCGGAGCTGGGCGATATATTGGCCTACCTGTTGAGTTCGAACCCGCGTGCGCCGTGATGCTGGGGCGTCCGCTGCGCCGATTGGCGGCGCTCCAAAAAGACTCCAGACCCCTTTTTCTGAACGGACTCATGCCGGCGATTTACGAACACGCGGTGGCGATCGGGCCGGAGGCCATCGATCGGCTGGGGCACGTCAACAACCTGGTGTACTTGAGTTGGATGATCGAGGCGGCGCTGGCGCACTCGGCCGTGCAGGGCTGGCCCACCGAACGCTACGAGAAGATCGGGCAGGTGTGGGTCGTGCGTTCGCACCAGATCAAGTACCTGCAACCGGCGTTTCTCCAGGACGGAGTGATCGTGCGCACCTGGGTGTCCGGCATGAAGCGGGCCTCGTCGCTGCGGCAGTACAAGATCGTGCGCGCGGCCGATCGGGCGCTGTTGGCCTCGGCCGCGACGGAATGGGCCTTTGTCGATTTGGCCAGCGGCACGTTGAAACGCATCCCCGCGGAGATCATCGATTCGTTCGAGCTGACCGATGGGGTGTGAAGGCTGATCGCAGAAGCGACGGGGCGCATCGGCATGCCGTTGGTTGCTCGTCAGGCACTGCGGTACGCAGGATGCCATTGCGACTCGAAGTTGTTTTCCATCGACTGCAACCATCCACAGATTGCGCAGATTTCACAGAGGCGAAGGAAACAATGCCGGGCTGTCGGCATCCAGCAGGGCCAGCTAGCAGCCTGTTGAAGAATTCGACAGGCTGCCAGGATGCCTACAGCCATTTGCGCATGTTCCAGGCCGTGCGATCCAGCCAGCGTTGCCACCACGAGCGGCGGCGAACGTCGGCGGCGGTCACGCGCTGGCTGCGGAGAATCTCGTGCTCGCAGATCTCCAACAGGGCTTGTGCCAGCGGTCGCGAGTGCGCGACGGCGAAGAACTCGAGGTTGAGCCGCAGGCTGCGCGCGTCGAGATTGCACGAGCCGACCAACGACCAGCAGCCGTCGATGACCATGGCCTTGCTGTGCAGCATGCGGTCCTTGCGTTCATAGATGCGCACGCCGCGGCGGAGCAGATAGTCGTACATGTGACGGGAGGCCCATTGTACGATCTTGACATCGCTTTTGCCGGGCAGGATCACGCGCACGCGCACGCCGCGCTTGCGCGCTTTCAAAAGCTCGCGCAGCACCCGGCCCAGCGGAATGAAATAGGCCACCGAGAGCGTGATGTCGTGCTGTGCCTGGCGCAGCAGCGGCGCCAGGATGCGATGCGGGCGGCGGTTTCGCACCAGCGGGGATGAATCGAAGAAGAAGATCGAGTCGTCCGGCGCCGCGGCCAACTGCTTGACGGACCAGCGCGGCTCGCGATCGCGCGCCGGCAAGTGGCGCACGCGAGATCGGAAGAGCACACGT
>JBGSYQ010000605.1:0-7979 GCA_041750795.1 Pirellulales bacterium | reverse complement strand
CAGGGAGCTCCCTGCACAAACGCATCAAACGCGCGGGGAAGAGCCATCGCAACCTCCTTGGCACATCAACCGTCCTCTCAAAGCCAACGAGGTTTATAATAGACTCAACGACCACCCCCATGCATGTTGAAAGGGGTGGTTGGGCCGTTGGCCCACGATGTTGCTACCGTAATTTGCAGCGCGTTAGCCTACGGTGTTGTTGCCATAATTGGCGTATCGACGGTTGTTGACTTGTCGGCGCGATGAGGGTCGATGACGGGTATCTTGATCACCCATGGATGACCGCGGCAATCGCCATGACCTATTTGACTCCAGAAACCGGCGTGCCGACTCGTGCGAGCCTGTCGCGATCGCTTGGCTTCAAGGTTCCCTCGCGCTTCGCTAGTTTTATATCTCAGTTGTTTGAGTTCTGCGATGGCGATCCGAAGCGTTGTTTGGATGCATTCGATGCCACGCTCGGGCAGTTTCCCAGTGGTCCCAATTCACGCTATTGGGGCACTCCGCCAGAGTTGTTTCCAGTCGGATCAACAGGATGCGATGGCGACCACTATGGTTTCCTGCTTCATGCTCCCGAACTTGACTTGGACGAACTACCCTATGCGCACTATTGCCCGATGGACTCGTATGGGGTCATCCTCGTTGGTTCGACCACAGAACAAGGCATCGCGTCCGTAATGGCTTCGGAACTCTCCTATGATTCTGATCTCATAAGCTCCGAGGAACAGGAGACAATTAGGGAGCTCATTGCCGATGTTGCGCGCTGGTGCAACATCCGACCGGAAGTTGAGCAAAATCCAGGGATTTCTGTTCCAAGTGGTTGGAGGTTCCTTCATTCCTCGGATGGCGTTGGCACTCTTGCGCCGACCGCGCTATTCGCTCCAGGACCCGTAGCTGCATTCGACCGATATGGCTCTCCGACTCCTTTTGTTGAGGCGGCCGATCGTGCAATGAAAGCGGGCTGCTTCGCCACGGCGTTGCACTACCTTCGGGAGGGACTCTGGTTCCGCTGGTTTACGAAGCCGTATGATCTCGCCCGGCGCATGGCTGACGTTTACACCAAACTGGGGCGCGAAAGTCTAGCGACCGAACTGATGCGCACGATCAGCAGATGGAGTGAGACTGGGGAGGCGTAGGGCGCACAGGCGTGACGGGAGCCGAGGGGTTGACAGTCCCTGGATAGTGACTGGTTGGCGCGTTGCGCCTTGATGCCGGCCAAGGGCCGGAAAATACTTCCGCCCCCTTTTTTCTATGCGATCGCCCCGTTGGGGCTCGGGACAATCGCGGGTGGCGTCGGTTCCCAGGGCGTTGCCCTGGGCTGATATGTTGTGGGCCTTTGGCCCGTAGGTCTGAGTCGCGTGGAGTCGCCGCGGTGCGTTGTCTTGCAGGCCGCCAAGGAAACTTAGGAATGACTCAGAAACAACTTCCGTAAACTCGCATAGGTGTCAGGTGGCGGCAGCCACCAGTGTCGTCGCGCCCCGTTGCCCGCAAGGCGCATTGTTGAATTGCACTGGTGGCGTGCGCCACCAGTGGCCATCGTCGAATGCCCGCTGGGGAAGCTCGACGTGTAGCAGCCCGTTGAAGAATTCGACGGGCTGTGACATCGCACGGACGCGATGACAAAATTGCGACGTAAGTCGTTATTTTGCGCTTCCGTGCGAAGCTTTGCTTTGCACTTGGCGAGGTTGAAAAATGCTACGACGGCATTTTTCAACGGACTGCTGGCCTTTCTCTGTGTTGCTTGTCGCAAGCGGTTGGCGACGTGGTCTCGAACACCGACCGCTGCGATACCCGGCGCGACGCGCGAGCCGATGCGAGCTTGCGATCGCGTTCGGCGAAGATCACCTGCTCCAGTCCGGCCAACATGTCGGCCGGCGTGATTGCAATGTAATGCCGGCCCGGGGCATTCAGGATTGGTTGTTCGGACCAGGGCTTGGCCCCATCCAGCGACGGGAGGACCGCCGCCGGCGGCAGCTTTTCTCCAGAGGCCGACGCGCTTTCCTGGGCATGCTCGGAGTTGGCGCGGCCTGAAAGCGATCGGCATCGTGATCAGCAGCACGCAGCGCAAGGGCAAGGATTGCGGCGACGTCCGCTACTGCATTCTCAGCAAGAACCCGTCGGCGAAGCGCTTCGCGGTTGCTAGATTTCGACGTGGGTGACGCCGCCTACCTGGTCGAAGTGGCCGATCTTCAGGATCACGCCGCCGGAGCCTGGCATTTCGGCAACAAAGGCCGGGTCGCAAACGATCAGCGGCGGCCCCGCCAAATACCCGGCGACGGAAGAAACAAAGGATACCGTGAGCGACAGGGCGACAAACCAAGGCACTGTTCCCGCAGCCATGCGCAACAATTGGGCGCGCTTGGCCGCTGAGAGTTCTTGCTCGGTACAGTACTGATCGATCACGTCGATTCGCTGGGGGGTAGTGGTCAGCTCGAGCACCTCGTCGAACGTGCAGCCGTCGGAGCGAATACTGCGATGGGCCTTGGCAGTGCGCAAAGCCAGTTTTCTTCGCTCGAATTCCAGGTGGGCCTGTAGCGCATCGATGGCCTTTTGTCTGCGCCCGACCGCATATTTCACAACCGCGCGAGGAATGGCTAAACCTAGATTGGCGGCGGCCAGCATCGCCCCCAGTGGCCGGCGGTAGAGCGCCAGCCGTCGATATTCCGCAAAGACTTCCTCTTGCACCTTGGTGATGGCGGCCGTCAGGTCGTCGCCCGTGGTGAGAATCAGCTCGTCGCCAACTTCGATGCAGAGCGGCTTGAGGTAATAGACTTTTGCTCCCCGCTCCATGGCGGGCCCGTCTAAGAACTCGTCCAGGCGGGTCTGCACGCAACTGGGTATCGGGTCGGTAATCTTGTCGAAGTGCTTTCGCTCGGTGACCGTGACAAAGAATCTTCCCTTGGGAAGTCGAATGGAAGCCTGAAACAGGTCAAGCTCGCGCACCTGGGTGAAGTCGCCGCGATGTTTCTTTTCGACCGCGGCCCAGCGCGTGTCCCGAGTGGCAAACGGCCTCGACTCTCGCAACATGGTCGCGGCCAGCATTTTGCTCGAATCCTTGGGCGGCACCCAAATCGGCTTGCCGACCCAGGCTCCGAATGGCTTGAGTTCCTGTTCCAGCGTAAACGGCCCAGCGGACGCGGGGTCGACGATCGAGGGGGACACACGGCGGACGGCACTGGGCTGGGTTGTCGGGCGTTCGATGATCCTCGGCATGTCAGGTCTCCACAAGTTAGAGGTGACGCAATGCCAAACTCAGCAGCGGGAATCGAGCACCATGCTCGAAGAAGTTCCCGCCGCGAACAGTCGATTAGCCGGTCGCGTTCTCAAGGTTGTCCTTCGCCGTCGCTCGGCCTTTGAGCATTCTCCAGATCCCGCCTTCAGCCAACGCGGACTCTTCGTGGCAGCTCGCGTAGCTGTCACGCTGGGAAGTTCCGAAGAGAACCCCAGAGATCAGCGGTTCCATACTGCGCTATGCTATTTGTAGCCGCTTTGGAAAGTTTTTGGCGAGTAAGCCCACCTGCAACCGCTCTTTTCCTGGAATCAGGCCGGCTCTGTACGGAGACCGGCCTGCGTCTTGGTGGCGCAGGCATTTTTATAAACGCCATTGGGGAGCGACACGCGCGCCGATTTGTTCGCGGCGGCCTTGAGAACGACTCAAAAATCACTTCGGTGCTTGTTCGTGTGCCACTGGTGGCGCACGCCACCAGTGCAATTCGACAACGGGCCTTGCGGGCAACGGCGCCCGACGACACTGGTGGCTGCCGCCACCTGGCACCTGTGAGCGATTACGGAAGTTATTTTTGAGCCATTCCTTAACGCAGTGAATTCGCGACATCTGTTCGCGGGTGCTGCTGGAGCGCGGCGCGGAAGCAGCCCATGCGGACGCGAACGCGGCGCGGGTCTGGTGGCCCTGGCTGCTGTGCGGATCAGAACAGGATCAGGGGGCATTCTGTTTTTGAAAAAACCAGCATGTCCCCATCGTCTTCAAAGGAAGCGTGACACGAACGGTACCAACTGCAGGGGCCGGCCGTCTCGGCAGATCGTGTCAATTGCTGCTGCTTGGGGCCGCCGGGGCGGGAGATTGCTCGATCAGCTCCAGCGCGTTCTCGATGAGGATCTCGCCCGTCATTTCGCCCAGCGACGTCTCGGAGACGTACTGATAGCGCTTGAAGCTGTTGAAATCGACCTTGGTGAGGATGTAGCCGAAGGCGTCGTTGGTGAGCCCGAACAACAGGTTGTGCTCGCCCTTCATGTGCCGCTTGAGATAATAGCCGATGTTCGGCAGCGCTTCGCCGGGGATGGTGAGAATCTGGGCGTTGCCAATGTTGACCAGGTTCACGCGCGTGGTGATCGACTTGTCGTTGTTGTGCGGGTATTTCAACGGCGACCCCAGGATAATCATCCACATCAGGTTGGACTCGACGGGAAACTTGACTTCGCGCGCAAAGCAAGCAACGCCCGGGTCCGGCTGCGGCGCGGCATCTTTGACGATGCGCTGCGCCTCGGAAGCCATCAGTTGGCCAATGCGAACGCACTCTTCCCAGGTGCGCGAGTCGTGCCACTTGGCTTTGAGCGGATCGGACGGCTGGTCGAGTCGGCGGTTGTCGGCCGTGATCATGCCGCCTTGCGCGCCGTTCATGAACATGCCCATGCCGCCGAGGTCGGCCTCCAACTGGTCGCACAGCGGGCCAACGAGATCGGGACTGACCAGTCCGACTCCGTTGCCCAGCACCTCCGGGTGCACCGCGTAGTTGACCAGCGTGCCGATCGTCTTGCCCTGCGGGGTGACGGCCTGAATCACGCTCATCCGCGGATCGTACAGCTCCGGAGCGTAATAGTTGTAGGCGATTTTCCCCTTGGCCTCGCCGGTGGCGATCTTGAGCTGTGCCGGCTGCAAGTTGTCGAGCGCCTGGTTGATGGCGATGGCGGCCTGATTGCAAACGAAGTCCATATACTGGAGATCGCCAGAGGCTTTGCCGCTCAGGCCGGGAAAGCCATAGCAGTCCGGCGCGCTGTGCGTGTGCGTCGAGCCGATCAGGATGTTCTCGGCCGGAATGCCTGGAACCTGCTTGTGGACGCGGGCGCAGAGTATCGATGGGAACCCCAGCAGATCGAGTTGCACCATGGCGACCTTGGTTTCACCCTGTTCGAACACCATGGCGCGTGCGGTCAGCTCGCCCTGCTTGCCGGTCGCCGGCTTGCCCGGCCCGACGCCGCCGGAGACGGGCAACAACGGATCGGGCGTAATGATCGCCTTGCCGGCTCCGACTTTGAGTTCGGCCTGCGCCAGCGAGGTCAACGAGTACGCGACGATGATGAGCGCGAGAAGCAGGGTTCGGAGCATGGGACGTTCTTGGGGTTACGGGTGATGGCTGGATGGCTGCGGACCGCGGTTGCCCCCGATCCTGGCAGGCTGTGGGCTGCAAGGGGGCGGCCACGATTATACTATGACACGAATCCGATGACACGCGCCTGTTGCCATGAGTAGCTTCACCATCCGCCTCGCGCAGCCCGGCGACCAGGCCGCGGCCTACCACGTCTGCCTGAAAACCGGCGATCACGGCCGGGATGGCGAGCCGTTTTACCGCGACGACCCGGATGCGCTGGCGCGGATCTTCGTCGGCCCGTATCTCGCCTACGAGCCCGAGTTGAGCCTGGTCGCGGAAGACGACGAGGGCGTGTGCGGCTACTGCCTGGCAGCGCTCGATTCGCGCACCTTCTATGCCCGCTACGATCGCCAGTGGCGGCCGCAATTGTGTCAGCAGTTTCCGCTGCCCTCGGCAGATCCCGCCACCTGGACGCGCGCCCAGACGGTCCACTCGTGGTATCATCAACCCGATTATTTCTGCCCCGAACCTTACGAGCAGTATCCCTCCCACATGCACATTGACCTGTTGGAGCGCGCTCGCGGCCAGGGCGTTGGCCGGCGAATGATGGCGCAACTGATGGACGCGCTGCGCAAGCGCGGCTCGCCGGGCGCGCATCTCAACGTCAGCGCGCAAAACACCCCGGCCCTGGCGTTCTACGACCGACTAGGCTTCCAGGAACTAACCCGCCGCGGCACAACCACCAGCGGCAGCGTCTACCTGGGCAAAGCGTTCCCCTTAACACAAACCCCTGTGCACTGATTGCGAGGCGGGAGGCGGGAGGCTGGAGGCGGGAGGACGAAGACCGAGGGAAGGAAGCGCTTCTCTCCCAACCCTTGACCACTAACCCGCCGCGGCGCCGGCCCCAACCGCAGCGTCTACCTGGGCAAAGCGTTCTAGCAGGCAACGAAAACCAATCCACAGATTGCTCCGATTTCGCAGATGAGGAAGATCGAAAAAACCTTCTTCCTCAAGCCTCAAGCCTCCGGCCTTTTTCCTCCAGCCTTCTTCGTCCCCATGTCACAACATCTCGCTTTGCTCGGAGGCCGTCCTGTCCGGCAGCGTCCCTTTACGTCTTGGCCCATCTTTTCCGAGCGCGACGAGGCGCGCGTGCTGGGCGCGCTGCGCAGCGGCCATTGGGGTCGGCTCGATGGCAATGAAGTCAACCAGTTCGAGCAGACCTTCGCTCGCATGCACGGCTGCCGCCACGGCATCGCCATGGTCAACGGCACTGTGTCGCTGCGGCTGGGCCTGATGGCCGCGGGCTTGGAGGCCGAAAGTGAAGTGATCATTCCGCCCTACACGTTCTTCTCCACCGCGTCGGCGGTGATCGAAGCCAACCTGGTGCCCGTGTTCGCCGACGTTGAGCTGGCCACGTTCAATCTCGATCCGCAGGCCGTCGAAGCCGCCATCACGCCGCGCACTCGCGCCGTCATCCCGGTACACTTTGCCGGGCAGGTGGCCGACATGGACGCCATCATGGCCATCGCCGCCGAGCACAATCTGTTGGTGATCGAAGATGCCGCTCACGCCCACGGCGCCAGTTACCAGGACCGCCCCGCGGGCAGCCTGGGCCACCTGGCGTCGTTCTCGTTTCAATCGAGCAAGAACCTCACCAGCGGCGAAGGCGGCATCCTCATCACCAACGACGACCAACTGGCCGCCGCTTGCCGCTCGCTGCACAATTGCGGCCGCATTCCGAGCGGCCTGTGGTACGAGCACCACGCCATTTCCGGCAACTACCGATTGGGCGAATTGCAAGGCGCCCTGCTCAACGCGCAGCTCGAACGGCTCGAAGAACAAACCCAAACGCGCGACGCCAATGGCCGCTACCTGGCGCAGCGACTGGCCCACTTGCCGGGGCTCCATCCGCAGCAGCGTCCCGACTTCTGCACGCGGCACGCATACCACCTGTTCATGCTGCGCTTCGACGCCCAGCAGTTCGGCGCCCCCCGCGCCGCCGTCATCGAAGCCCTCCGCGCCGAAGGCATCCCCTGCACCGCCGGCTACGGCTTCTCGCTGCACGAGCAGCCCATGTTCCAAACCAAAGCCTTCGGCCCCTACCTGAGCGGCCTGCGCAACCGACTCGACTACCAGCAAGTCCACTGCCCCAACAGCGACCACCTCTGCCGCGAGCAAGCCCTCTGGCTAGAGCAAGCCATGTTCCTCGGCCCAAGGGAAGACGTGGAGGATATTGCAAGGGCGTTTAAGAAGGTGGTTGACGGGCGCGCGGGGTTGGCGGAGTGGGCGGGGCGGCGAACCGCGTGGTGAAAGAAAACTGTAATGGCGCCGGATCATCGGATTGATGGCAAAGTGGCCTCGGTGTGTCGGACCGGTGCAGCGGGAATCACTTGATTCCGCTGGCATAGCTCGCCAGAATTGGGGCTGTTGAGACCGTCAGTCGCGGGCTCCGGTTCCTATATGAAAGTTCGGCGAATAAGGGGATCAGTCGTGAGTACACCCCGCTGGGACGAAACCCAGGGCGATTGCACGATAAGTCATGATCCGAGCAGGACTTGTTGGAGGTAGGTTTCGTTCCAGCCGGCGATGAGGCGTTTGTTTTTGATTCCGACCTTGGCGGTCGGCTCGTTTTTTAGCAGCGCCAAGGCGGCGCGG
>JBGSYQ010000604.1:0-2193 GCA_041750795.1 Pirellulales bacterium | reverse complement strand
CCGCCAAACGGCGTCGAGTCGCTTGCTCAGGTCGTGGATCATGTCGTGGTCGTGATCCCGGATCGCCGAGGTCTTCCCAATGAGATCGTCCTTCTGAATGTCCTTCTCGGCCATGGCGCACCTCTTTTTCGGGTGAAAGTTGCGGGTAGAACCGATTGGCAACGCCTCGACACTCGATTTTATCTCGTCTCTTCCGAGGCGGCAATGATTCGCGCGGGATCGGCGACTCCCGCCCCCTATCACCCGCCCGGGGATTGGACCCAGCGGGAGACGCAGGGAGACAATCACTCCCGTCAGTCCGCAGAGTCGCATCGGTCACATCGATCGAGACCACTTGACGGGTCAGAATTGCAATCAGGATAGCAACCAATCGGTTACCTCCAGCGCTGCTGCTCGTGCAATCCACGGGCCGCATGTCGCGGCCATGACTCCTGCTGGCTGCTCGACGAGTGCTCCCGCAGACAACTTCCGCCCAACTAGCGATGGGCACAACCGGCGTATCAGGATGGAAACGACCCGTCGACGAGCCATGAGGCAGAAGTGTCGCACCCTCAGCCCATGGCGCGCGCCGACGGGAGCGCGTTCCTAGCCCGCCGCGCAACGGGGGCGATGCGGGAACCCCTCGTGGGCTGTCTCATAGGGAAATCGCAGGGAAATACCGCCCCTTCGCGGCCGGAATGCCAAGCTATCCTTCAATTGGAAAACGAGGCGCGATGGTTCTCGCGGTGGCGCTCGCTAGCGTGGCGCTAGGTCGAGCACTGCGGCAGGGCGTTCGTAACGCCCGATGCGCGACCATGCGTCTAGGTATGTCCTGATGAGGGTACTATGCACACGAAAGCTCTGGTTTTGTCGACGGCCATGTTCCTGGTAGCGGCTGCGTGTTTTGCGGACTCCAGGAGCCCGGTTGCGGACGACACAAAGGCCGTGGAGCAAGCGACGGCGCAGTTCTACACGAGCCTCAATACGATGTTTACCGGCGACGCCGGCCCCATGCTGGAGACCTGGTCGCACGCCGACGACGTGACCTACATGGGTCCGGCCGGCGAATTCCAAGTGGGTTGGAACGAGGTGCGTGAAACCTGGAAGGCACAGGCCGCTTTGCACCTGGGTGGTAAGGTCGAGCCCTACGAGACCCGCATCACCGTCGGCAAGGATCTGGCGTTTTCGCAATGCTATGAGAAGGGCAGCAATCTGGACGCCCAGGGCCGCACGGTGCAGGTTTCGATCCGCGCCACTAACCTGTTTCGCAGGGAGAACGGCAAGTGGAAGATGATCGGTCACCACACCGATCTGCTTCCTTTCCTTGAAAAGCAAACACTCACCAAGTCGGCCGAATAATAGACTCGGCCTTCCGTCGTTTGCAAGCAAATCCGAACGGGAACCGCGCCGCGCTTTGGTGCGGTTCCCGTTTTTGACTGTGGCGATTCCGTTTGGTGATCGGTGCGTGGCGACCGCTCAACAAAAAAAGCAACCGATCGGGTGCCACGGGGCCGTTGCCCACGTGCGCTGTGCACGGCCACACGTTGCGGCCATGGCACCCGCTGGTTGCTCGACAAACGTTCGCGATCCACTCCTCGTTCGATCCGTCGACGACTTTTCTCGATGGATTCGACGAGCTCTCCGGTTATGGCTGGCTAATCGATCGACTGAATCAACCGCCAGCTAGGGACAGCAAGGTGGCGGGCAGCAGGGCACTGCCTGTTGACCGCAGCAGGGGTCGCTGTATTGCATGACTTGGGCTTGGGGTTGTCGGGGTCGCCAACTGAACAGGCCGCCACTGCCGCCGCCGCAACACTGATTGCGATGGAAGCAGCCGGCCGACGATGCGGTAATCAAGGTCAATACCGCAAAGAGCAGCAGGTTTCGCATGGTTCTCTTCTCCGAGGCGGGGAAAACAGCTCCGCGCCAGGTCAGCGCGAAGGGTGGGCTAAGCAACCATACACGCCCAGCGCGAGCGTGCAAGCAATCCGCGCCCCGATTCCAGAAGATGCGCGCAGTCCTAGACCGCACTCACAAGCAAGACCGCCCAACTCTGCCAGACCGGCAAAGCTTTACACCTGGCGACGGGACCTGCACAACAAGCGGATAATGGCCACTGGTCCACCTCCTCGCCTTCCCTCCTCCAGCCGCTCAAAAGATTCCCGCGCCGAAGCCGTCGCGCTGCGTATTGGCGGTCGGCGGCGCGGTCGGCGG
>JBGSYQ010000603.1:0-9678 GCA_041750795.1 Pirellulales bacterium | reverse complement strand
GCGGCGCAACCGGCGCCTGGCCGCATGGCGCGTGCCGAACGCGCCGTCGTGCAGTATTCGCTGGTGTTTCTTTTCACGTTCGTCACCGCGGCCGCCTGGGGATCGTACGGCCCCACGCTCCACCGCGGACAGATGGCCATGGCCGGCAGCCGCATGCGGCCCTTCATCTGCGTGGGCGTGGCCTACTTTCTGATCGCCGTGATCGTCCCCGGCCTGTTGCTGACGCAATGGGCCGAGCCGGGCCACTTTACCTTCAACGGCTCGTTGTGGAGCTTGCTCGGCGGAGCGGCCGGCGCCGTCGGCGCGCTGGGCATCATCATGGCCTTCAATTCCGGCGGCAAGCCGATCTTTGTCATGCCACTAGTGTTCGGCGGCGCGCCGGTGGTCAACACGTTCGTCAGCGTCACCCAGGCCGGCCAGTGGGGCGAGTTGCACGCCATGTTCTATGCTGGCCTGATCGTGGTGGCCGCCGGCGCGGTGACCGTGCTGGTGTTCGCCCCCAAGCCCGACAAACCGCACGGCGCCCCGGCCCCCGCGCCTCCCACGCCCGAAGCGGCCTCCGCGTAGCTCACGCTATCTTCTCGCCATGACCGCCGAAGAATCCATGCGCCAGATCGAGACCCAGCTATCGCACGTGTGGATGGTGCGCGCGTTTCTCAAGCACAGCGACGAAGCCGAGGACGATGTCGAGCTGCAGGAAATTCACCGCACGCTGTACGACTATCAGTTGGCCGTCGGCGGAGCCTGGCAGGAGCAAAACGCCGAGGCCTATCTGAAAGCCGCCCGCAAAAAACTCTCCAAGCTGCGTCAGGCCAGCGAAGACTTCGCCCGCATCCAGCCCGACGTCTCCGCGCACACCAACTTCCAGATGGCCGCCGCCTCCCTCACCGCCGCCGTCACCGAAATCGCCCGCATCCTCGACCAGTCTGCATAGTCAACCGTTGGCGTGGCGTGGTCCCCTTGGCGCTCGGTTTGAATCGCGAATTCAGTGTGTCCCCTCGTTTCCCAGGGGTTTCGACCCCTGGCTATGAACGAACGACCTCGTTGGGGCTCTCCGCCCCAAGGGGGCGACAGTCAATAGCCAGGGGTGGAAACCCCTGGAAACGCCACCATTAAAATTATTGGTCGCCTATTGGTCGCCGCGGCTGATCGGCAGCCCCAAGGGGGCGACAGCCCGTCTCACGCCGGCCAACAGTTGCTTGACCCGCCGGCCCGATCGAAATACACTGCGGGCGATACCTCTCCCTGGGACCATGGCACCGCTCCGAAGGAGAGCGATTCCCCGCAACCGCGCCTGCGGTGTCGTGCCGGCGCGACCGTCCGTCGATCTGCAATTGCGTTCTTGACGATCGCCTCATACTCATAGGGAGCACTCGTTGATGCCGTTGCGCCGCTGCGTTGCCGCTGTGACTCGTTGCCGAATATGCTTTCGGAGCGTCACGCTACTTGCCACGGCCGTGTTGTGGGTATGGTCTGCGTCAAGCAGTTCAGGGGCCGAATACACAGTCGAGAGACTGCCACTCCCGTTTTCGGACACGCTATACAGCCCTCTGAAAAAGCCGTGGCTGGCGATCAACAACAACGGACAAGTGGCCGCAAGCGGCTCACATCTCGGCGGCTGGCGTTTTTCTTCCGGGGAGGCAACATTACTGCCCGGAACCAGCCCGGAATACTCATGGTCCGGGGCTTTTGGACTTGATTCCGCTGGCAATATCGTCGGTGGCAACTTCTATCTTCCCGGCGGTTTCGGCGTCCTCCGTACGGCTGTTATTTGGAATGCCGGTGGCGGGGTAACGACCCTGGGGCTCCACGACGGTTGGAACTCCGTCGGGTACGCCATCAACGAGAGCGGCCAGGTCGTCGGCGGCAGTGATCCGTGGGGGTACGAGTGGAGTCAGGCCATCTACGGAACACTCAGCTTCGCGAGCCACGCGTTCCTGTACGATCAAGGGACGTTCCACGACTTGGGATCACTCGGCGGTTACTACAGCGTCGCATACGACGTCAACGACAGCGGCCGGATCGTTGGTATGTCGACGATTGGAGCGCCCAGTGAGTTTTTCGAGTTTCAAGGTCCCACGCGGGCAGCCTACTCGGATGGCGGGACGTTCCAGGATCTCAACTCGTTGATTGGTCCGTCCACGTGGACGTTGGACGGAGCGACCGCCGTCAATGAGAGCGGTGAAATCACGGGCTGGGGAACCGTCGACGGGCAGGTGCGAGCGTTTCTCTACGACGCGGGAACCGTCCACGACGTCGGCGTGTTGCCCGGCTTTGATTGGAGCATCGGCCGCGGCATCAATGCCAGCGGCGACGTGGTTGGCTACGCCGCCACCGGCGAGTTGCATTATTACTATCTGAATGCAACGGGCGACGATCGCGCCTTTCTCTATCGCAACGGCACGTTGCACGACCTGAACTCGCTCATCGATCCCGCCAGCGGTTGGGTATTGCGCGGCGCCACGGACATCAACGACAGCGGACAGATCGTCGCTTGGGGGACCTTGGACGGCCACGAGCACCTGGGGACTCCGTTCGTCCACCTGCTCTTGCTCACGCCAGTGCCCGAACCTTCGGGGTTGATGTTGGGCGGAGCTGGGTTGGCCGCCCTGCTGTGTTTCACGGGCATGCGATGGCGTCGCGACCAAATCGCCGCCGCCTCCGAAATCACCCGCGTCCGTGACCAGTCCGCGTAGCCGCGTGCTGGAGTCCAGCCTTAAGGCTGTCTTGGATTCCTGAAATCCGCCGCAAAAGCCCGGACTCCACCAACCTCACGTCCCGCGCACGAACCCGAACCACTCGATCTGTCGCCGCGGACAGTATCGCAACTCGTGCTGGCGGCAGTAGGGCTCGAGCCATTCGGCTTGCCGCTCCAGCGTCTCGGCGTCGGTGCCTTGCGGCATCAGCATCACGCGCGGGCGGTCGATCTCGGGGAAATCCGCCAGATAACGCTCCACCTCCGCGCAATCGGCCGGCGCGTTGACGACGAACTTCACCTGGTAGTCGTATTCACTCACCAGGCGGCGGATCACCTCGGGCGCATGCCGCGCGCGCTCGTGCCGCTGGCGCCAGCGCGGCGCCTGACCGGCCGTCGGCGTCGAGTTCGACAGCTTGGGGCTGATCGACATCAAATCGCAGGCCACCGGCAGATACAGCGTGCCGGCCGTTTCGATCGTCACGTGCCAACCCGTCTCGCGCAACTGCTGGCACAGCGGAATCAGCTCGGCAAACAGCATCGGCTCGCCGCCGGTCAGCACCACGTGCTCGCAGGCCAGCGCCGCCACGCGCGCCACGATCTCCTCCACCGCAAGGTCCTCTCCCTCGGGCGTCCACGACGAAAACGGCGAATCGCAAAACCAGCAGCGCAGATTGCAGCCGCTGGCGCGCACGAACGCGCTTTCGGCGCCCGTCAACAGGCCCTCGCCCTGCACGCTCTTGTAGATCTCCGAGACTCTCATGGCTGATACGGCGCCGGATCGCTGAGGCCCGCTGCGGAAAAGCCCTTCAATCGTAACAAGCACGAATCGCACTGCCCGCACGCCCGACCCGACGCGTCCGGATCGTAACAACTGTGCGTCAAACCATAGTCGACGCCCAGCGCCGTGCCCCGGCGAATGATCTCGGCCTTGGACATTTGCACCAGCGGCGTGTGAATTCGAAACGCCAGCGTCCCTTCCACGCCCGCCTTCGTCGCCAGGTTGGCCATCCGCTCGAAGGCCGCGATGTATTCCGGCCGGCAATCCGGATATCCGCTGTAGTCGACCGCGTTGACGCCAATGAACAGATCGGCCGCTCCCAGCGTCTCGGCAAATGCCAGCGCCAGCGACAGGAACACCGTGTTGCGCGCCGGCACGTAAGTGATCGGAATGCCCGCGTCCATGTCCTCGGTCGAGCGTCCCTTCGGCACGTCGATTGCGTCGGTCAGCGCGCTGTGGCCAAACTGGCGCAGGTCGATCACGATCGTCGCGTGCCGCGCAACGACCAGGCTCCGCGCCACGCGGCGGGCGGCCTCCAGCTCGAAGCGATGCCGCTGGCCATAGTCGAACGAAATGGCAAACAGCTCGAACCCCTCGGCCCGCGCCATCGCCGCCGTGGTGGCCGAATCGAGTCCGCCGGAAAGCAGAATTACCGCGCGCTTGGACATGACCAGTGCAGGATGGGCCAAGGGAAAAACGGCCCGGGTACTTCGCCGCAAGCCGCCCGCCATCTATCATGGCAGATGCCACTTTCTGGCGAAAGGACCGACCATGACCGACCGCTTCCGCGACATTCTGGAGACGTTTCCGAACCAGTTTCCCGACCGCGATTACACGATTGAAATCCGCTGCCCGGAGTTCACCAGCGTCTGCCCCAAGACGGGCCAGCCCGATTTCGGCGTGCTGACGTTCACCTATACGCCGGCCGACAAATGCGTGGAACTGAAGAGCCTCAAGCTCTACTTGCAGCAGTTTCGCAACGAAGGCATTTTCTACGAGCATGCCGCCAACCGTATCCTCGACGATCTGGTGGCGGCGCTGCAACCGCGGCGGATGACGCTGGTGGCCGCCTTCACGCCCCGCGGCGGCATCACTACCAACGTCACCGTGACGCACGAAACGCCAAAGTAAACGACGGCGCCCGCTGCGCGCGAGACGGGCACAGATCCCTGGCTCAATAAGCCCGCGCGCCCCCGCCGGCTTGCCACTCGTCGAACAGCGCCGCGCACTCATCTCGCAGCACGTCCCCGCGCAGCTTCACGCTGCTGCCGCCCAGGCGAACGATCTCGCCCGCTGCAATGCGCAGCTCGTTGAAGCCCGCCGCTCGGGCATCCGCAATCGTCGCGCCGTAGATCACCGTGTCGACCCGCGCCCAGTGCAACGCGGCCATGCACATGGGACACGGCTCGCACGTGCTGGCCACCAGCGCCCCTGACAGGTGAATCGCGCCGGTCGCCTGGCACGCCTCGCGCAAGGCCACGATCTCGGCGTGGGCCGTGATGTCGGTCGTCGCATGGACGCGATTGTGACTGGCCGCGACCACCCTCTCGCCGATCGCAATCGCGCAACCAAACGGCGTCTGCCCGGCCGCGATCGCCGCCCGGGCTTGCTCCATCGCCAACCGCATCAACGCCTCGGGCGTCATGCTCACTCCCTTGCCAGCCGCCGCTCGACCGCCGAAAAGATTCCGTGCATCGCGTCGAGATACGCTCGGGCCTCGTCCAGCGGCATCACCAGCGGCGGGCTGACGCGAATCACCTTGCCGGCCAGCGGACCGAGCAAATGGATCGCACGGCCTTGCTCGTCGCCCAGGTAACACGCCTCGACGCACGCACTGGCCACCGCGTCGGCCGCATGCTGGCCGACACTTGCGCACTCGATGCCCCACACCGTCCCTTCCCCCCGCACGTGCGCCACCAGCTTAAACCCGGCCAGCCGCCGCAGTCCCTGCTCGATCACCGCGGCCAGCTTTTGGGCATGGCCGAGCACGTCGGTCGATTCGAACTCGTCGAGCGTGGCCAGCACCGCGGCGCAACCCAAAGGCGACGCGCTCCAGGTATCTGAGCCTTCGCCATAGTGCATGTTGCCGAACAAATCGGCGCGTCCCACCGCCGCGTCCACCGCGATGCCATTGCCGAGCCCCTTGCCCAGGATGACGATGTCCGGCTCGACGCCGTAGTGCGTAAAAGCGTACATGCTGCCCGTGCGGCCGAAGTTGGCTTGCACCTCGTCCAGGATGAACACGACGTCGTGCTGGCGACAGAAGCGCTCCAGCAGTTGCAGGTACTCCTTTTGCGGATGGTACGATCCGCCACCCCCCAGGTACGGCTCGGTCACCAGGGCGCAGATTCGCGAGCCGAATTCTTTGGCCAGGCCCGCAAGCTCGTTTTCATACGGCCCAAGATCGATCGGCTGCTGCCGCCGATCGAGGTTCTCGCTCTCGGTGGTCGGAAAGCTGAGGAAGCGCACGCGCGGATCGCGCTCCGGATCGTTTTCGGTGCCGGTAACCGCGCCGGCCAGACCTTTCTTGCCGTGAAAGCCGCGGCGCGTGGCCAGGATCACGTTCTCGCCCGGCCGGCGATCCAGAGCCGCCCACAGTGCTTTTTGCACCGCTTCGCTGCCCGTGGCCGACCACAGCACCTGCTCCATCCGCGCTCCGCCCGGCTGGCTGCGCAGGTTTGCCAACAGCCGCTCGCTGGCTTGCACCTCCAAGGGCGTCACGGCGTTGTACGACGTGAGGGTCATCGCCGCCGCGAACGCATCCGCCGCGGGCAACGTGTCGAGGCCCATGTACGCCAGCACGCGCTGCCACCAGCCGACCGGGTTATGCCCCAGGTTGGCCACCAGCACGCCCGAAGCAAAATCGGCCAGCTTGCGCCCCTCGGGCGTCCAATGATACGAGCCGGCGCTCTTGGCCAGCACGGCCAGGCTGGGAGTATAGGTGCGCTGCGCCGCGGGGATCACCTCCGCCGCGCGGCGGCGCCAGTCGTTCGATTGATCTTCGCCCGCGTGTTGTATCGCGGGAGACTTTTGCGGGTCGGTTTTCATCGCCTCTTACACCTGGGATTCGTAAAGCACTTCGGGCTCGGACGAGCCGGGCGCATACAGCACCAGCCCTCCGCGCGCATCGTTGACGTGGACCACGCAGTTCGGCACTCCGGCCACGTGCCGCGCGAGAATCGCTTCCATCGCTTGCACCGTGGCCACCGTTTGGCGATCGGCTGCCACGTCGTTGTAGTTCAATGACCAGGCATGTTGCAGGCGTTGTTCACGCTGCTGCGCCGGTCCGCCGTATTCGACTTCGGCAACCTCCCGCGCAAACCGTTCCAACACCTCGATGCCATAACCGCGCTGCGACCGCTCGCCCCAAGGTTCCAGAAACTCGCCGTTGTAGTGGTTGTTGATCGAGATCTTGCGCTCAAACGGCGTGCGTCCTTCGACCGTACACTCCACGCCGCGCTTGCGGCTGTGACCGTTCCACACCCCGTTGTCGAAGCGAAACTGCACTTCCTGCTCGACATAGCCGGGAAAGTTGTCGGGCGTGACCCAACTGGTGTGAATGTCGAACGCCGCCTGCCGGCCGTCGTCGTATTCGTAGATCAAGCGCAACTGCGTCGAGTCCCAGGTCGGCCCGTCGGCCGGACCGACGATGCCGCGCTGCCCCGTGCATTGCACGCTCTTCAAGCGCCCGCCAAACGTGAAGTCGATCAGCTTGATGTAGTGTACGGCCACATACGTGCCGGGGTTGCGGCCGGTGATCCACTCGGCGAACTGGCTGCCGGAAATCGCTTTCGGCTCCAGCAGCGTGCAGTAGCCGTTGTTTACGTGCTGCAACTCGCCGTCGGCCACCAGCGTGCGCAGCTTCTTATGATCCGGATCGAGCAACTTGTGATAGACCACTTTGGCCAGCAACTTCTTCTGCCGAGCAAGCTGCTCGAGCACGTCCAACTCGGCCAGGCTCAGCACCGACGGCTTCTCGATCAGCACGTGCTTGCCGGCCTCGAGCGCCGCTTTGGCGGCCGCAAAATGCCGATCGTCGGGCGTGGCCACGCACACGAAATCAACCCCGCTGGCCAACAGTTGCTCCATGGCGGCCGGCTCGGAAAAACTTTGCCAATCGCCCGAGCGGCCCGCCGCTGCCTGGCGATAGGCCTCGGCCCGGCGGCCCGTGCGACTGGCCACGGCCGTCAGATCGACGCGGCACACGCCGAAGCTGGGTTGATACAAAGGTCGCGCGAAAACGCCTTCGAAGAAGGGGCGATACGTCTCGTCAAAAATCATGCCCATGCCCACCATGCCGGCACGCAGCCGGTGCGTGGCGATGGCGTGGGCGGCGATAGCAGCGGTTTGGTTCATGAATGACAAGATAACGGCAACGGGCGCGCTTTTCCATGAGGCGCCCCACAGTGAAGCATTGCAAAGCGTCAACTCCGCGCTGGTTCCTTGGCAATCGCCCCTTGTCATCCGTGGCGTGCGCTTCGACAATGGTCCCTCTTGAGGTTCGCCGCGCGCCGCGTGCCGTGCGACTTGCTGCGAATTGCCGATTCCCACGAAAAAGCCAGCGGTTTCCTGCCATGACAGAGAACTTTCAAGTCACCCTCAGCGGCTTCGGAGACGAAGCGGCCAACCAGAAGACCGCCGTCCAGCAATTCGCGGCCTTTGCCGCCGTCGGCCTGCAGTACTACAGCCTCCGCTTCATCGACGCCGGCGAAGGCATCAAAAACGTCATGAAGCTCAGTAAGTCCGAGATCCAAACCGTTCGCCACTTGGAAGACGAGTACGGGCTGAACGTGGCCTCCATCGGCTCGCCCATCGGCAAGGTCAAGCTGCTCGACGTCGACGACGGCACCAAAAACGAGTTCGTGCCCTTCAAGAAGTATCTGGAAAAAGACGTCAAGCACGCCTGCGAGCTGGCGCATGCCTTCGAGACAAAGCTGATTCGCGGCTTTTCCTTCTATCACCCCAAGGGCACCGATCCCAAGGATCACGTGCCGCAAGTGGTCGATCAACTGGGCCAGATTTCCGAAGCGTGCCTGCGCAGCGATTTGACCTACGGCGTCGAGCTGGAAGCCAACCTCGTGGGCCAAAACGGCGAACTCCTGGCCGAAATCCATCGCCAGGTCAACAACCCGGCGCTGGTCCTGGTGTTCGACGGCGGAAACCTGGCCTGCCAGGGATACTCGCCCGGCGAAATCCTCGATCAGTTTCGCTTCATGACGGCCGGCCTGGGATGGATCCACATCAAGGACTACCTGCACCCCGCTCCGGCACAGCGACAGTCGCACGTCGACGAAGAAGTGCTCAAGCACTTCGTGCCGGCCGACCAGGGCGACAGCGGCCACGAAGCCATCTTCAAAGAGTTGCGCCCCTTGCTGCCGCAACTCGATGCCACCTTGCGGCGCCGCGGCATTCCCGGCGTGTTCCTCGATCTGGAACCGCACCTCAAGGCCGGCGGCCAGTACGGTGGCTTTAGCGGACCCGACGGCCTGGGCGTCGCCCTGCGATCGCTGTGCCGCGTGCTGGACTACGCGCGGATCGACTATCACTTGCGCGATTTCGCCGATATCTGCGCCGCGCGCGGCTTCTGATCGGCAGAGCCGATCGCTAAGGAACGACTCAAAGGCAACTTCGCTGCTCGTTCGTGTGCCACTGGTGGCGCACGCCACCAGTGCAATGCCACAACGAGCCTCGCGGTCAACGGAGCCCGACGCCACTGGTGGCTGCCGCCACCAGTGGCACATGCACGCGCGGCTTTTGATCGGCAGAGCGGATCGCTACGTCGAGCTCTGGCGACTCGATCGCTCGACGTTGCCGCGCAGCCGTTCTGCGTCGGCGCGCTTCGCGGCGGCCAGTTGTTGCCAGGCTTGGCCCGCCACAAACACCCAAAAGATAGCGCCCACCCAGCCGATATTCGCCAGCGGGCGCAGTGTCGGATGGTGTACGGATAGCAACGACACGGCAATCATCGTGACCAGCAGCGTCGCCAAGGCCGCGGTCGACGTTATCAACACCGCGCGGACCAACCGCTTGCGGCCGTGCGTGCCAATCGCCAGGTTGGCATGCGAGACGGCCACCTCGCGCATCGCGCCGTAGTTGGGAACTAACGCCGAGGCGCGCCGCTGCATTTCGAGCGGGGCGGTGGCGATGTCGACCACCGCCACGGCCTCACGCACTGGCGCCGCGGGCACTTGCGACGGCTCCC
>JBGSYQ010000602.1:0-10774 GCA_041750795.1 Pirellulales bacterium | reverse complement strand
GCGGCTCGCCGTGCGGGATGCGCGCATCACGGTCGCGGTGGCGCGTGGCGAGGGGAATTTGCTGCTGCCCTGGAGCAACCTGCCGGACCGCGTGGTGCGGTCCGATTCCAGCGCGGCGCTGTTGTTGCAGTGGTTGGCCGCGTTGGCCTTGGAGGGAGGTCGCCCGTTCGTATTCCTTTCGTTGCAGGAGCTGCTGGGCGGATTCGGCCAGTTGTTGCAAGACATCTGCATGAAGCGAGCGGCCGTGACGTTGATCGTGCGGCCGCACGACCGCTCTCACGACGACGAGGTCATTTCGTCGGCGGGCCTGGCCGGTTTCCGGCAACTGCCGCATCTGAGCGTGATTTCACCCAAGGACGGAGTCGAGCTGGGCCAGGCGCTCGAGTGGTGCGCCACGCAGGACGATCCCGCGCTCGTTTGGTTGCCCCAGCAGGCCGAACCGGGCTTCACCTGGAATACTACGTCGCCATTCGAACGGGGCCGCATTGAGACGCTGGGCACAGGCAACCACGCGACCATCATCGCCTGGGGACCGATGGTCGCGGCCGCTTCGCTGGCCGCGCAGTGCCTGGCGGAGTATGGAATCGAGTGCACGGTGGTCAACTGTCGCTTTGCGCAGCCGCTCGATCGCGAGGGAATCTCGCTGGCGACTCGCAATACGCTGATTACGATCGTGCTGGACGACCTCGACGAAGAGGGCGGTTTCAGCAGTTGGATCCTGGATCACCTGACGCGCATCGGCATGGCGCGGCCTGTAACGGTTATCGCTGCCAACCCCCGCACTTATCCCCAGGATCGTCACGACTCGCATCAGCAGTGTGCCATGCGCATCGTGGAACACTGCCGGTGGCTGGCGGAGCCGTTGGCCAGCAGCAGCGGCGTGACGGTGACGCCGCTGGCGCCGGTTGAAGCGGCCAGCGAGGCCGAACCGGGCGTTTGGACCAGCCCGGTATACCTGCCGGCCGTGCCGCAGCACGACGAGCAAGGGCAAGTCCTTGCGCAGCAATTCAGTCCGTTCATCGACCATTGGGTTCGTGGATACTCGGAAACGGGTGAGCGCGATCTATATTTGTGGCGGTGGTGTTTGCACGGGCTGGAGCTGACGACGCTCTCGTGCGTGGCCGCCGAACTGCGCCGAGAACTGTGCGACACGAAGCTGTTGGCGGTGATGTACGGCGTGATGCTTGACGACGTGGCCGACCAGGGCGGCCAGGAAGCGTTTCTCGAGGAATTGACCAAGATCATTAGCGGCGTCCAACCGTTGGACGTCGCGCGGTTTAGCGACGCGCAACGGGATTATGCGCGGTTTACGCGGCAACTTTGGGACGCCTTCGAAGAACGGCTGCGCAGTTACCCCGCCTACGAGGAATACGAATCACTACTCGCGTACGACCACCGGCAGATCCTCAACACGATGACTTACTCCTGCATGGTCAATCGTCATCTCGAGCTGTTGAACGTCCAGGAACACGACATGGTGTTGCCGCACAATATGCAGATGATGAGCTTCGCCACGATGGATCTGATGTGCTCGCCCACATTCGACCGGCGCGAATTGGGGGCCTTGCGCGAAGTCGTCTGGCACGCCCAAAGCATGGGGCGGATCGGAAACCTGGTGAGCACCTGGCAGCGCGAAATCAAAGACCGCGATTTCACCAGCGGCGTGTTCGCGCGGGCGATCCGCGAGGGCGATCTCTCGGCGGACGAGCTGCGCAGCGCGTCGGCCGAGACGATCGAGCGCGCCATTCGCAACGGCGGGCACGAGGCGTACTTCCTGCGCAAATGGGAGTCGCATCGACGCTGCATCCAGGCCAGCGCTGGGCGGATTCGCAGCGTCGACGTGGCGGCGCTGCTGGCGGGTTTGCAACGGCTGATTTATATGGAGCTGGGCAGTCGCGGCCTGAAGTAGGCGGCGATCCGGTCGATCGATTTACGGGGTTCGGGGCCGAGGCGCTGCGATGAATGCGGAAATGCTGAGACGAATCGGCGCGCATTACATCCTGGTAATGATGCTCGTCACGCGGCTGATCGGTTCGGTCGGCGGGACGTTCACGATTTACTACGTCAGCGTCACGCTTCGCCTGCCGCCGGAAGTGGCCAGAGACTTCTTTGTGGCCGCCGGACTGGCGGTGGTGCTGGCCGTCGCCTCCACGTCGCTGTTAGCGCTGTGGGAAACGCGGTGCCTGCGCGGCGTGCTCGACGACCTGGCCAAGGGAGACGCCGTGGCGCTGCCGCGCGCCATGGCGGCGGGGCGCGAGGCCGTGCGCTTCTGCGGGCGGCACCACTTGCACGAGGCGCTGCTGGTACCGCTGGTGACGACGGTTCCGGTTTGCGCCTATATGTACTGGCGACACGCCGTCAGCGGCGAAGTGCTGGTACACATCTGCATCGCCACGTTTCTCGGCATCTCCGCCTCGCTGTTGCTGTCGTTCTTCAGCATCGACCGCTGGATGCAGCCAGTGATCCAGTATCTGCTGGACGAGGGAGTGCCGATTCCCTATGCGCAATTGCCCGAGAGCAAGCTGCAGTTTCGCGTGATTGTGTGCTTCGGGTTGATTATCACCGACACGGCCGTGATGATCGGCGCCTTGGCCCAGCAGCGCGCGTTGGACATCATCCGCGAGCCGGCCTTGCGCGACGCCGCCGTACACGACTTGCGCCGGCACATCGCCTATATCTTCGTCGTGGCGGTGTTGATCGGAATCGGCATGTCGGTCGTGTTGGCGCGGTCGGTCGCCGTGCGTGCCGCGGCGCTGGTGCGGGCCATGAAGCGGGTGGAACAGGGGCACTTCTCCGAGCGCCTGCAGCCGACCGGTAACGACGAGCTCGACGTGCTGGCGCGGCAGTTCAACATCATGACCGAGCAGTTGAACCAGAACGATCACACCATTCGCGACTTGAACATGGGCCTGGAAAAGAAGGTCAAGCGGCGCACGCGCCAATTGACCCTCAGCCGCCGCAAGCTCAAGCGCTCGCTCGACCGGCTGGTCGAGCACGACCGCATGAAAACCGAATTCTTCTCCAACGTCAGCCACGAATTGCGCACGCCGTTGACGATGATCCTGACGCCGGTCGACCGGTTGCTCGATCGCGGCTCGCTGGCGCCCGACGCGGCGGCCATGCTCGAGATGGTGCGCTTGAACGGCTATCGGCTGCTGGACCTGATCAATCGCCTGCTCGATTTTTCGAAGCTCGAAGCCGGCCAGATGAAGCTGCAAGTGGGACCCGTCGACGTGAACGGCCTGGTGCAGAAACTGGTGACGGCCGCGACCCCGCTGGCGTTGCAGCGCAGCGTCGAGTTGCACGTCGACTGCGACCAGGCCATCGGCGAGTTCGGGGCCGACAGCGAGAAAGTCGAGACCGTCATCGCCAACCTGATTTCGAACGCGATGAAGTTCACGCCGCGCGGCGGGCGAATCGAAGTCGAAACGCACGCCGCGCCGGACCGCGTGTGGATCTCGGTGACGGACACCGGAATCGGCATCGACGACTCGCAGCGCGATCGTATCTTTCATCGCTTCGTCCAGGTCGACGGCTCCTCGTCGCGCGAGTTCAGCGGCACGGGGCTCGGCTTGTCGCTGGCGCAGGGACTGGTGCAATTGCACGGCGGAGAAATTCACGTTTCCAGCACGCTGGGCAAGGGATCGCGCTTCTGGTTCGACTTGCCCTATCGCGAAGTGCCCGCGATCGAAACGCTACCGGCGCGGAGTCCGCCGGCCTCGGAGAGCACCGCGCGACGCTTCGCCGAGCTCGAGGAGTACTCGGACGAGCGGGAAGCGGAGGCCATGATTCGAAGCAACGCGCCTCCGCAACAGACGGTGCTGGTGGCGGACGATTCACCCGACATGCGCACCCTGTTGTACGAACTGTTGCGCGACGAATACCGCGTGCTGCTGGCGCGCGACGGCCAGGAAGGTCTGGACCTGGCACGCCGGGAGCATCCGGACTTGATCCTTTCGGACGTGATGATGCCGCGAATGGACGGCCAGGAGTTCTGCCGGCAGATCAAGACCGACGCGGAATGTGCGCACATTCCCTTCGTCATGTTGACCGCCAAGGCCGAGTTGGCGATGAAGATCGAGGGATTGAATTGCGGAGCCGACGACTACCTGACCAAGCCGTTCAGCGACAAGGAACTCAAGGCGCGCGTGCGGTCGCTGATCCGGCTGCGCGGCTTGCACCACGACTTGACCCGGCAGCATCGCGAATTGGAAACGGCCTATCACGAGCTGCGCGCGTTGCAAGCACGGCTGGTTCAATCGGAGAAGATGAGCTCCTTGGGGCAGCTCATCGCCGGGTTGGCGCACGAGATCAACAATTCGATCAATGCGGTCTACAACGGCATCAAGCCGCTGTCGTCGAGCACGCGGCGGCTGGAGCATGCCATCAACGAAGCGATCGCTTCGTCCAGCTTGCCGCAAACCGATGCGGTGAAAAACGAAGTTCAACCGCTGTTCCAGAAGATCTCCACGTTGGCGCGTGTGATCGAGGCCGGCGCCTCGCGCACCGCGCGGATCATCGGCGACTTGAAGACCTTTTCGCACCCGGGCAACGAGGACTACAGCGTCTTCGATCTGCACGAGGCGCTCGACATGTGCTTGAACCTGTTGGGCGGCGCGCTGCGCGATCGCGTCGAAGTGCATCGGCAATACGGCAAAGTGGGCCGCGTCTTCGGACCGGCCGGCCAGTTGAACCAGGTGTTCATGAACGTTCTCAACAACGCGCAACAGGCCATCGACGGCTACGGCGACATCTTCATCGCCACGTCGCAGCAGGGAGACCTGGTGACGGTCGCCATCCGCGACACGGGCGGGGGCATTCCCGAGTCGATCAAGACCAAGATCTGCGACCCCTTCTTCACGACCAAGGACCCCGGCGTGGGCACCGGCTTGGGCCTCTCGCTCAGCTATAGTTTGCTGGCCAGGCTGGGCGGCTCGATCGAGTTCGACAGCGTGGTCGGACGCGGCACGGAGTTTCGCATAACCTTTCCCTGCATGGCCGCCAGGTCCGACGGCGCCGAACGCGAGCAACAACCCGTACAGGCAATCTCATGAAACGCGACGTTCTCTACGTTGACGATGAGGTCGAAAATCTCATCGTCTTTCAGGCCACATTCGACGAACTGTTCAACGTGGTCACGGTGACCAGCGCCGAGGAGGCTTTGCGGCTGTTGGAGCAGCGGCCGTTTCCGGTGGTGGTTGCCGACCAGCGCATGCCGCGCGTCAGCGGCGGCGAGTTGTTCGAGATCATGCGGCAGCGATTTCCGCAGACGAAACGCGTGATGCTGACCGGTTACTCCGACACCAATGCCATGCTCGCCTCGATCAACCAGGGTCAGGTGTTCTACTTCATCAAGAAACCCTGGGAGCAGGACGTGGTGTACTCGGTGCTGGTGCGGGCCATCGAGGCGTACGACCTGTCGAATTCCAACATCGTCCTGACGGAGCGGCTGGTGACGGCCGATCGCTGCGCGATGTTGGGGCGCTCGGCGGCCGAACTGGCGCACGAGGTGGGCAATCAACTGTGCGTGCTGCCGCTCACCGAGTTGATCGAGGAAAAATACAGCCACGACGGCGACTTGATGGAGTTGGCGGCGATCGCGCGGGCCACCCACGATCGACTGTTGCAGATCGTGAACGAAGTGAAGTCGTTCGTGCGGTTCGAGCGCGAGAGCGCAGCGATTCAAAAGTTGCCGCTGGCCGAGGTGGTTCGCGAGGTGCAAGAGTTCTTGCGCTACGAGAACGGCATCACGGCCAATACGCTAACCGTCGAGATCAACGCGACGCCGTCGGTCGAGGCAAACCGCGTCAAGCTTCAGCAAGTGTTGGTCAACCTGATCAAAAACGCGGCGCACGCCATTCGCGGACGCGACGACGGCCGCATCTCGCTGTCGCTGACGGCCGAGGGGGAGCGGGCCCTGATCGTCGTGTCCGACAATGGTAGTGGAATGACCGAAGAAGTGGCGGCGCGCATCTGGGAACCGTTTTTCACGACCAAGGGAGATGAAGGCACCGGCCTGGGGCTCGACGTCGCGAGGTCGATCATCGAGGCGCACGGAGGAACCATCGATTGCCGCACCGCGCCGGGCGCCGGCGCCACGTTTTCGATTCGGCTGCCCATCATCGAACAGCAAGGTCCGCCGCAACCGCAGCGCCCGCTTGCCGTCCCGCTGGGCGCCGTTTCCGAACAACCACTGGGCGAAGTCAGTTGCCGATAGTGTGGGGCGAATGAGCGCCCGCGCCGACTAGCATGGAGACTGCGAAATGAAGATTCTGCTCGTCAGCCCGCGCGGTTTTTGCGCTGGCGTCAACATGGCCATCGAGGCGCTGGACCGCGCGATCGCCATGTTTGGGACGCCGTTGTATACGTTTCATGAAATCGTACACAATCGCCGCATCGTCGACGGGTTTCGCGCCAAGGGAGTGATCTTCGTCGACGACGTTCACGAGGTGCCTGAGGGGAGCTATTTGATGTACAGCGCCCACGGCGTGTCGCCCGCCGTGCAGCGCGTGGCCGAGGAGCGCCGCTTGCAGATCATCGACGCGACGTGCCCGCTGGTGCGCAAGGTGCATCTGGAGGCGATTCGCTTCGCGCGATTGGGCTACGCGATCGTGCTGATTGGTCATCGCGGGCACGACGAGGTGGTGGGCACGCTGGGCGAGGCGCCGGAGCGAATGACGCTGGTGGAGACGATCGAGGACGTCGACCGGCTCGACTTCGCCCAGACCGACAAGATCGCTTACCTGACTCAAACGACGCTGAGCGTGGATGACGCAACCGTTTTGATCGACCGCTTGCGTCAGCGGTTTCCCCAATGCGTGGGTTCGTCGAAGGACGACATTTGCTATGCGACCCAGAACCGGCAGGAGGCGCTCAAGGCCGCCGTGGCGCAGGCCGACGTGGTGCTGGTTTTTGGCAGCAAGAACAGCTCCAACAGCATTCGCCTGACCGAGGTGGCACGGGAATACGATCGGCCGGCGCACCTGGTCGACGACGTTTCGGAGATCGATCCGTCCTGGTTCCGCGGGGATGAAAGCGTGTTGATCACCGCGGGCGCAAGTGCCCCGGAGGAGGTCGTGCTGGAGTGTGTCGATTATTTCGTTGAGAAGTTCGGCGCAACGATTGAGCATCGGGCGCTGCGGGAGGAGAACGTCGAGTTTCCGTTGCCACTGCCGGTGCGGACGTACCCGCTCGAGTCGACGCCGGAATTTGGTCCGAACGTGTGACCGGCGAGGTGGCGGGCACGCCGCTGGTAAGAACCGCAAGATCGAGAGAATGTGACGGCACAACCCGCACATTCGGCGCGAATCTGAAACGAATTCTCCAGCCGCAGGTTGCCGGGCGACGATCAGCTATTTGTCATTCCGCAATCGATCCGCAAGCCTGCATGTCAAACTCTGCCGGTCAGGCAGACCTTCCCGGCTAACCTTCCTTTGGCCGCACGTTCCGCGGCCGGTGACGGAGCACCCAACCCATGAGTTCTCGCATTTGGCGGGCGTTGCTCGTCGTCGCCGTGCTTTTGCCGACAGCGTCGGTCGCCCTTGCCGACGGCCTGATCCGCGACGGCATCGGGCCGATCTCGACGGGGCGCGGCGGCACGAATCAAGGTTTCGCGGACAATTCCGCCATCATCCTGGACAACCCTGCGGCCATGGTGAACGTGGCCGGCGACGGGCTGTTGGAGCTGGGCGTCGACACGGTTATCACGGACGTCCACTATACGAATCCGCTGAGCGGCGTTCGCAGCGCGACGCGCCCGCTGCCGGCGCCGGTGATCGGCTACATTCGCAAGAGCGACGACGAGCAATGGGCCTGGGGCATCGGCGTGTTCGCGCCGGCCGGCTTCGGCGCCTCGTATGGCACCGTCGACTCGCCGGTGTTGGGGCCGAGCCTGTATCGATCGATCGGCGGCATGGCCAAAGTCCTGCCTGGCCTTTCCTATCGCGTGAACGATCAGTGGTCCGTGGGCCTGACCGTCGGTGCGGCGATCACCGATATCGGCATTCGCGGGCCGTACGTCATGCAGACCGGACCGTTGGCCGGTGTGCCGGCAGACATGGTTCTGATTGGCTTCGGTGTCGCTCCCACCGGTTCGGTCGGGTTGCAGTACAAGTGGACCGACGAGACCACGTTTGGCCTGACGTACACCGAGCAGTCCAACATGAAGCTGCACGGCGGCATGAACGCGGACATTCTCGTCGGGCCGGGCGTGACGATTTCGAGCCATTTCGACGCCATCACGCGGATGACGTGGCCGCGGTCGGTGGCCTTTGGCGTGAAGCACGACCTGTGCCCCCACCGGCGCATCGCCGCCGACGCGATCTGGTACGACTGGGCGCACGCGTTCGATGACATTGGGCTGACGCTGTCCAACCCGACGAATCCCGTCATTCCCATCATACTGGGATCCGGAACGATCACCGACCGGCTGCCGCTCGATTGGCGCAATTCGATTTCGCTGCGGCTGGGATACGAGTTCGATACGAGCGAGGTTTCGACCTGGCGTGCCGGCTACGTGTATCACGGCAGTCCGCCGCCGACGTCGACGCTCAATCCGTACCTGGACGGCATCCTGGAGCATGCGTTCAGCCTGGGCTACAGCCGCAAGCTCCCGCGCGCGGACTTGAATTTCGCATATCAGTACACGTTCGGCCCCACGCAACACGTCACGACCAGCTCGATCATCGGCGGCGATTTCGACAACACGTCCCTCAACGCCCAAGCCCACTTCGCGATGATCAGCTTGCTGTTCCCGTTTTAGGGTCGGGGTACCCAGAAGCCGCATTCTCACCGTCGGGTCAGCATCAGTCGCATCGCGCTCGATTGTGCCGTGCCGGGTCAGCTCGGCGTTCGATGACACCCTCGTATTCGCGACCAGTTAGGTCCGTTGCCAGGTCCGACGCGGATTTGCTTCCGAGTCCACCGCGATGGAAACCCCTCTTGCGTAGGGGTGTTGCGGTAGCGCCGCAGTATGGCGTTGGACCGCACCAACGTCGGCCGGTAAAAATCTGCCGATCGTTCGGAGATTGCAGCGCCTTGCCGTTAAGATCGCCACTTTGACGGCACTTACCCTGCGAGGCCGTCTCGCGTCGCTGGTAAGCAATTGCTATTTTGGAAGTTGCAGCGACCTCTGGCCGTGGTGCGCCGGGGGCCTGGTATTGCGACTGGAGGCGACGAAACCGTGGATCTTCCCCGCAACCCGACGCGTGCAGTTCGCATCGGTTCCGCGACCGTTGGCGGTGGTCATCCGATCGCCGTGCAGAGCATGACCGCCACGCACACACAGGACGTCGCAGCGACGGTCGCGCAGGTGAACGACCTGCTGGCGGCCGGGGCCGACGTGGTGCGGATCGCCGTCGACAACCCCAAGGATGCCGAAGCGCTGGCCGAAATTCGCCAGCAGTCGCGTGCCAACCTGGCGGTCGACTTGCAGGAGAATTACCGGCTGGCCGTGGCCGTGGCGCCGCACGTCGACAAGGTGCGCTATAACCCGGGGCACTTGTACCACCACGAGCGCGAGAAGCCCTGGCAGGACAAGGTCAAGTTCCTGGTGGACACCGCGGGCGAGCACGACTGTGCCATGCGCGTGGGCGTCAACTGCGGCTCGGTCGATCCCGCCAAGCTCGAGCAATATGCGGCCGAAGATTCGTTGGCGCCGATGCTGGCGAGCGCCTGGGAACACTGCGAGTTGTTGGATTCGCTGGGCTTCACGCGATATTGCGTGTCGCTGAAGGATTCCGATCCGGCCAAGGTGATCGAAGTCAACCGGCGCTTCGCGGCCGAACGGCCCGACGTGCCGCTGCACTTGGGCGTGACGGAAGCGGGCTTGCCGCCCGATGGGGTCATCAAAACGCGGATCGCCTTCGAACAACTGATCAGCCGCGGCATCGGCGACACGGTGCGCGTCTCGCTGACAGTGCCCAACGCGCGCAAGCCGGAAGAGATCGCCGCCGGCCGGCAGATCCTGGCCGACATTGCCGCGGGCCGCGTGCGCAGCGTGGTCGACTTTGGGCGCGATACGCTCAATATCATAAGCTGTCCCAGTTGCTCGCGCGTGGAGAACGAGGCCTTCATCGAACTGGCCCAGCAGGTCAAGGAGATGACGGCCTACGCGAAAGAGCACAAGCTGACGATCGCCGTCATGGGCTGCCGCGTGAACGGACCCGGCGAGACCGACGACGCGGACCTCGGCCTGTGGTGCGGCCCCAACTTCGTGAACCTCAAGAAGGGCCCGCAAGAGATCGGGGCTTTCAGCTACGAAGACATCCTCCCGCGCCTGAAGACGGAGCTGGACCGTTTGATCGCGGCGCAGACCGGTTGAGAGCAAACCGCCCCATGAAGACACGATTGAAAATCATGCTGGCGTGTTTCGTTGGATGTACCATCGCCACGTTGATTGGCATGTTGGCATTGCTCAGATTTGATGCGCCAATTCTTGCTCTGTTGCCAGCAGCCGGTTTGCCCGTGTATGCATGTTGGGCTTCGGGGCTAAAGAGCCGAGAGCAACTCGCCAAGATCGCCGTTTATGCTGCATTGGGCTGGACCTTGACATGGGTGCTGCAACCCGCGATTTCACAATCGGCAACCTCACATGCCCGCCGAATTGCAGCAGCGCCATTGGCCGGACATGAATGGCACATTCCCACCACCCGCCTTCGAGGCGAGATCAGGATACTTTCCTGCAATTGGCCCCTGACGGAAGTTTGCCCAGGACAGAAGGTGGGAATAGATCAAAGGAAGAGCGCCCTTATTACGCAACTCCACAAAAGCGGCA
>JBGSYQ010000601.1:0-6225 GCA_041750795.1 Pirellulales bacterium | reverse complement strand
CTGACGTCGTGGTTGCGGCGCCCGCGGCAACCCTCGCGAACCGTGTCTGAGTATATGGCCGAAGAACGCCCATGATGGACAAGGAATTCAAGTCGCAATGGAAATGGGTAGCCCAGCGCACCCTGTGGCTGCTGGTCGCGTTGATTGGCACTGAAATTGCCGGCGCCGCTGACGTCCAGCGCGCCGTCCATCAGGCGCCGTCGGCGCAGCCCGCGTCCACTTCGCGCGTGCAGCAGGCGCTCGAAGCGGCGGGCGGCATCGTCCGGCTCTCCTGGCTCAATAGCGATGCGGGGGGTTCCTCGCGCCGCCAGCAGCAGGCGCTAGGCCGCAGGCTCGAGAGCTTTGGCGCCATGATCGAAAGCGAAATCGACGAGCAAGGGAACAAGTTTCTGGTGGTCACCTGGCGCGAGGGGGATCGCGGCCTGGAAGATCTGAGCGCGCTGGCCGGACTGCGCTGGCTCGACCTGTCACGCACCAACGTCAGCGACGAAGGACTGGCCGCCGTCGGCCGATTGACTGGACTACAGGTTCTCAAGCTGCAGCAAACGCGCGTCACCGACGACGGATTGGCGCAACTTGGCCGGCTCTCGACACTCGAAGGCCTCGCGTTGCACGACACCAAGACCACGGCCGCCGGATTGCGCCACCTGGCGCCGCTGGAAAACCTGCGGATCTTGAATCTCAACCGGACGCAGACGGGCGACGAAGGATTGGCGACGGTCGCTGAGTTTTCCCAGCTCGAAGAGCTGTATCTGTTCGACGCCAAGGTGACCGATGCCGGAATGTCGCACCTGGCCGGGTTGAGCAACTTGCGGGCGTTAAAGCTATCGCACAACGACGTCACGGGCCAAGGCGTGGCTGCGCTGGCGAGCTTGCCAGCGCTGGAGGTGCTGTGGCTCGAATCCACGCAGGCCGACGATGTGTGCCTCGCCCATTTGTCAAAACTGCCGAACCTCCGCGGGCTGTATCTGAGCGAATCGCAAGTCACCAACCAGGGCCTGGCCAGGCTGGCCCGCATGCCGAATCTGCGCATGCTGGAATTGTCCAATTTGCCGATCACGGACGTCGGTGTCGACCATCTGGAGCGAAGCGCCAACCTGTCGATGCTTTCGCTCCGGGGCACGGACGTCTCCAGCAACGTGGCGACTTCGCTGGTGCGGATGCGGCATCTCTCGCAACTCGATCTATCGAACACCGCGATTACCGACCAGACCCTGTCGGCGTTGACCCGGCTCGAGCATCTTACGTATCTGAACATTGCCGGCACCAAGGTGACGGATGCGGCGCTGGTGTTCGTCGAATACTGGCCGCATCTGAGCGAGCTGAACGTACGCGGCGCGAGAATCACGGGCCCCATGCTCGACGCTCTGGAAAAAGCGCGGCCGGAAATCAACGTGATTCGGTAGTGCTTCGTCAAAGCCTGGTTTTCGGATTGACTGGTTTCGGTGAAGCACCGGTTGTTTATTTGCGCCAAAGCACTTACGTCTTTGGCGGTCGTTCCGTGTCACCCGAATAAATCGGGTTGACGCTCCACGAGTCCTATTTTCCGCTACCCAGTTTCACTGCAACCGCTGACCGCCTCGTTGCCGTGTTCAGCCTACTTCAGTTGGGTTTGGCTTAAGTCGTGACAACAGGACGCACAAATTGGTTGAGCAGCGGAGGTTCAGTTTTTTGCAAGTAATCGAGGTCGCGGAAGATTAGCGGCCCGTTGAAGAATTCGACGGGCTGTGACATCGCATG
The DNA here is from genome assembly GCA_041750795.1 of Pirellulales bacterium. GTDB lineage: Bacteria > Planctomycetota > Planctomycetia > Pirellulales > PALSA-1355 > JTS-RE94. The sequence goes on along the minus strand of JBGSYQ010000601.1, from coordinate 4,485 downwards.
GATGCGATGACAAAATGGCGACGTAAGTCGTTATTTTGCGAGCCGTGCGAGCCTTTCTTCGCACTTGGCGAGGTTGAAAAATGCCACGATGGCATTTTTCAACAGGCTGTTAGGACTCGTGTGCCAACAAACCAAACCGGTGGCTTGCTCAAGGAGCTGGAGGATGAGGACAACCGGCAGAAGAAGCTGCTGGCCGAGGCCGGAGCCCGCCAACGCCACCCCAACGCCCCCCTTCGCCAAACATTGACACCCCCCCGCGATTAGCGGTATACTGCCCGGTTAGCTGGCGACTGCCAACTGTGCTTGTTTGAAGGACTTGCTGCTCGAACGAATGCGGCTGGTTCTGCCTGCCTGAAATGTGATCCGATGGATGGGGGATCCCACGCATCGGTGACCCCACGCATCGGCATTGATGCGACGCGTTGCACCGATGCACTTGCCGAACCGACTCACCGGAGGTACTGCGCGATGTTACGGATTCCGGGGCAACTGGCCAAAGACATTTGCGATCGGGGCGTCGGTCCTACGCGGCGTGATGTATTGCGCGTGGGCGGCTCGTCCGTATTGGGCTTGAGCCTCGCCGGCTTGCTCGAAGGCAAGGCCGCCGCCAACACCAGCGTGGCCACCGAAGGCAGCGGCCCGGGCTGGAACAAGGCCAAGCGCGTGATCATGGTCTACCTGCAAGGCGGACCGAGCCACCTCGACCTGTGGGATCCGAAAGAGAATGTGCCCGACAACGTGAAGAGCGTTTTCAACCCCATTCCCACCAAGCTGCCGGGGGTGAACTTCACCGAGTTGCTGCCCAAGCTGGCGCAGGTGAACGACAAGTTCACGATGATCCGCAGCGTCAGCTACACGCCGGTCGGACTTTTCAACCACACGGCGGCCATCTATCAGATTCACACCGGTTACACGACCGACAAGGTCAGCCCCTCGGGCCAGCTCGAGCCGCCCAGCCCGAAAGATTTTCCCACGTTCGGCTCGAATATCGTTCGCATCAAGCCGCCCACGGTGCCGATGCTGCCGTTCGTGATGCTGCCGCGTCCGCTGCAAGAGAGCAACGTGGTGGGCAAGGGAGGCACGGCCGGGTTCCTGGGCCGCGCGTACGATCCGTACTATTTGTATCCGTCGGGCGACGACATGGATATGAATAAGATGGACAACATCAAGGTCGACGACTTGCAGCTTCGCCCGGAAGTTTCCTCGGCGCGGCTGGAGCGGCGAGCCCGCTTGCGCGACTTGATCAACGACGGCATGCCCGAAGTGGACAAGGCCGTGGCCAAGTACGACCTGAACGAGTACTACGACAAGGCCCTGGGCCTGATCATGTCCGGCCGGGCGCGCGACGCCTTCAATCTGAACGCCGAGAGCCAGGCCACGCGCGATTTGTACGGCCGCAACACGTTCGGCCAGAGCCTGCTGTTGGCGCGCCGCCTGGTCGAGGCCGGCACGCGCGTGGTCGAAGTCGTGTGGCCCAAGGTGGCCAACTCCGACAACCACTCGTGGGACGTCCACGTGGGGCTGTCGAACCGCATGAAAAACCAGTCGTCGCCCATGCTCGATGCGGGCCTGTCGGCCTTGATTTCCGATCTGGACGACCGCGGCATGCTGGAAGACACGCTGGTCATCGCCGTGGGCGAGTTCGGCCGCAGCCCGCAACGCGGCGTGAGCACCTCGGGCAATTCCAACACCGACGACGGCCGCGACCACTGGCCCTATTGCTACACGGCGGTGATGGCCGGTGCGGGCATCAAGCGCGGCTTCGTTTACGGCAAGAGCGACGCCACAGCCTCGGCGCCCTTGGAATACCCCGTGCACCCGATCGAGCTGATCGCCACGGTCTATCACGCCATGGGCATCAACCCGGCCACGATCGTCTACAACCACCTCAACCAGCCCCGCGAGTTGGTGCAGGCCGAGCCGGTGACGAAGTTGTTCGGGTAGCAGCCCGTCCGCCGAGCAAAAAGACTATTCGTTCCGCCCCCGGTTCCGCCGGGGGATTTTTTTGCGCTGCGGCTGTCGATCCGATTCGCAGTCGATTGCGGCCCAAGGAATTCTTCGCGATCCCGCGGCAAAGCCGGGGGCTGAACGGTTGCTGATGCACGGTCATGCTGGTTGCTTGCGCGCACCGCGGCAGTCACAATAGCCTGCTTGTGATACGGCATCCTCGAGACAATTCGACCCTGGAAGGAGAATGCTGATATGTGGCGGCAATACGTTTTCGCGGCGCTAGTGACCTGCATCGTGTCGAGCGAGGCGTGCGCGGCCGATCGCCGCGCGTTTACTGATCCGGAGCAAGCCGGGCCGGATTTTAAGATCCAGGGCGAGTATCTGGGCACGATCAAAACGCCGGACCAGGAGATGAAGGTCGGCGCGCAGGTGATCGCGCTGGGCGACGGCAAGTTTCACGGCGTGTTTCTGATCGGCGGGCTGCCCGGCGACGGCTGGCACAAGGGCGATCCACAGATCGCCAGCGACAGCGAGACGATCGACGGCGTGATCACCTTCGCGGGCGATGCCGGCACGGCCAAGATCGTCGACGGCAAGCTGACCGTTTGCGACCTGACCGGCGACGAGATCGGCACGATGGAAAAAGTGGAGCGCAAGAGCCCCACGCTGGGCGCCGAGCCGCCCGCGGGCGCCACGGTGTTGTTCGGCGGCAAGACGGCCGACCTGGCCCATTGGAAGGGAGGCCGGATCGTAGAAGACGATCTGCTGTTGGCCGGCACGCGCAGCAGCAAGGACGACTTTCGAGACTTCACGTTGCACCTGGAGTTCCGCACGCCGTTTGTGCCTACGGCGCGCGGCCAGGGGCGCGGCAACAGCGGCTTGTATCTGCAGGATCGCTACGAGTGCCAGATTCTCGACTCGTTCGGGCTGGAAGGGCTCGACAACGAGTGCGGCGGCTTTTACCAGCTCAAGTCGCCCGACGTGAACATGTGCTTTCCGCCCCTCTCGTGGCAGACCTATGATATCGACTTCACGGCCGCGCGGTTCGAAGGGGACCAGAAAGTGAAGAACGCGCGCGTGACGTTGAAGCACAACGGCGTGACGATCCACGACGATTACGAGCTGCCGAAGCTGACTCCCGGCGGCGCGCCCACGGAAGAGCCGGGCCAAGGGCCGTTCAAGCTGCAGGAGCATGGCAACCCGGTGACGTACCGCAACATTTGGGTGGTCGAGAAGCCGGTGGAATAGCAGCCTGTTGAAGAATTCAACCGACTGCGACATCGCGTGGATGCGATGACAGAATTGCGACGCAAGTCGTTATTCTGCGAGCCGTGCGAAGCTTTGCTTCGCACTTGGCGAGGTTGAAAAATGCCAGGACGGCATTTTTCAACAAGCTGCTACTGGCGGCGGCGGGGTTCGTCCGCCCGCGGAATCGACCGACAAGTTATCCACGACGCGAGCCAGGGGCGAATCCACCGCGAAAGCTACGGCTTTTGCGGCGGGTTTGCCGTTTTTGCGGGGCCATTTCCTGGCGATTTTGCGTTGGCCCAACCGGGCGGATTTTCTTTCCGCTGGGATTTGCTAGCATGGCATGCGATTGAGCAAGGAGCGTCCGGGACCGGACGCGCCAATCAGGCGGTTTCCTGAAGTTTGAGCCTGGAGGTGACCCATGGCCCAACCTGTCGAACGAGCCGCACGCGACGCCAAGATTGCAGAGCTGAAGCGTCTGATCACGGCCGGGATCTACGAATCCCAGGAGAAGCTGGAAGACGCGGTGGACGCATTCTTGTGGAGCGAGCAGGATCGCTTGCAACAACAACAAACCGAATCGTTCGGCCAGATCGCGCGGTTGCATCCCAAATAATCGCGCGCTTGCCAAAGTTTTTTGAGATTGCGGCGCACAATTCCGTCTGGAATTGACGGCGTGGCACGCCATTTGAACAGACATTTGCTCTGGCGTTGGCTGCTCGCTTTGCTAAACTTGCCGCCGCTTGCTGTCTACCGATGTGCGGCAAGCTATAATAGTGCGTAGTGACGTGATCGAGGAATTCGGACGAACCCTCGGCAGGTCAACTGCCGATGAAGTGTCATACAAATCACCGCAGGAGCCAATTGCGGCCCCTGGTGGGTAACGAACTTCAAACCTCTAACAGCCAATAATCCGCCGGGAGGACCTAAATTTATGCGTGGGCTTGGGTCACCAAACGGCTAGTGCACAGCACCAGCCAGACCCCGCTCTTCTCGCAGCGACTCCTCCGTCGCATTGGGCTAGAGGTTTGATTATATCGGGTCGCGGCCGCCAGGCAGGAATGTCAGGCGCCGCGGCCCTTTTTTTTGCGCACTGGCTCAAGTGCCCATGCGCCGCGCGCCGCGTTGCACCTTTTGGAAAGATGCTCAAGCTCGCCGGGCCAGCGGCACCGTGTCCGCGTCGACCAGCAGCCGGCAGGCCAGGTGCGCCAGCGTCACCAGGTCGAGCGCGTTGTGCCGCAAGATCGAGCCCAACTGATCGGTCCGGCCGCTGCGCACGAAGTCGTG
>JBGSYQ010000600.1:0-29419 GCA_041750795.1 Pirellulales bacterium | reverse complement strand
AGCGCGATGTCGGGGTCCTCAATGACGAAGGCCGGGAAACAGGCGAGCGCCGCGGGCGCGATCATTGCCGTCAATAGGCTGCCACAGTGACGGCGGGCACCGAGTAGTTGCCGCCAGGCCAGCGCGCCGGCGCCCCAGCAGCGCGGCATGCGACGCAGACGCAATACGAACTCAAAGCCATGGGTCAGCACAAGCACTTTTGCGTTGGAGCACGCGACCGAGTCGCGCGCCACGGTGCGGGTGCGGTAGTTGCGTTGTTCACGGTGGGCCGCGTGGCGCGAGGTGGCGGCGTACAAGCCGATGACTGCGGCGCCAAGCGCCACCACACTTGCCCAGGCCGCCACGGCCAACGCCACGTTGCTGGCGGTGATGGTTTCGGCCAGGATCAGGTCGATGAAGGGCTGAAACGGCAGTGACGCGTAGCCAATCACCGAATCATTTAACTGAACGAAGATGTCCAAAAGGTGCTGGCGGAGTCCCTCGCCGACGTTGATCGGACCAGCCAGCGCGCCTTCGCCCGCGAGCGTTACTCCGACGTCGAATCCGACCACCACCAGCGCGGCCATGACCATCGCGCGGTAGACCAGAAACGCCGCCTGCCCCATGCTCCACGTGGCAATATCGATCGCCATGCGAAGCATTTCCAGCAACATCATCGCCAGCAGCAGTCCGATCAGGCCCATCGTCGCGCTGTGCAAGTCGGGCAACAGCAGCAGCGTGAAGAGTCCGGCTTTGAGAAACGTCGTCACCGTGACCGAGGCGAGTTGGTACGCCACCAGGTCGCGCGGCCGCAGCGGCAACGCAACCAGGATATCGCGCAGGGCGGGGGGCCAGTCGAACGGGTTTTGCGGACGGAAAAAGGCCGCCTTCGCGAAATGCCATCCAGCGTAAAACACCAGCCCCAGCGACAACAGCGCGCGCAGCGTTTGCGGCGACGCCGTTTCTCGGAGCCAGATCGTCAGGGCCGCGTTGCCGAGCCAGAGGACGGCCAGGACACAGGCAATGGCCGAGAGGACCAGCCGCCGGGGTTGGCGAAACCTCGCCCACATCCGACGGCGGCGGCCGCGGCTCTGGAGCCGCAACAGTTGAATGGTCGCCGGATGGAAAACGGGAGTGCTCATGGCGACGTGGCGGCGAAGAAGATGTCTTCCAGGCTCGCGGCCGCATCAACGTGGTCGAAGCTCGTTCGCAATTCGTCGAGCAGTCCGAAGTAGCGCTGCACTCCGCCGGCGAGTATCAGCACGTGCGTACACAAGTCCTCGACCATCGCCAGCATGTGCGAGCTAACCACCACCGCGGCGCCTTGTGCGGCGCGCTGTTGCAACGACCGCTTGAACACGCGGATGCCGTGCGGGTCGAGGCCCGTGAGCGGCTCGTCGAAGAGGATGGCCTGGGGATCGTGCAGGTAGGCACAGCAGATGGCGAGTTTTTGCCGCATGCCGCGGGAGAGGTCGCTGGCAGGCGTGCGGAGCTTGGCGGTTAGCTCAAACTCGTCGAGCAAGCCGATGGCCTTGGAGCGAGCATCCCTCACCTGGTAGACGCTGGCATAGAAGGACATGTGCTCTTCGACGGTCAGGTCTTGAAACAGGGGGGCGTCGTCCGGCACGAATGCCAAGCGAGACTTGGCCGCGATCGCGTCGGTATCGACGTCAAAGCCGGCGATCGACATCCGCCCGCGGCTGGCCGAAATGATTCCCGCGATCGCGCGCATCGTGGTGGTTTTTCCAGCACCGTTGGGACCGATGATGGCCAGAATCTCGCCTGGCTCGACGCGAAAAGTAACGCCTTGGACGGCGACCTGGTCGCCAAAGACCTTGTGGAAATCGTCGACTTCGATCACCTGGAGATTCCTCGTGGGGACTGAAGCAATCGATGCCTCACAGCCGACTGATGCAACGACCACGTATGCCGCATTGATAGTCTAGCCCGTGGCTGGGAGCCGCAGCGCTGAATGCCATTTTGGCAGCCATGTTAGCACGGGAAATAGGGGGGTGGCATCGCATTCCTGCGATGGCGCAGCTCGTCGGGTTTTTCAATGGGCTGGCAGGTGGCTCATCCTGCGCGGGAGAGCAGCAGACACGTTACCAGCAGAATCCAAGCGACAACTCCGACCCACGGCCAGCCGTCCAGCGCTGTGTCGGTGTCTTGGATCAGGCGATCCAAGCGCGCGCGCCAAAATAGGGCACGCGGCTTTTTGGGCAAAGTCCAGCCAAGTCGCCGCGGTTGGCGGATGAGCAACCGCACCCAGGCATTGATGGATCGCGAGCCCTGCTGCCAGACGACGAGGACATCGCCCGCCGGGATCGCCGGGAAGTTGAGCGTGCGCTTTGCCCGCCCCATGCGCCATGCGCTACAGGCGATGGCGCCGCCCAGGCACAAGGGCCACACGTTGTCCCAGGTTACGGTTGCCATCAGCAGGCTTGCCGGGGCGCCGACGCCGGCAGACGCGGGTATCAGCCACACTGCTGCGATCGACGAGACAAGCAGCGCCAACCAGGAGACCAACACGGCTGAAGTCACACGCTCGGCCGCGCGATCGGAGTCCGGCCATACCAAATAGAGGAAGCGCGCCATCAACAGCGAAGTTCCGACCGTGGCCAGTGGAAGCAGCACGTCGAACGCGAAGTTCCAGTGGGCCGGAAGAACAGAAAGAGCGTACTTCAATTCCGACTTGCTTACGGCGCCGATTGTCAGTGGAGTGCCAGCAAGCGCCAAGGCCGGCAGAACGATGCCCGCCTTGACAAGACGGCATCTCCAAGAGGCTGCCGTGGCGGTGGGGGCTACTCCAATGCTGAGAAACAGGCAGCCTTTGTTCAGTCCGTGCTGCAAGGCATAGACCAGCACCGCCGGAGCGATGACCGGCCATGCTGCCGGCGCCATGAGTCCGGCGCCGACGCCGAGCGCCAGGAGTCCCATCTGGCTGATGCTGGAGTAGGCCAAAACGACTTTGGCGTTGCTCTGGGTAACGCCGACGATCGCGCCGTAAAACGCGGTGGCTAGTCCCACGATCAGAAATATTTCGGCCCAGCCCGGCAGCGACACCTGGCCGAAGGGTAGAAAGCGCAACCAGCCGAGCAAGCCGGCCTCGATCATGGCGCCGCTGAGCACGGCGCTTGCGGGAGTCGGGGCGGCCGGGTGGGCCAGCGGCAACCACGCGTGCAGCGGCAGCAAGCCGGCCTTGATCCCGAAGCCGACGAAACACAGCCCGACAATCGCATTGAGGGTGCCAGCGCTCGCCAGTTGTGCAACGCCTTGGTCGAAGAGCAGGCTTCCTCTGGCAACCGTCGCCAGCGACATCCCCACGAACAAGGCAATTTCGCCGAAGACGACCAGCCGCATGTAGACGCGGCCGGCCCGCAACGCTTTTCCATCGCCGGAATGCACGATCAGTCCATAGGAGGAAAAGCTCATGATCGCGAAGAAGAGATAGAAGCTGGCCATGTCGCGCGACAGCACCAGGCCCAGATTGCCAACCATCGTCAACAGGAAGAATCGAAAGAAGCGGGGCGCTTGCGGGTCGTTGGCCAGATAGCCCCTGGCGTAGACTCCCGCCAGCAGCCAAAGCAGCGCGGTAAAGATCAGGAAGACCTGTCCCGTCATATCCAAACCAAGGTGCATGCGCAGCAGCACCCAAGGCAAGTCGACGGCCACGCCCGGCTGGCCGCAAAACGCCAAAACCACGGCTGGCAGTGCGGCCAGCGATGCGAACCACAATGCCGCGGCGCGAAAACGATGTGTGAGCAAGAGGCTTACAGCGACCAGCGGAGCGACAAGCGTCAAAACAACTAACGAACTGTCGAACGTCCAGGCGGCGGATCCAGGAGCGAAACCCCAGTCGACGACCGCGCGGCCATAGACTCGATCGACGATGAGCAAGGCCCATTGCAACGGACTGAACGGAACGCCCGCCAGCAGGCCCATCGAAACGGCAAGCGCGGCAGTTGTCAGCGTGGGCAGCAGCAGTCCCCAGGAGGTTTCGATGCTGCGCCGCGGCTTTTCCAAAAGCCATTTGCCACGCGGCGCGCGGAACCAGGCGACGTACAGAACGGGCAGAAAGTAGGCGGCGTTCAGGGCGCTGCTGGTGGCCAAGACGATCAGCACCCAAAACTGAGAGGCTTCGATCGCGCCGGCGGCCAGGTACCACTTGCTGATGAAGCCCACGACCGGAGGCACGCCCATCATGCCGAGCGCTCCGACAGTGAAAGCAGCCATGGTCCACGGCATCCGTCGCGCGACTCCGTGCATCTCGGTGATTTTGTGAATCCCCAGCGTCTCTGCCAGATTTCCCGCGCAAAAGAACAGCGTGATCTTCATCAATCCCTGATGCACCAGATGGACGACGCCTCCCACTGTCGACGAGGGGCCAAATACGGCGACGCCCAAAGCGATGAAGGAAACCTGGCTGACGGTGGAGAAGGCCAGGCGGCGCTTGAGGTCGTCCTGGAACAGAGCCCGCACGGATCCATAGACGATCGTGATAGACGCCCAGATGGCCAGGGGCGTGGTAAGCGCCAGTGCGTGTGCGAAGTCAATTCCGTAAACGTCGTACACCACGCGCACAATGCCGAAGGCTCCGGCCTTGACGACGGCCACGGCGTGCAGCAGCGCGCTGACCGGCGCCGGCGCGACCATTGCCAGCGGCAGCCAGCCGTGCAACGGAACCAACGCGGCCTTTACCCCCAAACCGGCGATCAGCAGGACAAAAATGACGCGGAGCGCTCCGTAGTGTTCGATGCCCAGTCCGGCGACCGACACGCCCTGATCGAACTCGGCCGAGGGAACCAGCGATTGCAACCAGGTGGCGGCAAACAGCAGCACGGCGCCGCCTGCCAGCGTATAAGCGAGGTACACGCGGCCGGCACGCAGCGACACGTCGGTCTCCCGGTGTACCACCAGCGGATACGTCGACAGCGTAAGTAGTTCGTAAAACATGACGAAGGTAAAGAGATTGCCGGCCAATGCGATGCCGACCGTGGCGCTCACGCATAGACTGAAGAAGCCAAAAAAACGGTTGCGGTTGGGTGAGCCTTCCAGATACGCAATCGCGTAGATTGTCGTCACGAACCACAATACGCCGGACAGAGTGACGAAGAACATGGCCAGCGCATCGGCCCGCAACAAAAAGTCGACGCCAGGTACCACGGGAAACCGAGACTCGAAACGGTGCTCGTGAAAGGTTCCCCAGAGCATCAGGGCGATGAACGCCAGCTTGAGAACGGCCCCCGCCATATTCAAGGTCGTGCGCACGCCGCGTCGCCCTTCCGGCAACAGAAAGATAAGGACCGCCGGCACCAACGACGTCAGCAGGGTCAGCAGGGGAATGAAATCGTCCCAGATCATGGTGCCGCTGCCTGCTCGGTGGGACGTTGCCAGGGCGAACCGATAGCCAGCAAGTCGATCAACGGCGCGGAGGCCAGCCCCAGTACGAGGCTCGACAGCGCCAGCGTCAAGGCTGTGTACTCCAGCACGCGCGGAGCACGGCCGTGGTTGGCGATGGCTTGCTCGTTGCCTGGCCGCGTAAACGCCGCGGCCAGCACACGGTACAGATATGCGGCGGCCAACAATCCGCCCAGGATGACAACCACCGCCAACCACACCTGGCCGTTGGCAAGCGCCGCCGTCAACATCATCCACTTAGCCACGAACGCTGCCGTGGGAGGCAATCCCATCAGGCTCACACTGGCGACGCCGATCGCGAAGAACGTGACGGGCAAACGTCGGCTTACATCCGGCAGATCGCGGATCCGATCGTGACCGGCGACGTAGAGAATCGTTCCGGCCGCCAGAAACAACGCGGCCTTGGCAAGCGCGTGCGCCAGCGCGAACAAAACGCCGGCATTCCAGGCCGCTTTTGCCGTGTCGCCGCCGTGACCTGCCAGGTCGAAGACGAGAAACAGGTAGCCGAGTTGCGCCACGGTGGAGTACGCCACGAGCATTTTCAGCCGCTCGGCCCGCAGCGCCTGTATCGATCCCCAGACAATGGCCGCCGCGCCCAGCACGGCAGGCACGCTCGCAATCAGATGCGTGACGTCCGTTGGAAAAAGATCGAACCACAACCGCAGCAGGATATAGAACGACCCCTTGACGACCAGCGCCGACAACAGTGCGCTGACGGGAGCCGGTGCATTGCCGTGGGCCGGCGGCAGCCAAAAGTGGAAGGGAAACAACGCGGTCTTCAGCATCAGGCCGAGCATCACGAGCAGCAATGCCGACGGTAGCGCGGGGCCCGCCGTCGCCTCGCGTCCCAGCGACGCGATATCCAGAGTTCCGTACGCGGCGTACAACAGGGCCACGCCCGCCAGATACATCAATGAACCCGCCAGCGCCGCCAGCAAGTAGCGCAACGCGGCCTCGATGGCGGTGTGGGTGCCGGCCAGTGCGACCAGCCCCACCGCTGCCAGTGTCAGCAGTTCCAGCGCGACGTACAGATTGAAAATGTCGGCGGAAAGGAACAGCGCGTTGAGCGCGCTCCAGAGCGTCAGCCACAGGGGCCAGAACAGGACACGGCGGCTTTGCGAACGCTGGTCGCCGGGCGCGGACTCGCCGAAGTACGCCAACGAATAGATGCTTACGACGGCGCCTACGCCGGCGGACATTAGCAGCATCGCACACGAGAGGCCGTCGGCACGCAGCGCGATGCCTGGCGGCGCAGGCCAGTTGCCAAGGGGATACGTCTGCGGGCCGTATTGCCAGACGCGCCATGTCACCGCGGCAGCCGCGAACGCGACGACAGCCGCGGCGACGATGCCGAGTCGCGCGCCGCTGCGGTCTCCCAACACGAACGCCGCCACGGATGCCACCAAGGGGGCAGCGATCGAGCAGATGAGCCAGGGATCGGAGTACGTTTCAAGCATGACCTTACCTGTCTGTTGCGAAATGCCACCGTGGCATTTTGCAACAAGCGCCAAGTGCGCAGCAAAGCTTCGCACGGAAGCACAAAATAGCGACTTACATTGCTATTCTGTTTCGCATTCCTGCGCCCCGTGCGACCTCTCTGGGGGTTGGTGATCGTTTGCCAACGCGATCACTCGACCGGACAGCGCAAGCGCCACGGCAGTCGCGCTGACGGCGACGACGATTCCAGTCAAGACAAGCGCTTGGGGAACCGGATCTGGCGGCGTATCGGGATGTCGCTGCGCCATTGCCAGGAACACGAGAAAAACGCCGCTGCCGGCCAGGTTCATCGCCAGAATCTTGCGGAACGGATGGGTGCAAACAAACATTCCGCCCATTCCCACGCTGAACAGCAGGGCACCCGCAATCGAGTAAATCAAGATCGACGTCATGGGGTGTTTCCGCTCGGATCGGTGGTCGGAGTCGCTAGAGTGTCGCCGGCGTGACTGGCCGCGCCTGGGTCGCCGGCCGACCACGTGGCGCCGAACAGCGTGATGAGGATACCCGCGATCGACACGGTCAACGTTGCTTCAATCAGCAGGATCAGCCCACCGGCCCAGGACGGCGGGTATTCCAGGAATCTGCCGCCGAGCATCCCGCCGAGTGCCACCGCGAGGAATGTCGCAAGCCCCACCACCAGCACGATTCGCCAGCGGAGCAGCGCACACGAGGGCGGCCGCCCACCGGCGACCATGATCAGGACCCCGGTGGCGGCGAGCAAGGCGGCTGCCTGAAAGGCCCCGCCCGGAGCCTTCGTGCCGATCCACAGCACGTAGGCTGCCACCAGCACCATCAACGGAACGATCAACGCGACAAACGATGCCAGCACTGGTGAGGCCGGCGATGCGCTGCGCTCACGTTCGGTTGAGACGGCGAAGGCCAGAGTGGCCAAGACGGCGACCAGCAGCACCACGACTTCGAGAAGCGTGTCATGCGCGCGGAAGTTGAGCAACACGGCTGTGACGGGATTGGTAACGCCGCCTTGGATGATGCCCTTGTCCTCGGCAATTTGCGGCGCGACGGATGGATTCGCCAGCGGCGCCACGATCGAAATCAACCACGCAGCGACCAGGCCGACCGCCAGGAGGAACGTCAACGGTGCTGCCCACCGCGGGATGCCTCGCGCGGGCAGCCGTTCGAGAGCCGGCTTGCTGGGGCGATGGCCGGTTTGTTGGTTGAGCGTGTCGCGATCGTCGCTGTTTTGTTTTGTGCTGGCCAATGCGTTGAGAAACAGCGCGCCCGTCAAACCTGCGCCGATCGCCGCTTCGGCCAGGGCCAAGTCGACCGCCTGCAGGCGGCACCAGGCAATCGCCAGCAGCAAGCCGAAGGCGATGAATAGCACGATCGACTGAAACAAATCTCGGGCGAAGAGCACGCCCACGGCGATCCCCACCAGCGTCAGCGCTAGGGTGGCGTCGAACAACTCTAGGATGCCGGTCATTTGGGCGACCTCCAAGGCGAAATTCCCGCCCGAAGTGCGGCCTGCGCGACCAAGTGACAGCATGTCGTACTGGCCAACATGATCAGCCCCCAAACGAGAAACAGCCGGGCGACGACGACCCAGGTGTCGGCCTGCAAAGCCAAACCAAAGACCACCAGTCCGAGCCCGAGATTGTCGGCCTTGGTCAGCGCGTGCAACCGCGTGAACACGTCGGGGAATCGCAACATCCCCACCGTTCCGGCCAGAAAGAAAAACGCGCCGAAGAGCAAGGATCCGCAAGAGAACCAATCGACGATGGTCATGGAGGCTGCCTCAGTCTTGGCTCGAGGAGATCGGCCAACGTCGCACGAATACCACGGTGGAGATCGACGCCAGCAAGGCCGCCACGATTGCCACGTCGCGCAGCGACGGCATCGATAGCCCTTCTGCCAAGAGCAGCAGAATCGCCGCGCCGGTCGTGCCGAACAGCATGGCGGCCAGCATCCGGTCGGGCGCCGTCGGCCCCAGCCACACGCGGATCAGCCCGGCGGCAACGTTGAGCAACAGGAAGAGTGCTACGCACAACACGAGTTCGTTCATGCGCCGGCGTCCTCCTCTGGTGGTGTCCACGGGTGGCCAAACAGCATCGCGACTCGATACTCCAGCTTGCGCAGCTCTGCCATCGTCTGAGGGTCATCGGTCAGTACATGCACGTGCAGCCCGTCGTCGTTCCACGACGCGGTTAACGTGCCGGGGAGCAAGTTGATGCTGTTGGCGAAGAAGACGCGCGCGGGGCTGGCGGCAGGCAGTCGCGGGACATAGGCTCGCACCACCGGCGCAATCGGCAGCCGATGGTGCATGGCTCGCCATGCGACGTCGCAGCTTCCGATCAGCGACCGCCGTGCGAAGTAAGGCACGAAAAGCACGAGCTGCCAGGGGCGGAGGCGAGCTTTTCCCTTAACGGCCTCGCCGAGTCGCCAGGCCGCGACGACCACGATGACGGGACCGCCGAGGAGCCAAGAGAACCCATCGCTTCCGGCAAACAGCCACCACAGCGCCGCCAGCGGCAGCAAACGACGGACGAAGTTGCTCGGCTTCTGCATGCGCATCGTCACATCGCTCGCACCATGATCGCCGCGAATCCTGCGGCCGGGAAAATCGTCCTGGATTCCTCTCGATCAGCCCCTGAATCCAACGCTCGACGATCGATTCCACGCCGCGCTTCAGGAACAGGTATCCTGCCACGGATACCACTAGCGCGCCTAGCCTGTTGAATACTTGAATAGGCTGCCAGCGCCATTTGCTCCAAACTCCCGCTGGTTGGAATAGATTCGACGATCTGGCTAGAATGCCTGTCTAGTGTCTCGTCGTGGATCGCGTCGTCGGGGAAGCGATGGAGGGACAGTTGGGAGACTGTCTCTTCTGCTTCCCCGGGCTCCTCTGCTGCCTCGGGTTCGGCTCAATAGGATCGAGAAAGAAAGTTGAAAAGTCATGCAACGAGCTCTCACTGTCCTGGCCTGGTTCGTGGCGACCATCCTCTGCGTTGCTGCCGCGCAGGCGCAGCGGCCGCCCAACATTCTGTTCATTTACGCCGACGATCACTCGCCTAAAACCGTGAGCTGCTATGAGAACGCCTACCCGATGGCGCATACGCCGAATATCGATGCACTGGCCGCGACCGGAGTGCGGTTTCAAGGAGCCTACCTTGGCTCATGGTGTATGCCGTCGCGTGCATCGCTGCTGACCGGCCATCATCCACACGCTATCCAATCCATGCGCATGGAAGGCGAGTATCCCGGCAGCGAGTATGATCCCGAGCAATGCCCGTTCTGGCCCGCGGCATTTCGCCAAGGGGGTTATCAGACGGCTCATATCGGCAAATGGCACACCGGAACCGATACCGGCTGGAATCGCGATTGGGATTTCCAGATCGTCTGGAACCGACCAAAACACCCGAGCAACGCGGGCAACTATTACGGCCGCCAGGTGACGGACTTCAACGGCGAGCAGCGCATCGTCGACGGTTACTCGACCGACAACTACACGGACTGGGCGGTCGACTACATCCGCGGCGACCAGCGCGATCCCGACAAGCCGTGGTATCTGTGGTTGTGCTATGGCGCGATTCATGGCCCGACCACTCCCGCCCCGCGACACCAGGGCGCAAACGCGGCTCGGCAAGCCGAACCGCCAGCCGGCATCTTTGGGCCGCGCCCGGGAAAGCCGAGTTATCTGGAAACGACGCAGGCCTGGAAGATGGGAGAGAACGGCGAACCCGTATTGAAGAACAGCGGCAAGACGTACCGCCAGTGGCTGCAGCAAGTGAACGAGTGCATGCTGGCCGTCGACGAAGGGGTGGGAAGGCTGATCGCCGCACTCAAAGAAACGGGGCAACTGGAAAACACGCTGGTCGTTTATACCTCGGATCAGGGATTTGCCAACGGCGAACACGGTCTGCGGCAGAAGGTGGCGCCCTATGAGGCCGCGTATCGATCGCCGCTGATCATCAGCAGACCCGGCACGGTTCCCGAGGGAAAATACTGTCCACATCCGGTCAATGCGCCGGACTTGATCGTCACGTTCTTCGCGCAAGCCGCCATCGATCTCCCCTGGAAAATGCACGGCCGCGACGTCACGCCGCTGCTGATGAATCCCGAGAGCGCCGATTGGAACCACGCCACGCTATACGAGCACTGTGGCAGTGATTATGGTGCCGAAGTGACCAGGTCGCTCTCCGGCGCGAAGGAGGCCGTACACGCCGGCGTCCCGTATTACGTTGCGCTGCGGCACGGTCGGTACAAATACGTGCGTTATCTCGGGGCTAAGGAACTTGACGAGCTCTACGACATCGAGGCCGATCCCGAGGAGCTCACCAACCTCTTTGGCGATGAAAAGCACCGCGCGGTGCGCGACCGGTTGCACCGTCTGCTGCTGGAAGAGGTGCGCCGCTGCGACGTGGACTTTATCGGCCTGCTCGATCCTGCTGAATCGGCCAGGTGACGTCGGCTTCGCACGCTTCGCAGGCAACGGCGTAAAGCTACAGGGCCGCGCTGCACCACTTGAGTGTCGGTCGTGCGTCGTTCGCGCACGACGAGCGACGACCTGGAGACGATGAATCGTGAATCGACATTCGCACGGACCGTGGGGCCAACCGACCTGGTCGTATTGCGTCGCGGTGTTGCTGACGCTGGCTTGCCTGGGGACGGCCTTCCATGCAGTGGCTACCTGCGCTGCGATGGCTGCAGAACCGATCGCCGGCGAGACACTTGAGGCGGACGACTCACCGCAAGTGTTTTTGATGGATGCTGAGTTGCTTGTGCAAACTCGACAGCGAGTGGCGGCAGGTGCTGGGGAATTGGCCGATGCGGTGACGAGGCTCCGCGACGAGGCGCAGAAGGCGCTGCGCAGCGGGCCCTTCTCAGTGACGGACAAGAAATTCCTTCCGCCCAGCGGCGACAAGCACGATTACATGAGCCTTGGTCCGTACTGGTGGCCCGATCCCAGCAAGCCGGACGGACTGCCTTACATTCGTCGCGACGGCGAAGTGAATCCCGAGGGAAACGCGCACGATCGCAAGCTCATGGGGCAGATGACTTCGTCGGTCGAAACGCTGGCCTTTGCCTACTTTCTTACCGGATACGAGCCATACGCCGACCACGCGGCCCGCCTGGTGCGAGTCTGGTTTCTCGACGAGGCGACGCGGATGAATCCGCACCTCGAGTACGGGCAGGCCATTCCTGGCCGCACCGAAGGACGGGGCATCGGCATCATCGACACCGCGCAACTGGTGCGGCTGACCGACGCTGTTGGGCTGCTCGGTCGATCATCCGCTTGGAGCGAGTCGGACCAGCAACGGCTCCAATCGTGGTTCCGCCAGTACCTGACATGGTTGCTCAACAGCAAGCACGGTGGCGATGAAGCACGAGCCAAGAACAATCATGGCACGTGGTACGACGTGCAAGTGGCGGCATTCGCCCTGTTTGTCGGCGACGAGCGGGTCGCACGGGAGGTCCTCCAAAAAGCGCCGCAGCGCCGAATCGCGACGCAGATCGAGCCCGACGGTCGCCAGCCCCTGGAGTTGTCGCGAACGCGCTCGTTCGACTACAGCGCGATGAACCTGCGCGGCATGTTCGAACTTGCCGCGCTGGGCCAACACGTGGGCGTAGACCTGTGGAACTTTGAGACTGGCGACGGTCGAAGCATTCGCCAGGCCCTGGAGTGGCTGATTCCTTATGCCACGGGGGAAAAGGAGTGGACCCACGCCCAGATAGGCCGCTTTGATAAGGGACGGCTGACACCTTTGTTGCGCCGAGCGGCCATCGCCTACCGAGAGCCCCGCTTCGAGCAAGCCGCCAGGCGAACCGGCGCGGCGAACGCGGCGGATCGGATGCAACTGATCTGGCCCGACGCATCGTCGCGCACGCATGCCGGCGAGGCACGGTCGAATGCCATCAGGCTGTTTTCCCGCCAAAAATAATCGAGAATGTTTGCCCCTCTCGCTCGCTTGGGCGATATCATCGGGGTCGCCGGTTGAATCTTTCACGGACTGGGCGGGCCAGCAAAATGATTCCGGGAAATCGCGGCGCCGAAAACACACGCGCCCAACGCGACACGGCGCTCGCCGAATCGAACGGCGGCAGACCTGAGCCGCCTTACCCGCCCGCGGCATACTCGTGGTACGTGGTCGGCGTGCTGATGGTGGTTTATGTGTTCTCGTTCATGGATCGGCAGATCCTCGGTTTGCTGGTCGGCCCGATCAAGCGCGACCTGGACATTTCCGATACGCAGTTCAGCTACTTGATGGGCCTTAGCTTTGCCGTGTTCTATACGTTCTTCGGCATCCCGATCGGACGGCTTGCCGATTCGATGTCGCGGCGCGGACTCATCGCCGGCGGGCTTTTCTTCTGGAGCTTGATGACGGCCGGCTGCGGCCTGGCGAATCGCTATTGGCACTTTCTATTGTTGCGCATGGGAGTTGGCATCGGAGAGGCCAGTCTGTCGCCCGCGGCCTACTCGATGATCAGCGATACGTTTCCTCGACACCGACTCGCCACGGCGATCAGCGTTTATTCAATGGGCATCTACCTCGGCACGGGGTTATCGTACGTGTTCGGTGGATTGGTGGTCGGCTGGATCGGCGCCGAACCGAATCTTACCGTGCCGCTGGTCGGCGAAATGCGCTCGTGGCAGATCGTGTTTTTTGCGCTGGGCTTGCCCGGCTTGGCGCTGACGTTGGTTTTCGTGACGGTCAAGGAACCGATTCGCCGCGGCGCTCGCCGCATCGCGACCGAGGGCGGCGTCGCACGCGTCTCAGCGGTTTCCGTCTCAGAAGTTGGTACGTACTTGTCGAACAATTGGAAGACGTTGGTCTGCCACAACGTGGGGTTTGCCTTGCTGAGCCTATCGTCGTATGGAACGACGTCCTGGATTCCAGCGTTCTTCCACCGCAGTCATGGTTGGGAGGCGGCCAACGTGGGCGTCATCTATGGCGCCATCGTAGCGCTGTTCGGCACGTCAGGCATTGTATTCGGCGGCTGGCTGGCCGACCGGATCGGGCGGACCGGAACCACCGGCTCGAAGATGTACGTGGGTTTGCTGGCCGCGCTGATCTGGGTGCCTACCGGCATTGTGTATCCGCTTGTTCCGTCAGGTACGGTGGCAATGCTGCTGCTCGTGCCGACCGTTTTCTTCGTCGCCATGCCGTTTGGCGTCGCTCCGGCCGCGATTCAAGAGATGATGCCCAATCCGATGCGCGGCCAGGCCTCGGCCGTCTATCTGTTCATCGTGAACCTGATCGGGTTGGGACTGGGACCGTCGGCAATCGCCTGGGTGACCGATTTCGGATTCCGCGACGAAGCGATGCTGCGGTATTCGATCCTGATCGTGACCAGTGCGGCCCACGCCGTTGCGGCGGTCTTGCTGTGGCTGGGCGTCAAGCACTTTCGGCAAAGCACGCATCGACGGGATGAATGGGAAGCGACCCAAGGTTAACCGACTGATAACCGTCTACGAGCTGTGCATCAATTGAAACGCCAGGAGCATCATCCGTGCGACACCGCTGGCTGTCCGTTGTTTTGCTTGTTCATTTTGTGAATCTTACGTTCAGTGCCAGGGCGTCCGACAAACCAACGCCAATCGGTCGCTGGCGAGCCGCAGCGCCGATGCACGAGCGTCGCGAGTATGCCGGCGGCGTGCGGCTTGATGATGGACGTATCCTTGCGGTATCCGGACATCCCTTGGAGGGCAAGTCGATCGCCAGCGCAGAGCTTTACGACTGGCGGGGACACAAGTGGACCAGCACAGGCTCGCTACGACAACCTCGCAATAGCGGGAACTCGGCAACGCGATTGCCGGATGGCCGTGTGCTGCTTGCCGGCGGACACAGCAACGACAGCGTGATCAGCGGCGCCGAATTGTATGATCCTGCGACGGGCAAGTGGACTGATGCCGGAAGTCTCAGCGTGGGACGCGACCCGATGGCGACGCTGCTGGCCGACGGTCGCGTGCTCGTGACCGGTGGCATCAACTGGTATATCAACGAGGGCAAAGTATACGATGTGGCCGAACTGTATGATCCCACCACGGGCGAATGGACCGCGACCGGTTCGCTCCTGACGCCGCGCAATCAACATCGAGTCGCGCTGCTCGATGACGGCAGGGTTCTGGCGGTTGCCGGATATGCTGAACGAGGCGTCCCGATGGCCAGCGCCGAGCTCTACGATCCGACAACGGGTCGCTGGCAGGCGACCGAAGCTCTTCCCAGTCCGCGCGCCTGGTTTGGGCAGGTGAAGCTGCACGACGGACGCATCCTAGTGGTGGGCGGCTACACCGGTAGTTCCTCAAAACCCTCGAATCGCGCTTACCTTGCAAGTGCGGTACTCTACGATCCAAAGACGGAACGCTGGCGCGAAACAAGGCCGATGCAGGAGAAGCGGGCCGGTGCGTCAGTCACGCTGTTGGGCAACGGACAGGTGCTCGTTGCAGGCGGCGTTGCCGAGAGCGGCAAGGAACTCAAGAGTGCTGAAGTGTTCGATCCGCGCACGGAAAGCTGGCTGCCCGCCGCACCGATGAATACGGCACGCCGAAATCACCGCGCAACGCTCCTGCAAGACGGCAGCGTGTTAGTGATCGGCGGCAGCAATCACTTCGGCAACCAATACTTGACGAGCTGCGAAATCTTCAGCTTTTGACGGGTATATGCTGGTCAGTAGACGTTAGAGACGTGCGGGGCTGACTCTACTCGCCGCCGAATCCGATGAGCATTCCGCGCACCGACTCGGCGCGACCGCCTGCAAAGATATCGAAATCCATCATGTAAATGCTCAAGCCAAGATCGGGCAGGAGCAAATGCCAGTCAGAACCGTCGCCGCCGGCACCGAAGGTTCCGTTGGCGGCGACCCGATGCAACCCTCTCGGGCGAATGGCCAAGACTTCCCTCGCAAACGGCCGCGGACGTGGAAACCCGGGCCATTTCAGCTTTTCCATGGTCGCATCGATCGCATGCCGGTCGGGCGTATATGCGATCGTGCCGCGCACGAGCACTGGCGCGAGGTGCGGTTTGCCTTCAAACTCAAGTGAAGCGCCTAGCAAATTGTGCGTCGTGTTCAATTTCGCATCGGTGGCACGCTGAGGGGCCTTGATCGCCAGCACGAGGCCACGTCCCTGGGCGTTCGATTCCGTCAGCACCAGCAGTTTCCCGTGCCTGGCCACGAAGCCCGTCCAATCGATGCCGCTGCCGCCGAGAGACACACGGCCATCGGCTTTGACCTGGTAGGTGCCCTGAACGGTCCGCGACGGGGCGACTACTTCTGCGAATCGCGTCTGCTCAAAATCCCATTCGGCGCGATGAATGTCGTATCTTCCGCGCCATTGCCCGTCATCTGCAAAGCTCAGCGTTCCCCGCCAGTTTTCGGACACGCAGACCGCTGCATCGGGCAGTGCAATGTAAAAGCTTCGCAACAGGTACTCGCCGGAGAGCTCGGCGGTGGCATCGCTCCCTTGGCGGCGGCCCAGCGCCAGAATCGCCTCCGAGCCGCCGGCTTCCCTGGTTGCCAGTAGCGCCAAGAGCTCGCCATCCGTGCTGACCAGCCCGGCGCGGAGCGAGCGGTTCGCAAACTCCAGTGAGCTGCCCCGTTGTTGATAGCCGGCGTCAATCTCAAAGGATTGCGTCGACTTACCTGGTTTTGGCCCGGCGCCAAGTCCTCGCGCTTCAACGCGATCGATTTCGCAGGACAAACGCGACTGACCGCCGGCCAGCAGCTCGAAACGCCCAGTCAATTCGCCGACGACAAGCATCCCCTCTTCTGAATTGTGACCGAACGTCAATCCCGCCAGGTCATACGCTTGAGTCTCTTGCCCCAGGGCTGAACCACCCAACGAGCCATGCAGGACCGCCCACATCAGCACCCAGAAAAACGTACGCATCGATAGATCCTCGCAGGCGGTGCTCTGTGAAACGTTCTGGCGGTCGCGCCATCGACACCACTTGGGTTCGTCAGCAAGCCACGGTCAGTTTGGCAGGGACATCGAGCCTTGTCCAATCGCACGTGCGAGAATCGGTTGTCGCCCGCGCTTGCCGTCTGTTGACGACTGCCTGCGTGGCATTGCTCAACCGATTGGCGACCGTGTCACGCGGAATCTCTCCGGAGCGAGACAAGTCGGCGCACAAGACTGAGATAGTCGGGCAACAATGGTCGTCAGCGAACTGCCGAGACGATCGTGACAGGCGCGTCGGGGATCCACTCATAGCCGATCGCGAGCCACCCATCGCTGCACGCCAGTTGAGAGAGGTTCAGTTGCCGCAGTCTGCCCCAGAAGCCGCCGGTGGGCGGCACCAGTCCGTCGAAATAGAGTTCGGCTGGAAATACTCCGGAGAACTTTCGGTAGAGAAACTGTGTGATCTGCGCCTCCGCGCTGTCTATCGCTTGTTGCGCGCCAGGTCCGCTGTGCTCCACTTTCAGATCGCCCACGCGGACAAGTCGTGGTCCGTCACGGGTGATTTCCAGCGAGTAGGCCGCCGAAATTGTCAGAGGTCTCAAGAGTTCTCGATCGCCGTAGACGGCGCGCTCGATGCGGAAGGCCACGCGCACCTCATCGTCGTCGAAAGAGACTGTGAGCGGATGCTGACTGGCCGCGGTGACGCTCCAGGGCTCGGCGCGCGCATGGACCCACAGGGGGCGGGGTATGGTTCCGGTAAGCGTTTGCATCAGGTCAGCGAACTGGCGGTCTGTGAACGTCTCGCCGCTCATGAGCGAATCCGCAATGCCGTTCACCAATTCGTCGCGAACGCACAGCGAAAGATCGTAGGCCGGTGCCGGAGCGGGAGACTGCATCCCTTGAAGGCCGCGCGCCAGCAACCCGAATGACAAGTGCTCTCGCGTGGTGGCAACGAGCAGCTCAGGCACTATGTCGTTGCGGGCCAGCGGAGAATGGACGTTGGCCGCATACTTTTGCTGAAGTTGATGCAGGGGCCGATGGAATTCGGCCTCCATTTGTCGTTCAGCCCGTCGGGAAGCGCGTAGAGCGGCGATCTGCTCCGCCTGCGACTGCACTTGACCGACGCGCCTCCAGGCAAGGCGTTCCACGAATCCGTTGCGGGCATCGATACGGTTAATCTGAATCGACGTGCGGCACGCGGCTCTCGCCGGCAAGAGCCTCAACCCCTGCACATCAAGGATGACGTCCTTGTGGCCGGTGATCTGCGTACGCGATGATGAATAGACTCGCACCGAGCGCGCTGTGCCGATGGTGTCGTTCATGGTTGCATGCCCGCTCATGAGAAAGCGGATATGGCCGGCCGCGGAATTCGGGATCAGCTCTATTGCAAGCTGACAATCCACGTCGGCCGTGCCTCGCGTTGACATATTGAGGATGGAATCGATGACGTTCTCTTTTCGAGTAACTGCGCGATGAAGCAGGCCGTCTAGGACCCGCGCTGAAACGTGGCCGATCAGGCTCAAATCCGGCGTTTCTGAGCTCCGCGAGTCTGCCATGTCTTGCGTCTCGCGCTGAAGCGAGCGCGAGAACGTTTCGCTGGCCGGCAGCCGTTCGGCGGCCTGTGCCGGGAAGCCTCCTAGTATGCAGGCGGCGCAGCAGGCGGTGACGATTGTCATGGAAACCGAGAATTGCATGATCGCGTCCTGGCTAGTTGCTCTTCGTCTTGGCGAGGCGGTAACCGAACCAGATGCTGAACATTTCATCGCTCGTTTGCTGGCCCCACAGCACTTCCGCCGACGGATTGGGGTTGTTGGGGTTGAATCGCGAATTGTCGAAGTACGCAGTGGCTAAGAGCTCCGTGCCTGCTAGCAGTCGAAGCGGCGTTGTCAATTCGTAGGTTCTCTGCCAGCGTTGGTCGAAGCGAGGGACCGAAAGCACGACCTGCCGATTCTCGATCGCGCCGGTGTCCACATTGCGCTCGATGATTTCCAACCGAAACGATTTTCCGCGCAGGTGAAAATGGGGACGAATTGCGTCGAGATCGATGTCCGACTCGAAGTAGTAGGTGTCCTCCATGCGAAAATGCGGATCGTAGGGCGGGATGCGAAAGCGGCCGACCGGTTTGCGAAAGACGCGTCGTTGCACTTCATGTTCCGGGGCCTTGTCTGCCCACACGAAGCCGACCACGGATTGATCCGTGACGGCCTGCCGGTTGTTCGGTGTGTAGTGAACCTCGTAGATCAAATCTGAGTGTTTTGGAATTCGGCAGGCCTGGTCTGGCGGGAACGTCTTGGCGTTGTGGGTATCTCCCGGCACATAGTCGCAGATAACATTCGCCTGTTGCGTATTGACTCCGTAGAGCTGGGCCATGGCAGCCAGACCTTGGAACTGCTCGTTGCCGGCCGGAACAACGTGGACAGCGACATGGTGAACCACTTCAACGTTGCCCGGCTTCACCTGTACGGCGCGATACCAGCGATCCTCAGGTGAATTGAACCGGACCCGAAAAAACTGATACTCCAACACGCCGTCCTTGGGAACGCGAAACGGCTCCGGCATTCTGTAAACGAAATCAGGACGGCCAATAGACCAATCGTCCGCAGAGGGCCAGTGCATAGGCGGAGGCGCGTCCGCGGGATCGCCCGGAGGGGCTCCCTGATCGGCCCAACTCCGCACGACATGAACGTCCGCTTCGCTCAGACTCTTGTCGTTCAGCAATTCGCCGAATTCGGGATCGAGCATGCCGTGCCAGGGTGGCATCAACCGATCGGCGACGACCTCGGCGATGCGTTCGGCGTTGTAGTACGCGTCCTCGTAGGTCATTAGTTCGAACGGCGCGACCCCGGCCGGACGGTGACACGGCTGGCAGTTCCGTTGGATGATCGGCGCCACGTGGCGATAGTAGGTCAGCGGCTGACTCGAAGGCAAAGGCTGGCGGCCGAGGGGACACCCGGAAGCGGGCCGATTGTTGATCTCGATCGCACGGCCCGTCAGCAACGCCGCCAGGGCGTCTTCGAGGTATCTCTCGGTGGGCGCGCTCAAGTGACCGCCGCGCTTGTACTGGTTGTCGATCGGTCCTTGATACTGCTTCTGAAAGTTGGCGTCGACGACGACTACCTCGGGCGTAACTTTCACGCTGAAGCGATCGGCCAGTCGATGCTCGACGTCTTGAAAGACCGGGAATGGAATATCGCTGTCCAGGGCGTGAACGGCCATACTCCATGCGTTCACGCGAGTGTTGGAATAGATGCCAACGATGCTGACTCCTCGATCGCGCAAACGGTTGTAGATATCCGTCAGGCGTGAGAGGTAGTTCCTCGCGATTGGGCAATCGGTGTCAAGAAATGCGAAGACGATTACCTGTGTGTCTTCTTGCTGGAATTCTTCGACGCGATGAACGCTGCAGTAGATGCTTTTGAGCGTGGGTTCAAGTGCCACCTCATCGTACGCCTCCATCCTGGCGGTCAGACCCAGAACCAATACCACCAAGATTCCGGCACACCGCCTACACATGCGTCTCTCCCACTTGGTTCCGCTGCCCCCGATCCTGGAGAAGTGCGAATTCCATGCCCGGCAAGCGAGCGGATCGTTTCGGGGCACTTTTTTCGGAGAAAACAGGCAGCGAATGGCTTGAACCGATTGAATTGCCACCAGAGGGGTCGTCACTCGCCCAGCGCGTCTACGCCGAATTTGACGGGCTGAGACATCGCATGGATGCGATGACAGAATAGCTACGCAAGTCGTTATGTTGCGCTTCCGTGCGAAGCTTTGCTCCGCACTTCCGCTTGTTGAAGAATGCCACGAGGGCATTTCTCAACCGGCTGCTAAGGCGCCCACGTCGGAAATCGACAAACTTGTGGAATTACTGTCGTGGTATGAACACTCGGACGCTAGTGTCCTTGTGAGCATGCTTCGGTGGGCGGAGCTTCAGCGCGTGAACACCGACTTCTTTGAGCCGGTTCCCATCCGCACCGAGATTCTCGAGCGGGACGAATCGGTACGGGTCAGGGTCGTCGCCGAAGTTTTAGCCGTGGCCGACCAGCCGACCAGCCGGCGACCGCACCGCTTTGGGATGCGGCACAAGACCTTCTCTCGTGCAAAGATCCCAAGGATCTCGCCACGACCATCAAAGCGCTCGCGATTGCCGGCAAAGCCGATGAATCGTTCGATTTGATTCTACCGCTGATTCGCGGCGAAGAAGCCCGTGAGCGTTCCCAGGCACTGTGGGCCCTGGCGCACAGTCGGCGGTTGAATCCGACCCAGGGACGTGCATTGCTCGATGCATCGGCAGTGTATCCGCCACGCATCGGGGAACGCGACTTCGACCTCGCATTCGGCCTGCTCGTGGGTAAACGCGGTTCTTCGCTTCGCCCAATCACTCTCCGGCGAATTGCGACCGAAAGCATCACCCATGCGTCCGCCGCGGTTCGCTTCTGCGCGACGACGGTCGTTTCGCCGCTGCGCTTATCCAACTCGCGGGACGAGAAAGCTGAGATGATGGGCCGCGTGAATCAGGACCAAGTCATTCCATTGCTGTTTCGTCAGCGCCCCGAAGAACGGGTGTGGAAACGGTTCGGTCGTCGTGTCCTGAAAGGCGGAGATTTCCGACCGAAACTGGTCAACGGCGGCCGACTCGTCGTGCGTGGGACCGGGCAGCCACCACTTTGGAACTTTGATGCCCGCCTTCATTCGCCGCTGGCGCAGTATGCGTTGCAGTATCATGGGGCCAATGAATTTGCGGACGATCCAGGGTCCTCGATGATGGTTGCCCCGCATGGCCGTGCGCAGCCCTTCACCCACGTGATCGACGATTTGCGAAAGATCCCAGTTTCCCGCGCGGTCGTAGCCTGCGCGGCGCAGGCGATCGACATCCGCCAGGGCCTGCTGCCAACTCTCGAAATCTAGCTGACGTCGGTGCAGTGTCGGCTCAGACACGATCTTACTCCCTCGCTCTCGGACGTCGTCGGCCATTCAACACCGCCTGGCTTTGCTTCCTACATGTCCGGACCGGAGAGACTCTTGAGGAACTCGATCACGGCGCGGCGCTCATCGGCGGTCAATCGATCCCCAAAGGGATGCCCCATATTTCCGTGACCGAGGCCCTTGGTGTCGTAGATTGCCCCGTGATCGATCGCCGCCTGCGACAGGAACGGCTTGCCTGCGGCGTCTGCGGCACTCTTTTCGAAATCGGCTCGCGACAGCGGGCGATAAGCCATGCCGACCTTTTCCAGATCGTAGGCGTGTGGGTCGCGGTTGTCGCGTGCCCAGATCTCCGGCCGAATGCTCGAGTTCAACACGGCCTCGATCGTAGGCACCGATCCGTTGTGGAAGTAGGGCGCTGAGGCCCAGACGCCCACCAGGGGCGGGGCGACATAGCCGTCTTTGCCGGGGACCGCGGCGTGTGGCGCCAGTTCAGGTGTACCCTGGTCCGCGTAATAGGCCTCCAGCTTGTTGATATGGTCGGCGATGGGTTTGAGCTTTTGCAGGGTCGCATTGTACGACCGGTCTGTTTTCACATTCCGCAGCACGTGTGAGTAGTTGTAGTCCACGCTCCACGAACCCGGCTGGCTGAGATCGGGTTGCGAAGGTTTCCTGGTATAGGTTCCGTGACAGGTTTTGCAGGCGGTAAAGCCCTGGCCCTCGCTGGGCCGGGTACGCCCGTGAAACAAGTCCGCGCCCTTTCGCACCAGCTCGGCGTCAAGCGAATGGGGAAACGCAGGAGATTGTGTTTCGCGGGCAAAGGCCAGCGCCTTGGCAACGGTTTTGACGTGCTCCGCATGGTGAGCATTCATTGCCGGATGTGCGGTTGTGAAGTTGATCGAAAAACTTGCGGCATTGTCGATGCCAGCATCGGCGTACCAATAGTCAAGCTTTTTGTACTTCATAAGCCACCAGGGCATTGGGTCTACTGGCGGCAAAGCGAGCGAGTCGAGCAACTCCTGCAGTTGTGTTTTTCCCTTGGCGACGACCAGGCCCTCGACAGCAGGATCGACCAACTGCGCGCCCAAACGCCAGACTGCGTACGGTCCGAAGTTGTCACCACGGGTCCGCGCGATCTTCGGGTCGGACTGATTGATGTGGTTGTTTCCTAGTCCGGCTACAACCTGACCATTGACGACCCCAGCGTGACAACCAAAACAGTTGAAACTGACCAGCTCCACGCCGTCGCGAACGAACACGCTCTCGCCTAATCCAAAGTCGGGCGCGCCGCCGGCCGTTCGATCAGGCGGCGACGGGAAGCGTCCGGAAGCGTAGAACCTGCCTTCCGGGGTGTAGGGATCGTAGCCAAGCGATTCCTGGGATGGAGTCACCGCACGCAACATCATGCGCGCGGTGTCCACCGGAACACCGGCATGAAAACATTTGCCGGAGAGAATTTCCTGCAAGCCCTGGTGCGCCGTCTCAGAGTACGATGCGCCGTCGAATCCAAGGTAGGTCAACGGCTTCGCGGCCAATCCCGGCCTCGCAATCCAAGCGAGCAGGATCGCGCTTGCCAACAGGATGCCGCTGATTCTGAACATGCTGCTCAATCGACGTGGATCATTGCCAGCCATTGAAATCTCCTGGCCACAAACGACAGCCGCCGACCGCCAATCCTCACCCCGACGCGGGAAAAGTCGGGTCAGCCTGTCTGGTTGATTGATAGGGATTACCTCAGGTGGGAGCTGTGCGCGAACAATCGGTCGCCAGGTAGACATTTTAGAATCCAGCAGAACGCGCCTCAAGCCACCTTCGGCGGACCGATCCGTTTGGGCTGAGCCAGGTCCAAATGCTTTCGGGCCCGGTCTTGAAACTGACTCTTGCCGGAAAGCGCAAGCATCCAGCGCGATTGATATGCCGAACCGGCGATTGGGCCCCATGATGAATCGCGGTCCTCTGGGTCTTTCGGAGTGTTTGCTTGTTCGGCCGTACGCGTTCGGTTAGACTCGCAGTCGACACTTTCTCGACCCTCCTAGTCGAGAAACGGTCGTTCCCGAGACTCCGGCGCTGTTCCCAGGAGCCAACGTACGTGGGCCGATGCTGTTGCCATGCGTTGCATGATTGGTTGAGATTGGCGGTCGGTCGCAGGCAGCATCCGTCATACGGGCTGATACGCGCGTCGAACGTCGCGGCGGTCCTTTTCGCAGTCGCGATCCTCGTCGCGGCAGGTCAAGTTGTTGCGCAAGACCAATCGGGCCGGGTGGTGTCGGACGCCAAGAACACGTCGCCCTACGATGCATTCATGAAGATGAACCGCCTGCAGGAGCGGTTCTCCAAAAGCCAGAATGCCGACGACTATTGGGGTATCATGGAGTCGCGGCTTGGCAACCAGGCGGGACGTATCTTGATCAAGCGTCCGGCCAAGGGATTCGACGACGAGGCCTTTCGCGGCTGGGTGATGTTCATTCGTTCTTACGGCAACTCCACGGGCATCGGCAATTGCACCGCCTGTCACACGGTGCCTGATTTCACCGATGGTCGGAAACACCAGATCGGTACGAACAAAGAGCCTATCGACACGCCGTCGCTCCGCGATCTAGCGGACAAGCGGTCGTTCTTCCATGACGGCAGCGCCGAGACGCTCGAAGAAGCCATTGCCCGCCACGTCGAAAACAGCGTCATTGCCCAGCAGGACAAGCGTGCTGGCGTCGAGGTGGACGTGGGCAAGATTGCCCTGACCGACGAAGAAGTGCGCGAGGTTGCGGCGTTTGTCCGTTCGTTGAATTCCGTTGATCGGACGGCCTTTCGCGACTACTTGATCGACGTCATGATTCAGCCCGTGGAGATCGATTTCTCTGATTACTAGGTACGACTACTGAGCGAATTGCCGACCCTTTGGGCCTCGTTGCCGACCGAGAAAGTGGCCTTAACCAAGGAGCATGAACCATGCGACGTAACTGGCAAATATCCATCGCCTTGTGTACTGCCATGGCCGCTTCCGCAGCGGCGCGCGGCGCCGAGTTGGGTAGCATTCGAGGCACCGTCACGGACGAAGCCGGAAAGGGTCTCAGGGGCGCCATCGTCTCGGCCATCAACGAAGACGAGCAGAAAAGCATTTCGGTGCTGACCGATCCCGAGGGGCGTTTCATCCTCGATCGATTGCCCCCGCACGAGTATGAATTGCGGGCACGGCTGGTTGGATTCGACGACGTGTATCTGGACACGGTCGACGTTTCCGCCGGCGACGCGGCTCGGCCCGCGAAATTTGTGATGAAGCCGACCGAGGACCTGCTGCGTCAGCGCACGGGCGCCAGCCTGTTCGGCGAAATGAAGTTTGCCGACGAAGCCCAACGAATGAGCTTCAAAATGTCTTGCACGTATTGTCACCAGGTCGGAACGGAGGGTTTCCGCACGCCTGAGGAACCGGTCGACTGGCAAGTGATGATTACGCGCATGGATGGCTTCGGCGCACTGCACAAGGAATTGAAAAAGACCGTCGTGCAGAACCTGGTCGACACCTATGCAGTCGATGCACCCAACACCTGGCCCAAATGGACGCCTCCCGAAGCTCCGAAGGGCAAGGCGCTTGCCGTGCGAGTCGTTGAGTGGGATATGGGTGACAAGCGCACGCGGCACATGATCCACGATCTGGAGTTGGGTCATAACGGCCTCGTCTATGCCGTCGATATGGCCAACGACGCGCTGGTGAGCCTTGATCCGGCCACGGGCGAGCGCAAGGTGTACGCCGTTCCGGGCGGCAAAGAGCCCTATACTGACGAGACCAGCACGATGGGACCGCACTCATTGGAGTGCGATCACGATGGCAACATCTGGATCACCTGTGCCACCGGCGGCAAGATGGCGAAGTTCGACGTGAAAACCGAGGAGTGGCTGGTCGTGTCGTCGGCCCCCGATCCGGCGCGGCGCGGCATCTATCCCCACACCTTGCGCGTCGATCAGAAGGGCGTCGTCTGGTATACCGACGCAGGCCGAGGCGTTTTCAGTCTCGATCCCAACAACGACAACGTTCGCAAGTCCTATAAGCTGCCCTCCGCCGATCAGGCCATTGGTCAAGGGGTCGGCGAATCACGCGGAGTCACTCCCTACGGCATCGACGTCGCGCCAAATGGCCACATCTGGTACACCAAACTCAACGGCAATCGCGTGGGTCGCATTCGACCGGAGGTTCCCGACGGCGACGTCAAGGAATGGGCGCCGCCGTTCCACGGCCCGCGTCGCTTGCACGTCGCTCCCGATGGCATGGTCTGGGTTCCCGGCTGCGGTTCGGGGGTGTTCGCCAAGTTCGATCCGCAGACCGAAGAGTGGACCGTCTACGATCTGCCCGACAAGGAAAACCAGTTCCCCTATGCGTTGCACATCCATCCCCAAACGGGCGACGTGTGGATCTGCGGAACGACCAATGACTCGATGTTTCGCTTCATTCCCAAGACGGAAGAGTTGATCGAGTATCCGATGCCCTCGCGCGTGACCTACACTCGCGAAATCGAATTCGGCGACGACGGCAGTGTCTGGGTGTGCAACTCGAACTGGCCGAATCGCCACACGGAACGTCGCATGGGTTCGATCATACGCATTTCGCTTGACGGAACGGTCGACGAAACGACCGACGCTTCGCGGGCCGTGGCGGTCTCGGGGGACGGAGGCTGACGGCCTGCGGCCTGTTCCATCTGACGGCAACCCAGCAGCGTGCCCGGCAGGGAACACGTGCCGCTGGGCGTTCGCAACCGCGGTGCACGTGTGGGATAAACACGGCGCGTAGTTTACCATGGCAGCCATCGAAATGATTTCTCGGAGTGGATTGAATTGATGACGACACCCTGCCGATTCGGCCGCATCTTCTCATGCATTGCCATGGCCCTGATCCCGCTCGTCGTTTTGCAAGGCTGCGGGGCGCAAACTCATGGGGTTGCCACAACGGACGCTGTCGCGACAGCGACGGACGATGGCACCACTGCCCCGCATTCCCTGGATTCGTCCAAGGATTTGCCGTCGCCTGACGATGAAACGGACGCCAGCGCCGCCAGCGAGCCTTTGCCGCCGGGCGGTAGCGCCGCTGCGGGAGCCACGCTCAGCGGTCGCGTCCTGTTCGATGGCCCGCTGCCCGAACGGCGCATCATCAACATGAGCAAGGATCCCATGTGCGTCGAGCTTCACGGAGACACGGACGTACTCGATGAGGCATTGATCGTGAGCGAGGGCGGAGGCGTGATCAACGCGTTCGTCTATCTGCGCAGCGGCTTGCCGAAAGACAAGTATCCGATTCCCGCAGAGCCTTACATGCTCGATCAGAAGAATTGCGCGTATCGACCGCGCGTCGGCGGAATGCTTGTCGGACAGAAGCTGGTGGTTTTGAACAGCGATCCCGTGACGCACAATGTCCGCTCGTACCCCATCCGAAATCGGGCCTTCAATTTCGGACAACCGGCGGACAGCGGGACTCGCGAGCGCGTCTTCGACCAGCCTGAGCGCGAAGTCGAAATCCAATGCGACATCCATCCCTGGATGCATGCTTTCGTGTTCGTGATGGATCACCCGTTCTTTGGCGTTTCCGATGAGGACGGCAAGTACGCGATTGCAGGACTGCCGCCTGGCAAGTACACACTCGCCCTCTGGCACGAGAAACTCGGCAAGCAACAGCAGGAGATCACCATCGGCGATAGCGATCTGGCCGACGTCGATTTCACGTTTAACCCCTAACCTCGCCCAGTGCGAAGCAAAACTTCGCACGGAAGCGCACAATAACGACTCACGTCGCCATTTTGCTAGTGCTCCGTCAACGCATGAAACTCGGGTCAGCGCGTCTTGCAGCGCACTAGCTGTTTGCTTGCCGCCGAACCACTTGCGTGTTCGGCGGTCGTGCCGCGTCACCCCAAGTCTTGGGATTGACGCAGCACTAGTCGCGCACTTGCCAGATGCTCCACTCCCAGATTCGCCCGTTGCCGGCGTCGTCGGTTCCGGCGGCGATCAGGCGGGTGCCGTCGGGGGAGAAGGTCACGCTCTCCAGTACTCTTCCGTCACAGTCCAGCGACAGGAGTTGTTGTGCGGTGCGCGTGTCCCACAGGCTGACGCTCGTCGGGCGCTTAAAACCCACCGCCAGCGTGCTGCCGTGGATGGCCAGGCGCGGATCGTCCAGTCCGATCGTGGCCAGCGCCCGCACGGCGTTGGCCGCATGACGATCAATCAGCATCACGGTGGCCCCGGAGCTCGTGGCGATGATCCGGTTGTCGTGCGACACGGCGACGTTGTGACAGCCACCCGGCAGCCTATAGGCGAGATCCCCGGACTCCAGGTCCCAAACCTGCAATGCCTGACCGGTGCTGACAAGTTGCCGCCCGTCGGACGTAAAGGCTAAATCGTCGACGGTGTGTTGATGTGTCAGCCGCCGTTCCACCCGGCGCGACTCGACGTCCATGATGCCCACCGTCGTGTCGTCCAACGCAATCGCCAGTTGATGTCCGCTAGGAGCCCAGGCCATCGCAGCAGTCACTTTCGGCAGGCAGCAATGCTCTGTGAACGGATCGTTCCGAAAGACCTTGATCGTCGGCTCGTCCGTGCAAATTGCCGAGAACTGGCCGTCGGCCGAAACCCGCACGTAGGTCAGTCGTTTACTCGCCACGATCTGCTCTGCCAGCAGTGTCGCGCGCTGCGTGTCCCAGATGCGGGCCTGCGCATCGTCGTGCACGGTAATCAGCTTGCTGCCACCCGCCAGGTAGGCCGCGTCCCGGATGCCAGACCCGGCGGTGGGCGGATAGCGATCGGTCGGCCGCTCGTGGGCAGCGGCCCAAATCCTGACGCCATCGGCGCCCGCGCTGGCCAGGCGGCGCCCCTCTGGCGACCAGCCGACCGCGCGCACTCGTCCGGCGTGCCCGACCAGGGTCCGGACGACTTCCCGCTGGCCGGGCTTCCAGAGACTGATGACGCGGTCTTTTCCGCCGGCGGCGAGCGTGTTGTCAAGCGGCGAAAAATCCAGGGATTCAATCCACTCGGAGTGGACGCCGGTCAACACGTCCAACGGTTCCAGCCCGGCGTCAGTCGACCGCCAAACCGAGATTTCCTGTCGCCGGCCGGCCGCCGCGACGAGCGCGCCGTCGCGCGAGACGGCCACCGCAAACAACTTTTCGCCCGGCAGTCGCTCGACCTTCGATTTCTGCCACGAATCAGTATCCCAGAAGTAGACAAAATGCGTTTCGTCAACCGCATACAGCCTGTCGCCTGCCGGCGCGAACGCGACCGCGCGAACGGCATGGACGGCGACGGGTAGCGTGACCGTTAGCGCGCCGCCGGCCACGGACCAAATGCGAACGGTCGCATCAAGACCACCACTGGCCAGCCGCTCTCCATCGGGAGAAAACGCCACGGCCAGT
This sequence comes from Pirellulales bacterium, assembly GCA_041750795.1. Classification (GTDB taxonomy): domain Bacteria; phylum Planctomycetota; class Planctomycetia; order Pirellulales; family PALSA-1355; genus JTS-RE94. Next base: position 364 of record JBGSYQ010000600.1, on the reverse strand, counting down.
ACGTAGCCTTGATGCCCCGAGAGGGTTTGCATCTTCGTGCCCTGGGCCACGTCCCACAGGCCGATCGTGCCGTTTTCGTTGCCCAAGGCCAGCAATTGCCCATCGGGAGAAAAGGCCACGCTGGCGACTTCGATCGTATCATCGCGCAGTACATGCAGCGGCTCGCCCGTCACCGCGTCGCAGACGCGGGCCGTGCCGTCCTCGCCGCCAGAGGCTACCAGCTTTCCGTCGGGCGAAAAGGCGACCGCCATCACCGGCTGCTCGTGCCCGTCGAGGAGCATGCCGTCGCCGTCGCACTGCGCGCGCAGGTAGTGCCAGGCGAACTCGCGCAGATCCAGCTGGCCCGGCTGCGGCAGATGGCGCT
>JBGSYQ010000599.1:0-27189 GCA_041750795.1 Pirellulales bacterium | reverse complement strand
GGCCGACGTGGCGCTCGACGGTTACGACTGGTGGCCGGCGATCCGCGGCGAGTCGCCATCGCCGCGCACCGAAATGTTCTGGCAGCGCCGGAACCTGGTGGCCGCACGCGTGGGAGCATGGAAATGGGTCGACATGGACGGGCGTGGTGGTTTGTATGACCTGGCAACCGACGTCGGCGAAACGAGGGATCGATCTGGAACGCACCCGGAGTTGCTGGCGAAATTGAAAGCCCGCTATCACAACTGGCTGGACACCATGTCCGCCGCCGAGCCGCGCGGCCCGTTTCGCGATTATTGATCGTCGCAGCGGTGAATGAGCTCTGGTGAATCGGTCGATCGCGCGATCCTTCGCGGTCCTGCCCGTCGCTCTGGTCATGGGTCGCGCAGCACGAAGCGAAAGGCGGCCCGCGCGTAGTCGGCGCGCTGCAACGTCGCAACGTCGTTCCAAGTACAGCTCACTGCGGGCTTTCGGCGTCCGCGATCCGGTACAGCCGCACCTGCTCGTCGGGAAAGCGCTGGACGGGCGCATCGGCAGACCGGTTTTCGCCGCCAGCGACGAGCAGCTCGCTGCCGTCGGGCGTGAAGGCGACAACAAAGGCCGAGCCCTGACGTTGCTCGCTGGCGAGCTGCTCGCCACTGGCGACGTCCCACAGCCGCACGGTGCCGTCCCATCCGCCGGAAGCCAGCGTTTGTCCGTCGGGCGAAAAGTCTAACGTGAAGACGGTGTTCGTATGCCCTTGCATTTCGCGCACCAGCTCGCCGCTTGCGGCGTCCCACAACCGCACGGTGTTGTCTTTGCTCCGCTCAATGCGCTGGCTGATCGGATTTCCGACGGTGACACCACCGGTGCCGGTGGCGATCAGCCGACCGTCGGGCGAGACGGCAAGCCCCCACACCACGTCGGGGTGCGCAATCGCCAGCCGCTGTTGGCCCGTTTCTGCATTCCAGATGCGCAGCATCTTGTCCTGGCCGTTGGAGGCCACCTCTTCGCCGCCGGGTAAAAACGCCACGCGCGTAACGGGCGTCGTGTGTTGCTTGAAGACACTCAACCGTTTGCCGCGCGGGACGTCCCACACGATCGCCTGACCATTTTGCAAGCTGGCGACGAGCCGGCGACCATCGGTCGAAAACTTCGTGCTGTTGCACATTCCGTCGCACGGCAGATCGCGCAACCACTTGCCCTCTTCGACGTCGCCCAGTTCAACCTTGATCATGACGCCGCAGGAGGCCAACGTGCGACCATCGGGCGCCAGCGCAATGGCTTGTCCGTGGAGGAACTCCAAGGTTGTCGTTTCGTCCCGGACCATGTCCCAGATTTGCAGCCCTTTTCTCAAGCCAATGTAGGTCTTTCGCCCGTCGGGGCTGAGGGCCACGCCGTAAACAACGGTGCCCGGCGTGTGACGCCTCACTTCTTCCAGCCGGAGCGTCCGCCGTTTGCGCGCCACCGGCGCCAGCGTTGGTGTGGTGCGCGTGCTGGCAAACGCGAACCACTGACCGTCGGACGACCAGGCGGGCATCCGATTGTCGCCTTCCTGCCCGGGGATCGGCTGCGGCTTGCCGCTGCCATCGGTATTGAGCAAGTGGATCTGCTGATCTAGCGAGATCGCCAGACGTTTGCCATCAGGCGAGTAGGCCACGTAGCCGTCAACGGCACCGGAGAAAATCTTCGTGGCCTTGCCGCCGTCCGCGATGTCGACGATCCACAGCGCGTCTCCCGGTTCGCCAAACGTGCCGGACGCGCGGTGCTGGCCGGCGGCCTGATTGCTGCGCGTGACGATGGCCAGCCGCTTGCGATCGCGCGACCAATCGAAGCCGGGCACGACGCTGGCAGGCAACTGCGGCTTGCTTGTACCACCGATGATCAGATCGAGAATCTCCAGCGACTCGGTGCCGATCAACGCCAGCGCGTCGCCGCGCGGCGACCAGCGCGGGGAGCGGCCGTCCTCGGCAAGCAACACGCGGCCCCGTCCGTCGACGTTCTGCACCCAGACGCCTCCCGTCGTCGCCCCTTTTTCGCTGACGGCAAAGACAAGCTGCTTATCGTCCGGCGACCAATCGGCGTGCTGGCCGACACCCAGCGGCCGCAGCCCAGCGCCATCGGCATCGACCAAAAACAACCGCCGCCCGATAGTCTCGGAAGCGGCGTCGAACGCCAGCCGCGTGCCATCGTGCGACCAGCGCGGTGAACCGAGATATGGATAGCCCTCAACGTCCGCCACGCGCCGCACATCACTGCCGTCGGCCTTCATGGCGAAGATGGCCGATGGAGTCACGGGCTCATCGGCGTGTGCTTCGGCAGCCAGAGCGAGACAGAGCAACACGGTCGTCGAGCGAAAACGCATGGTTCACATCCCTTCCCCCGCCCCCTCCGGTTTCATCAACCGCCGCCACTTTACTTGCACGTCGTTCTGTTGCAACGGGCCGGGGGTGCTGCGGCCGGCGGAGATGAGCTGCTGCAACAGTCCGGTCATTTCTCCGGCTATCTCCGTTTGCTGGGCATATCGATTCTTCGTCTCGGCCGGGTCGTCGGCCAGGTTGTAGAGTTGCGCCGGATGGCCGTCGGGCGCGGTGGCCGACAGGTTGCTCCAGCCGCCGCCACCGCCGGGACCGAACAGCATTTTCCAACGTCCCTTTCGCAGCGCGAACAGCCCGCGGGCACCTTGGCTCACGGCATGTTCGCGCGGCGGATCGGCGCCGCCTTCGAACAGCGGCAGCAGGCTGAAGCTGTCCACGCCGGCGTCGTCGGGCAGCGTGACGCCGACGATCTGAGCCACGGTGGCCATCACGTCGGCCTGGTGTACGAGTTGATCGCACACCGTGCCGGGCTCGACCACGCCGGGCCAGCGAGCGATGAAGGCCACGCGATGCCCGCCTTCCCAGGCATCCCCCTTGTAGCCGCGCAACGGTCCGCTGGGAAAGTGGCCGCGCTCTTCCAGGTGCTTGGCGCCCACATAGGGTGCGAAGCCGTTGTCGCTGGTGAAAATGACGAGCGTGTTGTCCTCGGCGCCACTTTGAGCAACGGCTGCCAGCACGCGCCCCACGGCGTCGTCGGTTTCCATAATCAAATCGGCGACGGCGCTGTCGAGCCCACTTTTGCCGCGCCACGATTCGTTCACCGCCAGTGGAGTGTGCGGCGAAGTGAGTGGCAAGTAAAGGAAGAACGGTTGCTGCGACTTCGCCCGCTGGCCGATATACTGACACGCGCGCTCGGTGAGCGCCGGCAGGATGGCTTCAAGCTGCCAATCGGCCAGCGCCGGTCCCGAAGTGCTGGCCAGGTTGTTTTCGAACAGCGCCTGCGGCAGGAACTGGGTGGGGATGCCGATCGTGCGATCGTTGTCGATGAAGCAATAGGGGGGCCAGTTGGGCACGTCGGTGCCAAAGTACTCATCGAAGCCGCGCGTGGTCGGCCCACCACCGATGGGTTGAGAAAATCTCGCCTGCCAGGCGTCTCGATGACGATCGGTCACTTCCGGAAACGTGCGCCGTCCGGGCGCAAACAGTGCGCGCTGGTCCGGCGGAATGTCCCAGTCCCAGCCGAGGTGCCACTTGCCGATGCACGCCGTGTGATAGCCTTGCTGCTTGAGCAGGCCGGCGATCGTGAGTCGCTCGGCAGAGATCAGCGGGCCTTCAAGGTACTCGACAATGCCCGACTGCAACCGCGTCCGCCAATGATAGCGCCCCGTTAGCAGCGTATAGCGCGACGGGGAACAAACGCCCGAGCTCGAATGCGCGTCGGTAAACCGCATGCCCTCGGCGGCCAGCCGATCGATGTTCGGCGTGGGGATCTTGCCACGCGTCGGGTTATAGCATTGCACGTCGCCGTAGCCCAGATCGTCGGCCAGGATGAGCACGACGTTGGGCCGCGTCGCCGGCTCCGTCGCAAAGACGCACGCCGCAACCAGTGACAGTTTGATGGCAATCAGTCGGACGAGAATTCGCATCGGAACAGCCGGAGTCAGAGCCGCGATAGGCAACGGCCTTCCGCAATCGCGCGCAGGCCGACGGGCATCCATCCTACCACGAGATCATCGCCGGTGTGACCGGCCAGCACGACCGTGCCAAGCTGCGCCAAATCTCGGCGCGTGGCGATCTCGGTCCATTGGTTCCAATTCCGTCACAATCTCCTAAAATATGGCCCAGGCGGACAACCTCCCATGGCATCGCCGTTCATCCGCACTTTCACGAAAGGAACCAGGTCATGTTAAAGCTTGCTCCTCGCGTTGTAGCTGTTGCGCTTGCTTGCTGGGGCTTATTCTTCGCCGCGCCGGCATTGGCTGCCGATCCGGTCGACATCGCCGGCGAGTGGGCCGCGACGGTCGACATCGCCGGCAGCACCGGCACGCCCACCTTCACGTTCAAGCAGGACGGCGACACGCTCACCGGCACGTACAAGGGCCAGTTTGGCGAGGCCGAGCTCAAGGGCGCGGTCAAAGGCGACGAAATCGAGTTCAAGTTCGAGATTCAGCCCGGCGCCGAAGCCGTTTACAAGGGCAAGCTCGCCGAAGGCAAACTCAAGGGCACCTGCGACTATGCCGGCCAGGCCGACGGCACCTGGACCGCGGAAAAGAAATCATAGTCGCCACCAGGGGCGTCGCACTATACAGTGGTGGTGTTTCGCCGAGCCGCGGCGACGGGGCTGGGCGGTCGCTTCGCCTGGCGCCTGCTTGCGCGGTTGTTGTCCTTGTCAGGGAGTCGCGATCATGTCAGCCCGCCTTGTTGTATCGTGCGCCATCGTCGCGTTGGGAGTTGCCATGGTGGAGCATCCCGCTGGTCCACTTCGCTCGGCCTGCGCTGCCGACTATGATCGGCCCACCGACAATCCAGGGCAAAGCCGCTCGGTGACGGTGGCCAGGCATGGCATCGTTGCGGCCAGCGTGCCGCTGGCGGCCGAAGCAGGGCTCGACATTCTCAAGCGCGGCGGCAACGCGGCCGATGCGGCCATTGCCGCCAACGCGATGAACGGGCTGGTCGAGCCGATGAGCAACGGCATCGGCGGCGACCTGTTCGTAATCTATTGGGACAACAAGACACAGAAACTCTACGGGCTGAACGCCAGCGGCCGCAGCCCGTATGCACTCTCGCGCGACGTGTTCAAGGAGAAGGGACTCACGGACATTCCCGGCACCGGCCCGCTCTCGTGGAGCGTGCCCGGCTGCGTGCAAGGTTGGGAGGACCTGCGTGGCCGCTTCGGCACGCTGCCGCTATCGGAGATTCTGAAATCCACGATCGACTATGCCGAGAACGGCTTTCCGGTCAGCGAGGTGGTGAGCGTCTATTGGGGCGCCACGGCCGCCGGGTTGAAGCGACATCCCGACACGGCCAAGACGTTCCTGCTCGACGGGCGCGCGCCGGCCCACGGCGAGGTGTTTCGCAACCCGAATCTCGCCGCCAGCCTGCGCGCCATCGCCGCCGAAGGCCCCAGCGCCTTCTATCGCGGCGCCATCGCCCAGCAAATCGTGGCCGCCAGCGAATCGTTGGGCGGCTATATTTCGCTGCGCGACCTGGCCGATCATCATTCCGAGTGGGTCGAACCGGTGTCAACCAGCTATCGCGGCTACGACGTGTGGGAGCTGCCCCCAAATGGCCAAGGCATCGCCGCGCTGCAGATTCTCAACCTCATCGAGCCTTACGACGTTCGCGCGATGGGCCCGGCGAGCGCCGACTGGTTTCACTTATTCGTCGAAGCCAAGAAGCTGGCCTTTGCCGACCGCGCGAAGTTCTACGCCGACCCGGCTTTCGCAGAGTTGCCGATTGCCGAGTTGATCTCCAAGCCTTATGCCGAGCGCCGCCGCAAGCTGATCGACCTGCAGCGCGCCGCCACGGACGTGCCGGCCGGCGATCCCAAGCTGGCGCGCAGCGACACGATCTACCTGACGGTGGTCGACAAGGACCGCAACTGCTGCTCGTTGATTCAAAGCAACTTCGGCGCCTGGGGTTCGTTCGTCGTGCCGGGCAACGTCGGCTTTCCGATCCAGAATCGCGGCGAGCTATTCGCGCTGGACGAGACGCATCTGAACCGCCTGGAGCCGCACAAGCGCCCCTTTCACACGATCATTCCGGCCATGGTCACCAAGGACGGCAGGCCGTGGCTCTCGTACGGCGTGATGGGGGGCGACATGCAGGCGCAAGGTCACGTGCAGATCCTGGTCGACCTGATCGACTTCGGCATGAACGTGCAGCAGGCCGGCGACGCCCTGCGCGTGCGGCACGAGGGGAGCGCCACACCCACCGGCCGCCCGGGCGATCCTCAAGGGGGAAAAGTCATGCTCGAACCGTCGGCCAGTCCCCAACTCATTTCCGCACTGGAGCAACGCGGGCATAAGGTCGGCCTGGCGCGGGGAGTCGGCTTCGGCGGCTACCAGGGCATCCTCATCGACTGGGAAAAAGGCGTGTTGCACGGCGCGACCGAGCCCCGCAAAGACGGCTGCGCTGCCGGCTATTGAGCGCGGCAGGGCGTTGCGCAGACGTGCATGACGGCGACTGCTGGCCCAACCGGACGGCACCGCGCGTCGCGCCGTCACAACACCCCCACGATGCTTCCTCGGCGAAGTTCCATTCCGCTACCGTCCGGGCATCTGGCGGCGAAATCGGCCACGGTCTGGGTGGCCTGCGGCGCACCCTCTTGATTGCGCCGCGCCGCCAATTACTCTGGAAAGTGCTGCCTCCCCCGAGTGGTGCGGAAAAAAATGGCCGCTTGCGCCCCTTGGCGACGGTTGCGTTGGTGATTATTTTGTCTCCAACGCGACACGGGCGGTGGTCGCAGCAGGGATTGCTTTCGAAACCGACGAGTGAGGGGTGAGCATGTCGCGGTTGCTAGTGCTGTTGGCGGGTCTATGCCTTTCCGATCCTGGCCCCCAACATGAAACCGCGACCACCAGCGCGGTAACGACCGTCTCGTACGATCAGGCCGGCCCGCGCATGGCGGCCGCCCGGGTCAAGAACTGGGTGAGCGGCTACATGGTCAACGGGCCGAGCGTCAGCGGCAGTGGCACGCTGACGGCCGTCTATGGCGACCAGGGACTGGTGCTCACAGCCGGTCATCTCTTCGAGGAGAAGGTCGGTCCGATCACGGTCGAGTTCAACGACGGCCAGCGCTCCGGCGCGCGGCTGTTGGCGCTGGACAAGAATCTGGATATCGCGGCGCTGTGGATTTTCGCGCCCAAGGACATCCGTCCGCTGCCGATTTCCGACCACGATCCGCAGCTCGGCGACCAGGTGGAGATCTGGGGCTACGGACCCAAGCGTTTCCGTTCGTTTCTGGCACGCGTGGCGCGACCGATCCCCATGCAGGGCGACGTTCCCCACACGCTGGTTGCGGCGCAGGGAATCGTCGACAAGCAGGTGACCATTCCCGGCGACAGCGGCGGCGCCATGGTCTACGACGGCCGTATCGTCGGCGTCCATTGGGGCTATCGCGGCAATGAAGAGGACCCGCGCCGCTGCGTCCACGCGCTGGGCTGCGGCACGCTCAACCAATGGCTCAAGAGCGAGCTCGACCCCACGCTCGTCCAGCACGTTCTGCTCAGCAGCAATTAGTTCGGCGCTGCTCACCACGGATCGGTGGAAAGCGCCGCCAACTGTTCATTTGTTGGAAATCCGTCGATCGCCCAGCGTGGTGGCCAGTGTTCTAATCGCGTCATGCGATCGCCAAGCAGTTCTACTGCGCGGTTCCAATCCGCATAGTGTTTCGAGTCGGTCTGTGGGTCGAAGAACACGATCCGGTCTGCCTGTGGCAGCCACGTCGAGACACCTTTGCTTAGTTGAGAAAACGATTTGACCAGTCCACGGTCGCGGTTCTCGAACACCATGAACCCCGCGACGAACGCGTCGATTCCTTGATCCTGCGTCCACTCATTCAGCACGCTTCGCTGTTCCTCATATTCGCCATGCCGAAAGCGAAGCCTGAGCAGCCGCAGTTTTTCGGCCGAAGGATGGTCCTCGGGAACTTCCCACGCTTGCCACTCGTCTCCGACTAGAACATGCAAAACGGCGCAGACGGAACGCGGGCTGCTGCATTCCTGTTCCGCCAGGTCAGCCACGATACGCAAGCCATCCGCGTCATCAGCGCCGGTCACCAATAAGTAGTCGCGTGTGATCGGCAGCGCGACGGGCGCGCCTCGAACCTTGAGCTTGCGTATCAGCTCCAGCGACAACATCCGCGTGGCGTCATAGGCATCACCCGCTTGGAAGATATAGACGCTGTCCCCAATCGACGCGTACATGTCCACCGGACGCTCATCCAAGTTTCGTCGAGCAACTTCCAGTGCTTCGTATACGTTTACACCCCAGTTGGCCAAGTCGGCGTCGTTGAGGAAACGCATCGATGTAGGCAGATCGTAAACCAGGCAAACCGCCAATTCTTCGGTAAGCGCGACACTTACGTTGCGTTCCTTCCCGCCGTTGCTCATCTCTTGCGTCAGACGAGCCAGTTCGGGCATGACCCGGCTGCGAACCATCGGCAGGAGATCTGACTTTACGTCTTCAAAGCTCTCAGGCAACTCCTTGCCGGCGACGAGAAAGCCAATCGTCGTCTGCTTGAGCCATTCGGCACGTTGCGACTTTGGCACGTCAAGAAACGTGGCATACAAGTTGACAAGGTTGAAGGTCGTGGTATCTTCGCCCTCGCATGTGCCCACCACGCGCCGCTGCGCCGCCTCATAGACGTACGTGCGCGGGTCACCGGCGCTCTGAAATGCTTTGCAAAGCAGCGTCGCAAATTCGGCCTCGGTTGGCGGTCGAAAGAACCGATCGAGGATGCCCATGGTTTTCTCCGGTAGACCTGCGTTGTGGCTCAGCGGCGCTGTGACATGCTATTGCGCGGCCGTGATTCATGCAAGAAATTGAGCCATCATCGCAAGTTTCGTGACCGCTTCGGCTTTCACCCTACCTGTACCGTGCGGTAGGATTGAGTTGCCATCGAGCGGAAAACGATGGGATCGCATATCGTGTTAAATTCGCAATCGCGTTTCTTGGCGAGTGAGTATCATGAATAAAGTTCTGTTATTGCTGGGACTGATGATGATAACCGCGAACTCGAAGTCACTGCAGACTACCCTCGCTGCCGACAAGCCCGCCAAGGGGGAGCAGGCTGCCCGCGACTTTGTCGCCCAGCACGAGGAGCAAGTTCGCCCGCTGGAAATCGCGCTCAACCTTGCCTGGTGGAAGGCCAACACTACGGGCAAGGACGAGGACTTCGCCGCCAAGGTTGAGGCGGAGAACAAGTACAACGAGGCCCTTTCCAACCGCGAACAGTTCGCCCGGCTGAAGGCCATCCACGAGGCGGCATTCAACGATCCGATCCTGGCGCGCCAGATCGACGTGCTCTACCGATCGTATCTCGAAAAGCAGCTCGACCCCGAACTGCTCAAGCGTATCACCTCCAAGGCCAACGAAATCGAGCAGGCGTTCAACGTCTATCGCGCCCGGCGCGGCGGCAAGGAAATCACCGACAGCGAGGCGCGCCGCGTGCTCAAGGAATCGAAGGATTCCGCCGAGCGGCAGGCCGTTTGGGAATCGAGCAAGGGCGTGGGCGCCGTGGTGGCCGACGATCTACGGCAACTGGTGCTGTTGCGCAACGAAGCCGCCACTCGCTTGGGCTTCAAGGACTTTCACGCCATGCGGCTGTTTCTGGCCGAGCAGGACCAGGCGCAGGTGCTGGAACTGTTCGACCAGCTCGACGAGCTGACGCGCGAGCCGTTTGCACGGGCCAAGGCCGAGATCGACGTGGCGCTGGCTGCCTATTGCGGCGTCCCGGTCGACGAGCTGCAGCCCTGGCACTACCAGGATCCGTTCTTCCAGGAGGCGCCGGCCGTGTCGGACGTGAGCCTCGACAAGGTGTTTGCCAATGCCGACATCCAGGCCATTTGCCGCAAATTCTACACCGGCATTGGCCTGCCCATCGAGGACGTGTTGGCGCGCAGCAGCCTGTACGAGCAGCCCGGCAAGAGCCCGCACGCCTTCTGCACGGATATCGACCGCGAAGGCGATGTGCGCGTGCTGGCCAACATCGTGCCCAACGAATACTGGATGGGCACCATGTTGCACGAGCTGGGGCACGCGGTCTACAGCAGCAAGAACATTCCGCGCTCGCTCCCCTACGTCGTCCGCACCGACGCGCACATTCTGTGTACCGAGGGCGTGGCGATGATGTTCGAGCGATTCTCCAAGAGCGGCCAATGGCTGGAAGCGATGGGCGTGCCGGTTTCCGATCCCCAGGCCTACAGCGCCGCGGGCGCCGAGATGCGCCGCAATCAACTGCTGATTTTCTCGCGCTGGTGCCAGGTGATGCTCCGCTTCGAGCAGCAGATGTACGCCAATCCCGGCCAGGATCTCAACGCCCTGTGGTGGCAACTGGTCGAGAAGTACCAGCTCATCAAGAAGCCCGCGGGGCGCAACGCGCCGGACTACGCGGCCAAGATTCACGTCGTCTCGGCGCCGTGTTACTATCACAACTACATGATGGGCCAGTTGTTTGCCTGCCAGGTACACGCCACCATCGCCCGCGACGTGCTGGGCGCCAGCGACATCCCCAACGCCTTCTACACCGACGACAAGAAGGTGGGCGAGTACATGAAGATCAAGGTTTTCGGTCCCGGAGCGACCCTCAGTTGGAACGAGCTCACCAAACACGCCACCGGCGAAGACTTGAACGCCAAGGCATTCGCGGCGGAGTTCAGCGCGGAGTAAGTAGCGCAACAAAGAAAAACTAGCGATGTGCCTTCCCGGAGAGCGAGCCCACGGTCGCGATCTAGTCAATGACGTCGCACGCACTCTCGCCATCGCCGCGCTTCGGCCTTCGCTCGCTGTTCGTGCTTGTGGCGGTTGTTGGTGTCGCCATAGCCTTTGCCAGTCGGCCGCTCTGGATCGTGCGGCAGCGCAATGCGGCGCTGGCGGAATTGGAACGAACGTATTGGGCGTCGGCCGCGTTTGAGTCGCGCACCTGGGACGACGTTGCTCGCGGACGCCTGGTGGTGGTTCGCCCGGGCGATCCGTCAGCGCGCATGGGCGCCTTCCGGCGTTGGCTGGGTGATCGCCACGTGAACGAGGTACTGTTGCCGCGCCGGATGCCGCCGGCCGATTCGGAACTGTTCGACGCTTTTCCCGAGACGACGTTCTACGGCCGGCCGAATCGAGCCGCCGGCCGCATTGCACAACAGGCAGCGGAGGGCACGCCATGACAACCGAAATCAGCGACGATGATCGGCAACGAATCATCGACGCGCTGAATGCTGGCCGAAAAATCGACGCGATCAAGATCTATCGTCAGGCCACGTCCAAGGATTTGGCGGCGGCCAAAACGTTCATCGACGAATTGGAATTGCATCTGCGCGGAGAATCATCGGAGGGCTTGTCCGCGCCGGCGCGCCGGGGATGCGGCACGGCCGTTGCCCTGATAGTTTCGATGTTCATCATCGTGGGCGGCGCGGTCGCATTGGCGGTGGCCCTCTTCCAGCGCGGCCAGCAGGTTGTTCCTCCGGTTGCCGCCGCGCCGCCGGCCATGAATGCCGGCCGGGCGCGATCGATGGGTCCGCTCAACGCCTCCGATCCCGCAGCGCCGCTCGACGCCGCGCAAGAACAAGGGCCGCCATTCCCAGATGACCTTGCCGGCCACTGGCGACTGAACCTGCCCGCCGGCTATGAGCACCCGGCCGAGCTGGAGCGCATCGACGCGCAGCATTATCGCCTGCGCACCAAGGGCGTGATGAATGGTGTCTATCGCCTGCGCGGTAATCGCCTGGTGATGGAAACAGCGGTCGACGAAAGACAAGTCGGCATGTGGGAGTTTCGCTGGCAGATCGAAAGCGGCCAGGAACTTACGCTCATCGGCCAACCGAATCCGGCGCGCTACACCGGCGCAAACTACCTGGGCGCAACGCTCACGAAAAGCGAGCAGTAGACTAGCTGATTGCCTCGCCGGCCGTTCTGACGCCAGTCGCCACGGCTCGCAGAATATCGACTTACGTCGCTATTTTGTCATCGCATCCATGCGGTGTCACAGCCCGTAGAATTCTTCAACTGGCTGTTAGCCAATTCGACGGCCTGCCCACGTTGAACGGGCTACTGCCGCGCAATGCCTGACTTTTGCAGGATCAGGCCATAGTGCCAAGGCGGCAGGTCGATCGCGTCCTGAAGGGCTTGCAACTCTCCCGTGGCCTGTGCCCACGCGACAATCTGCTCGGGCTTGGGGCGAATGGCCAGTTCCGGTCCACGTGGCGTGCGGGGATCGTGTCTCCAGTGGACGACCAGCACGTGCCCGGCCTTTTTCACGGCGTGCGACGCTTGCCGCAGCAGCACCTGCGGCGCTTCGCAGTGGAGAATGTTGAACAGCAAGGCCGCATCGACGCTCTCCGCGGGCAGGCCAAAGCCTTCCTCGATGACGTCTCGCAATCGACAAGCGACGTTGTCGAGGCCTGCCTCCTTGGCGCGCGCTTCGGTGCGCGCGACCATTTCGGCGTCGATGTCGAAGGTGTAAAGGCGGCCACGGATTCGGCGTGCGATGGGAATCGAAAACGTGCCGTACCCGCAGCCCATCTCGGCGACGTCGCCCAGCGCGGACTTGATGCCAAGCGAATCGAGAACCAAGGGTACGTCAAAGAGCGATTCCCAGTATTCCTCCTGCGGCATTCCGCTGTCGCGTAGTTTCATGGCATCCAGTCGTTGGATTGGCAGAGGGCCTGGAAAGCCGGGGCCCGCCGCCGCTGGCGTCGAATTATTCGGAATTTGGCGCGATTGTCACGTGCAGGGCTGGCCGACTAAAATCAAGCGTTGCCTTGCGACCGTTCCATCCTGCCAGATAACGTGACAAAAGCCAATCCGCTTGAAAGAGGACCGACATGCCAGATTATTTGCCAAGCCGTGCTCCCTGGGGTCGACTCATCGCCGTGGGCTGCTGCTTGGCGACGGTGGTTGTCGCGCGTGCCGACGCGGCCGATCCCATCTTGCTTGCCAGGCCCGATGCGTTTCAGACGCTGGTGAATCCCGACTGCTCGCACTGCGTCGATGAGGCAAAGTCGCGAGCCGGTGATTTGCGCGCCAGCGACCCGGTGCTGGCCTGGACTCGTGGCAAGTACGAAGGGGGCGGCATTCCGATTCGCTTCTTCCTCAGCCCCTACCGCGTGATTAGCGACACCTATGGCGTCTTCGTGTTCGATCCCGACGCGGGATTCGCGCGCGGATACGAGCCTTCGCTCGATTTCACGTTCTACGGTTGGCGCAACGGAATCGCCGTCATGCGACACAAGGACGGCACGTTGTTCTCGACACTTTCGGGGCGCGCGTTCGACGGACCGCGCAAGGGGGAGCAACTGAAGCCGATCGCCACGCTGACGACCAACTGGGGCTATTGGAACGAAGCCTACCCCGGGTCGGTCGCCTATCGGATGTTCGAAAAGTACCAGCCGATCGAAGTAACGCTGCAGGACGATGCCGATGCCAGGCGAACCCGCGGCCCCGCGGATCCGCGCCTGAAGGACGCGACCGATGTTCTGGGCGTGACCGTCGGCGCTGCGCAGCGAGCCTATCCGCTGGAGGCACTGCCCAAGGAGGGCGGCGTGATCCACGACGTGCTGGCCGGTCAGGATATCGTGCTGCTTTGGTATCCGGCGACGCGGACCGCCGTGGCGTATTCCAGGCAACTTGAAGGCGACGATGCCTCGGCCTCGGTCAAGCTCGAGTTCGACGCGGCGGAGCCAACCGCGCCGTTCGTCGACCGCCGGACCGGCTCTCGATTCGGCGTCGAAGGGCGCGCCGTCTCGGGGCCGCTGAAGGGGAAAACGCTCACCTGGATCGACTCGGTGCAATGCCGCTGGTTTGCCTGGGCCGCGGAGTATCCCGAAACGGAAGTCCACGCGTCCGCAACCGGCCTGTCGCGTGCAGATGACCGCGATGCTCGCTCGAGCGTGCCTGCGAAGCGAGCGACGGAGATGGTTTTTGTTGCGCCCGAAGCCGTGACGAAGGAGTTGCTCGATCAATGGCGCGGCGAAGGCTTCACCGCCGTCGTGTTGCAACTCGACGAAGACCACGCTGCCGATGCTTATCGGGCGGCATCGGCCGCCATCGCCTCTGCCGGGCTGGACTTGTACTACTGGATCGAAATCGCCCGCAACGAGCGAATGGCCGAATTGCATCCGAAATGGATGGCGTCGCTGGGAGTCCACGACGATTGGCTGACGCGGTTCCCCTCGGTGCCGAAGCCCGCCAAAGGCGAAGTCGCCAAGGCGTTTCCCTGGGTGCCGATCGGTTATACCGAAGCGTTTCAAGCGCACGTGCTTCGCGTCGAGCAGCTTTTGCGAACGGTGCCGGATTCGTATCGAGGGTTGCTGCTGAATGACTTGCAAGGCGGGCCTGCATCGTGCGGTTGCGGCAATCTTCAGTGCCGCTGGGCACTCGACTACGGCGTGCCAGCAACCACCGGGTCGGACAGCATCGACGATGCGGCGGCGCGCTTCGTGTCGGCCGTCGGCAAGCTGGCGCCCGGCAAGCTAATCGTGCCGGTGTGGATGACCGAATGCGAACACGGGGATCTGCCGGCGGACAAATCGCCGGACGGAAAGACCACCGGATTGTGCGGCAGCGTTCCGTGCGCCACGGGCGCATGTCCGCGGGCATTTGCCAGGCAATTGCAAGCGCTGGTGGCCGCTCACCCGGGTCCGCTGGGATTGCTCGCCGCCGAACGTGCCTGTGGGCGCGACGCCGGGCACTACGGCGGTCCCGGCGGATGGATTGCTGCGACGGTGGGCTACCTGGACACTACGACCCTGGCTGCGGGGAAACCGCCTGTGCCGCACGACCAGTTGTGGCTGGTCGTCCAGGGCACGCCCGCCAGCGCCGGCTCGGAGACTGCCGCGCGCAGTGCAGCGCACCGTCAGCACCCAGCGGCAGTTATTATTGCACGCGTTGACGTCGACCAATCGTACGAGCCACGCGTGATTGCCGTCGACTGACGATCGATTGTGGTTGCTAGACGGAGTGCCGGGCATGCGACACTTGGCTTTAGTTTACGGTCTGGTCTGCTACGTGCTGTTTCTGGGTGCGTTCCTGTACGCCATTGGTTTCGTCGGCGATCTGGTCGTGCCGAAGAGCATCAACGCGCCGGCGACGGGCGCCGACTGGCAGCAGGCCCTGCTGGTCGATGCGCTGCTGCTCCTGATGTTCGCAGTGCCGCACAGCATCATGGCCCGACCGGGCTTCAAGGCCTGGTGGACGACGTTCGTGCCGCCCGCTGTCGAGCGCAGCACCTATGTCCTCACCAGCAGCGTGCTGCTGGGCGTGCTGTATTGGCTGTGGATTCCGATCCCCGCTGTGATCTGGCAGGTGAGCGCTGGGCCGCTGGCCGCGGTGATCTGGGGACTTTTCTGGACCGGCTGGTTGCTCGCGCTGGTCTCCACGTTCCTGATCGATCACTTCGACCTGTTCGGGCTGCGGCAGGTCTTCTTGTACTGGACGAACCGCCCCTACGAACCGAACCCTTTTCGCACGCCGCTGTTGTATCGCTGGGTGCGGCATCCGCTCATCCTGGGATTTTTGATCGCATTCTGGGCCGCGCCGACGATGACCGGCGGTCGACTGCTCTTTGCCGTCGCCACCACCGTTTACTGCCTGATCGCTCTGCACTTCGAAGAGCGCGACTTGCTGCACTACTACGGCGAGGAGTATGCGAGCTACCAGAAGCAGGTGCGGATGCTGGCGCCCTTTCCGCGTCGCGCACAGCGCGGCCGGTGACGCGTCGCAATCGGCGCGGACGGCCGGCGCTCGATCGGTGGCAACACCCGCACGCCGTTGCGGAATCAACGTCCGCCCAGCGTTACGCCGAACATCTCGTTGATCACGCCGTCGGGATCGGCCACGAACATGATGTCCGCCGGCATGCTGCCCACCGGCGTGGGCGGCAGATCGATCTTCCCGCCGCGCGATCGCACAAACTCGTGCGCCTTGGCGACGTCGCGCGTGAAGTACTGGATGTAGCGATAGCCGTACGTTTCCAAGTGTCGCCCGGCGCGGTTGGGCAAATCGGGGCCGAACGACCAGAACTTGATCAACGTCGGCCCGCATTGAAAGAAGTACACCTGCCGCGTGGCATCAAGCGGCAGCGGTATCGACGGCAACTCCTGCAAGCCGAGCACCTGGCCATAGAACTGGCGCGAAGCTTCGACGTCGGCAACCGTCAGCGCCAGGTGCAGGCTCTCTTGCCAGCCGGCGGGCCCCTCGCCGTCGTAATAGAAGAACTCCACCTGGTTGCCGTCGGGATCTTCCAGCAGTCCGAAACGATAGTTCGAGTCAGGCAGCGCGTGAATCTCCGGCTCGGGATAGCCGTGCTGCTGGAGGCGCTGGCGCAAGGCCGCGACGTCGGCGATCGGGTAGTTCACCAGTCGCAAGCCGATGCCGGCGGCCACTCCGCCCGGATGCTTTTGGGTCGTCTCGACGCCGGGAATCAGCTTGATCTCGTGCCTGCCCACGCGAAACCGTTGCATCGTCGCTCCGCCGGGAAAGAACACCGGATCGGTCGTCTCGCCGAATTGAATCGGCGGCAGCGGCGCCAGCCCCAGCACCTCGCCATAAAACTTCTGGGCCGCCGCCATGTCCGAGACGGCAATCACCACGTTTAGCGACGGCTTGGCCAGGTGATCGACGATGGACTCTGCAGCGAGGCTGCTGGTAGCTGGAATCGACATGGCAAATAGTCCCAGGATGATCGCAAGGCAATTACGCCGATCTCCATAATCGCTTGTCTCAATGTCGCTGGCCATGGTGTTGTCCCGCTGCTTCGTGGATTCGGATATTGCCGTCCAAGCGCTCATTGTAGATGATGCCGGAGCCACTCGGCCAGCACTTGGAAAGCCAAATTGCAGGGTTCGATTACTAGACTGTCGACGGATGCGGTTGTGAAATCGGCGAGATCGTTGCAGAATTCTCTTCCATGACGCACGTCCACCACATCAATTGCGGCTCGATGCAAGCCTCGCCCAGCATGCGCGCGATCTGCCATGCGCTGTTGCTCCAGGACAAGAACGGCCTGGCGCTGGTCGACACCGGCGTGGGACTGTTGGACACGCAACAGCCCGTCGAGCGGCTCGGGCAGCCGCTCATTGACACGATCGGCTTCGTGTTCGACGAACAGGAAACGGCCGTGCGACAGATCGAACGCCTGGGCTTGCGGCCCGCCGACGTGCGGCATGTGGTGTTAACCCACGCCGACTGCGACCACGTGGGCGGATTGGCCGACATGCCCCACTTGCAAGTCCACCTGGCCGCCGAGGAGTTAGCAAGCGTCGAGCGCGGGCATTGGCGCTACCTGCCGATTCAATTTGCGCACCGTCCCGATTGGCGGCCGCACGCCTCCAACGATCGCACCTGGTTCGGCCTCGAGGCGCGTCCGGTACCGCTGGGCTTCGAGTCGGAGGTGCTGCTCATCCCGCTGTTCGGCCACACGCTGGGACATCGCGGCGTGGCCATTCAACAAGGCGACCGCTGGCTGCTGCACGCGGGCGATACGTACTACTTGCGCATCGAACTCGATTCCGACCGGCACCCGGTTTCGCGCCTGGCCGCCGAGCGCGCCGATGACGACGAAGGGCGCCTCGCCAGCATTGCGCAATTGCGCCGGCTGCTGCGCGAGCACTCCGATCAGATCGAGATGTTCTGCTACCACGACCCCAGCGAGTTTCCGCGTGGGGTGCCAGCGTGAACGCGTGGGACGAAGACGAGCAAGACGATTGGGACGACGGCGATGAGGACGACCTCGACGCGGAAACGTTCGACGACGACGAGCCCACCGTCCCCTGCCCCTACTGCCGCCGGCCGATCCACGAAGACGCCCAGCGCTGCCCGCATTGCGAGCAATACATCAGCGAGGAAGACCGCCCCGCCGAGCCCAAGCCGTGGTGGCTGGTGGCGGGTGTAGTGGTTTGTGTGTTGGTGGTGCTGTGGTGGGTGGTGGGGTGAGAACGTGGCTTTTCCGGCAATCCGTTGATTACGTACATGCAATACCCAGGCGTTTTAGTGCGCCATTATTCAAGTCGACGAACGTGGCACGGCATGTGTGTGGCGACTATAGTGGCACCGTCAACGAACTGACGGCTATCGAACGGCTACTACTTGCAATTGCACTACTCTGGAGCGCGCTATGCGTCGTTGGACCTTTTGTTGCGCGGTGATCATTGCCGCTGGAGTGCCGCAATTTGCCTCGGCAGAGTTTATGGGGCAGGTTCGTCTGGAGACCACGAATCTGGCCGGTGAACCTATTAACTCGGTGCTTGTGGGAAGCGAGTTTTTGCTCAAGGGCTACGTGCAGGACGTGCGCGATCACCCGCCTCAGTTTTCCGGAGTGTTTGCAGCGTACACTGACGTGTCGTTTCAAATGGACCTGGCAAGCGCGCTGGGGCCCGTTTCGTTCGATAGTTCGTTCGACGTCGTTCGAATCTGGAGCATTCTTCCAGGCCAAATCAAGGGCGTTGGCGCAAGCAGGTCGACTGGCGTACCGCCCGGCGCCGCCGAGCAGTTGCTCTTCTCCGTGCCGTTTCAAGCCGACAATGCGGGAGAGCTGACGCTCTCGCCGCAACCAGACATTGCGCCGGGGCACGACTTTCTCATTTACAATGTTGTTGACCCAATACCGCCAAACGAAATCCGTTTCGTTTCGGCGCAGCTAACCATCGTTCCGGAACCGTCAAGCTTCGCATCAGCCGCGCTGGCCGCGGCGGCCCTGGTGGTTTTTCGACGGAAGATGACGCAGCGAAAGGCACGTAGCCTATGGCGTGGCCCGCAATGACTTTCGACAGGCGATGTATCCGGACCGAGCACGGTTCTGAAGCCATCGATGGCATTGGGTGTACTACGATGACCTTCAACCTGCGACTGACGATACTGACTCTTGTCACCTTACTCTGCTTGTTGCCGTATTTGGTGGCCGCGGCGCCGCCGGTTGTGGCCGCATTCGGACTATTCGCGTTCCTCACGCTGCAGACGACATTTTTCCTGGCCGGCGCCGTATACGGCCGCGAGAACCTGAAGGCCTTCTGCCGCGGCGCACTTTTGCCGGCGCTGCTCCACTATTCGATTACCACGTGGCTCGTGCTGGCGTACGGCACCGAGAGTTTTCTCGACGCCATGGAAATCGGCAGCGGCATCGTTGACTACCTGCGTGTCACCACGGTCGTGTCGGCAGTCGTCAGCGTACTGGGTGGCCTGGCAATGGTCGTATTCAAGCGACTTGTCGAGCCCCGACGGCCGAATCCGCCGGCGGAGTAAGCGTGCGTGACTCGCGTACGGCATCTCCAGCGGGTCACGTAAGCGCTTGCTTGCGAGCGGAATAGCGATCCATGGCAATGGCGGGGCTTTTACGCGTTTCGGAGCAAGTACGGCCGATCGGGGTTTGCGGCCGGCGTTGTCGCGCGTGTGAGTTTGTGTTTTGTGAAGCCGCAACGATCTGGCGTGCTGTGATCGCTGGTGTTGCGATTCGATGCGGGTCTGCTAATTTGGAACTTCGGTGCTGTGTGGCACTTCGGCTTGGTCGCGGCGCGTGTGTTTTGAGTGCTGGGGGCCGCTATTGCCGGTCCCTTTCTTCTTCGAGTTCCATGACGAGTTCAACAACGTCCAGCGAGTCAGCGCCTAAATCGTCGATAAACGATGTCTTGGGCGTGATCTTCTCTTCGTCCACGCCTAGTTGCATTGCGATGACACTGACGAGTCGTTCGCGCAACTTCGCCGCTACTGGATAGTCGTACAACATTGCCTCACGACCCACCCTCACGAAGAACAAGGGTTCTCCGCAATTTGCGCAGCGCAGTTCGCCGAAATAGTCGGGCGAATCGACCGGAACAAGTCGTCCACACGATGGGCACAGATTCGGCCGCCGTCGGGCCAAGTCGATATTGCGGTCGTCAGCCATTTCAGCATTCTAACAGATACCGAGATCGAGGTGCGATTTCGCCGTAAGCGGCTGCATTGGTGCTACAATGCTGGAATGTGCGAAGAAACCGGCTGCCCGAAGTGTTCACACTTGCGCGTGGTGAACGGATCTAGAATCGAGCACAACGAAGATATTGGCGCAAACTAGGCTTGGCCAACATCGCCCAAAACAGCCTGGGCTCTTGGCAGCGTCGTCGCTGGTTCCAGGCTGCACTATAGTAGCGACCTGAGCGACGCACATCGACCCCGTGGCTGGTTCTGGTCCCAGGAGAACTGCAATGCGTGGCCTGTCAATCTTGCTGGTCGGATTGTCGATCTCGTCGGCTTTCGGGCTGAGCAACGCGCGAGGGAACCAGGCAACTGAGCGGGCAGCCGACAAGCCCATTGCAACCGTGCTCGACAAGCCCATCTACGTGAAAGGCCTCGAACTCGACGAAAGTGACAAAACCGCATTGCGTGATTACTTTGCAATCGGTGGCCGGATCATGCCGCCACTGGTCGCCAAGTACATCAAAGAGCATCGGCTCACCGCAACTCCCCAGGAGATCAAGGATTTCAGGAATTGGTTCTCCACATTGTCGCAACCCGATCCGGCCGATTTGGACTTGACGGCCGAAGAGCTCAAGGCACTCGACGACTCCAACCGGAAATCGAGGGAACCAGGAACCGAAGAGAGCAAGGCACTTGACGAAGTCGCAAAAGCGTCGGTGGAATCGTGGAAATTCAACAAGGCCCTTTATGGCAGGTATGGCGGCCGTGTCATCTTCCAACAGGCCGGGCTTGAACCACTGGATGCGTTCCGCGACTGGCTGCGCGATGAAGAGAATGCAGGTAGCTTCCAGTTTCACGACCCCAAATGGAAAGATGCCTTCTGGGAATACTACAATCCCAAATACCATCGGTTCGTCAATGAACCGGACCCCTTCAAAGTCCCGCTCTGGAAAATCGCGACCGAGGCAAAGGATAGTCCCGAACGTCGGAACGAGAACTGAACCATCGACTATCGCCCGTACCACCTGGGCTCTGGACAGCGTGGCTGCCTCGATTCAACTGCCTGGAAGCAGCGGGGCATCCCAATCGCGGCCTTCGACGGCCAGTTCGGTGACGCCTCGGACCCATGCGGGTTCGATATATGGAATGACGGCCTGGATGTCATCCGTGTCGTGATTAAACAGGGGCTCGGCAAACATTCGTCGGGCTCGCCGATGACTCTTAGGCAATCGTTGGTTCACGATCACGAAACCCAAGAAACTATTCCAGGCGTGGTACGAAGACACAAGAACGAACTCTACGGGCACACCCAATTCGACGGCCACCATTCCCTGCCCAATCTGATACTCGCTGAGCAAGAATGCTGCTGTGCCGACCGTCGGTGCGGCACCTAAGCGTCCGTTGCAAGAGTGCCAGCACCAGATTGGCGCGTCAGCGACGGTGCAGTTCGTCGCCTCGGCTAACTGCCGGGCCATCCACTCGTAGGCGATCCGCCAGTTTGCAGGCGTTTCGAGCCACGATGCCCGATAGGCCTGTGGACCTTTCAAAGCAGGGACGACTGTCGCCTGTTGGAAGGTCCACAGCCGAACGGCGGGTTCCTTGTTATTTGGTTCTGGATTCATGGCAGCCGTGAGAAGTGCATTATAATGGCAGCCATGAGTGACGCTACGAAACCTCGACGCCGCTGGTTCCGGTTCAGCCTCCGAATTTTGTTCGTACTGGTGACGGTCCTGTGTCTTTGGTTAGGTGTCCGTAGCAACAGCGCAATAAAGCAGCGCGATGTTGTCGGCCGGCTTGCAAAGACATTCGATCAGCATTCGTCGCATCCTTCGCTCCAAGTCGCCTACGACTACCAATGGGATACGAACAACCAGCCGACCTCCGCACCCCGGCCACCCGGCCCCGAGTGGCTGCAAAACCTGTTGGGCGTCGATTTCTTCCAGACCGTGATCGGGCTCTATTTGCACGGTGCTACGGATACGGAACTTCGGGACATGCGAGAGTTGCACAACCTGCGATGGCTAAACCTCGCAGGTGACTTCAGCGATGCTGAACTAAAGCGGCTGGCTGACCACCGAAATCTGACCACACTAAACCTAGACCTGAGCTACTCTTCAACCGTGACGGACCGTGGGCTTGCGTTCCTGGGCGAGTTAAAGAATCTCACGTCACTCACGCTCTCCGTGAGCAATTCTGTTACTGCCGACGGACTAAAATCGCTCGGCCAACTCGCCAATCTCAAAGAACTGGACCTTACATTCGACGGCGAGCAGGGCGATGGCGTGCTGGCCCATGTGAGCAAACTGCCCAGGCTTAGGGAATTGCACGTCAGCATCGAACGAGGCGAGAGACAAGTAAATGAAGGGCTGGCGCACTTGAGCGCAGTTGGAACCTTGCAAGAACTTGAGATCGGCATGGGCTTCTCAGGTTCTCCGAGTACGCAATTCCCACCGAGCAATCTCGGTGCAATTTCGAGTCTCAAGCGTTTGACACTTTATCGGTGGACCGGACAATCGCTGGACTACTTGGCCGCCCTTCACGATCTCGAAGAGTTGCATGTCTGGAACGCTCAGGACTTGTCTGCGGTCGGCTTGACAGGGCTCCATGCGCTACCACGGCTTCAGGTCGTTGCGCTGGAACAGTGTGACAAAGTCACCCTGCAAGGACTCAAAGGAAACAAGAGCCTGCGGGAATTGAGCCTACGAAACTGTAAGGCGATCAGCAGCACGGGTCTGTCCGACCTCGACGGTCTTCCAAACCTTCTCCAACTCAGGCTCGTGCATAGCTTCGGAATCAGTTTCGAGGGATTGAAGGGCTGTCCAAGTCTTCAGGAACTTACAGTGGACATGTGCGACACGGTTGGCGATGATCTGCCGCACCTTGCCGGTCTTCCCAATCTCCGCAAGCTGGCACTGGACGGTTCAAGTAAGCTGTCGCTACAGAAGTTCCCGGAGATTCCAAGCCTAGAAGATTTGGAAATCGAGCGGTGCGGAAGCCTGCTGGACTCTGATGTCGCAAGCCTAAATAAAGTCCCGTCGCTCATAAACTTGCGGATAGCACTTTGCGCACCGATGACGGACGCATCGCTCGTGTCAATCAGCCAGTTAAGGAAGCTGGAACGCCTGAATGTTTGGATAGCGCCCGCGATTTCAGATAGTGGAATCTCGCAACTCGCCAACCTATCCAATTTGAAACAGCTTGAAATATCTGGGAGAACACTCTCCAAGGCTTCAGTGGCCTCAATCGAGCAACTCCGTAAAGCCCTGCCCAAATGCAAGATCGAATATGATCGGTACTATTGAGTCTCCTTGTCGAGTTGGATGGTCATTTGATCGAATTGCGGAGGGTGGCCAGAAACTCCCTCGCGGCGGCGACGGTAGGTCTGCTGGGCGGCAGCGTGGGCCTTGCGAATGGAGTCCCGCCAGCCGGCCCCAAGAAACGCCGCGACTTCAAACGGACCATACTCGGGCCGCAATACTTCCGCGCAGAAGTCTCGCCCCGGTGGAATTGCCTAAGCAGGCGGCGTCGTTCGATATGCCCATCACGCTGGGCATGCTCGCCGCTGCGGCGAGTACATCCGCGAGGAAGACTGACCGCCGGCGCCCAAGCCGTGGTGGCTGGTGCCGGGGATCGTGGTTTGTGTGGTCGGTTTGTTGTCTTGGCTGTTGCGGTAAGATTGCGGCGAACTGGTGCGCGCAAAAAAGGGCCCAGACGACTGCATCCACCAAGAGTCGTCTGGGCGTGGCCCCGAAAGACTTCGGGCCGATTGGTCTAGCGACTGTGTGTTACTGCTGCGGCGCCTCCTGCTGCGGGCTTGGCCCGGGCGGGGCGGGAGGCGTTGCCTGCCGATCGTTCTGCGGCGGGATGTTTTGCGGCGACTCCGATGCATCCTGGGCCTCCGTGCGAACCTCGCCTTCGCCGCGCTCGCCCAGTCCGACCGTGATGTTGCCCGGGCGATTGAAGCGAATTTCAACCTCTTGCCCCGGCTGCATCTGCGCGATCACTTGGGTCAACTCCCACGGCGAATTGACCGCAAAGTCGTTGACGCCCCAGATGACGTCGCCCGGTTGCAGGCCGGCCTTCTCGGCGGGCGTGTTGGCATGAACTTCGGTCACGACGGCGGCATTTTGGTAGCGCGGATCGAGTTGCACGCCCAGGTACGCGCCACTTCGACCGGGATCGCCGCGGTAGCCCGAGCGATACTCCACATACGCGGGTGGCAGCGGTCGATAGCCTGAACCGAACGGACCGTAGCCCGCAAGGCCGAGTGCGGCCGCCGTCCAATAGAGTGTTTGCAGGTTGCCGTTGCGGCGCACGACGATCGGTATGCGAAAGTCGCGATTCGCCCCGCGGCGATTGATTTGCTGATGGAACATGGCGCGGAACTGGTTGCGATCGCGGACGTTCTGGCCGCCGATCGAGACGATTTCATCCCCGTCGCGCAGGCCGATTTCGCGCGCGGCGCTGCGCTCGGACGTCGACTGCACGGCCAGGCCCTCGCCAAACTCGATGCCGAGCATCGGCTGCTCGGCTTGTTGCTGCCGCGCGGGGTCTTGCCGTCGGTCGCGACGTTCCGCGTCCTGTGCGTCGTCCTGCTCATTGTCGCGCGGTTGTTGCGGGCGGCGTTGTAGATCTTGCTGTTGTTGCTGTTGGGGTTGCTGCGCCTGGGGTTGCTGTTGCGACGGTTCTTGATCTGGCGCCGGGGATTTCTGGCGCGCTTGGGGCGCTGGTTGCGTGTCGGCCGGTGCCTGCCGCGGATCCGTGTCGGCGGCGCGTGGGGGTGCGGCCTGCGCTTCCTGCTCGGCCTTCTGCGGCGGGTCTTTCTGGCGATCGGGCGTAGCCTGTTGACTGATTGCCGGCAGTGTCAGCAGCATTGTTCCCGCGAAAGCGGCGACGACGATCGCGGCGCAATGAATTCGATGGCGCATGATTTTCCTCCTCGAACACCTGGATGCCGTTTCCTGAAAAACGGAGTGACGGATATTCGGGGCTCACTACGCATTTGACGTGCCATTGCCCGAGCAGCCACCGTTGAATTGGTCCGCGGGCAATGCGCTGCATCGCATTACGATTGCAGTTGCGCCGATGCTGCAATTTTCGTTGGAAGGGATGCCGCGATGATGCGCAGCAGCAAACTAGCCGCCCGTCGCGCGGAGTGATCGCCTGCCAGCCATAGCGCGCCGATCAACGCCAGAGCAAGGCCAGCGCGCGGGCCGACGTACGTTACTTGCCAGCGCGTGCGATTTGCCAGCGTGCGGAAGTTGCTTGACGCGCAGCCACAGAGTAGACTCCCGTGGGTGTTCACAGCCCCCATTTCGAGGTACCTTTCCATGGTGATCTCCTGGCATCACTTGCTGCCGGCCATAGGTTTGCCAACGCCGGCCGACATTCAGACGACACGGCCGTTGTTGGCGAGCATCCCCGACGCTTACCCATCCAACCTGCTCATTGCCGACACGTACGGAGTTGTGGTCGTCGTCGTGAGCTTGTTGGTCGTCGCGATCGCGCTGGCGTCGCTTTGGTCTGCCGCCCGCCAAATGCCGCGCGGCGTCATGCTGGCAATCGCGCTGGTCGTCTTCATCGCCAGCCTTGTCATTCCGCCGGGCGACATCCGCGAACTACACGCGTTGACTGGTGCCATGCGAATGTTCGGGTTTGTGGGCTTCATCATGGGCATCGTCGATCTGTTCCGCAAACGATAGTGAACCCGGCGGCGACGAGTCGCCCGGCGCGAATGAGCCCTGGTAGCCCTATTTGTTCAGACACTTGCCATCCATCAGGGGGGCCGCGACAATGGCGCCTGCGACGCGCCATGACGCGTCGGGCGCTGAGGTCTCGAACACATGCTCGCCAAGCTTCGCACTTACTCGCTCGTGGGCATTGAGGCGCTGCCGGTCGAAGTCGAAGTTGACGTTTCTCCCGGCGCCATTCCCAAGACGGTGCTGGTGGGCCTGCCCGAGGCCGCCGTCAAGGAGAGCACCCACCGCGTCGAGCGTGCGATGGTCAATTCCGGTTTCTTGCGACCCGACGACCGCGTGGTGATCAACCTGGCCCCGGCCGATCTTCCCAAGCAAGCGGCGTCGTTCGATCTGCCCATCACGCTGGGCATGCTGGCCGGCAGCGGGCAAATCGCTTCGGACCTGTTCGAGCGCTATGCGGTAGTCGGCGAGTTGGCGCTCGACGGATCGACGCGTTCCACTCGAGGCGCCCTGTCGATGGCCATGGCCGCGGCCCGTCAGCCGGGCGTTGAAGGACTGGTCGTGCCGACCGCCAGTGCCTCCGAAGCGGCGGTGGTCGAAGGGGTCGAGGTGTTCGCCGTTTCCAGCCTGGCACAGGCCGTGGCCTTTTTCACCGGGGCGATCGAGATCGAGCCCACGCCGCCGCGTCTGACCGACTGGTTCGCCGAGTATGCGCACTATGACGTCGACTTTGCCGACGTCCGCGGCCAGGAAATGGCCAAGCGCGCCGTCACCATTGCCGCGGCCGGAAATCACAACATCCTGATGCTTGGTCCTCCGGGTTCGGGCAAGACGATGCTGGCCAAGCGTGTGCCCACGATCCTGCCGCAACTGACATCCGGCGAATCGATCGAGACCACGCGCATCTATAGCGCGGCGGCAACCTAGCGACAGGTTTCGGACTGACTACGAATTGCGAACAATCGCGGTACAATGAATTGGCCCGCGTGTCGGGCCGTGGCGAGAAATCAAGGGAGTTGGTAACAGAATCGGTAACACTACTCCGGGCGCGGCTTGATCACCGCATTCGACCGGCGCCGTGTGGCTCCATCCTGCCACGCGGCGACCGGCCGACCCGGGCGAAAGGATGGATTCATGGACGTTGGCACACTGGTTGAAAAACGTAATCGAGAGCAAGTAGAGCGGCTCGAAAAGCAGAAAGCCGCCGAGCGGCAGAGCCGATCCTGGACTGCCGAAATCGCGCGGTACTATCAGGCGAAGGAGCGGGTGGAGTATGCCGGTGCCCCGCACGATCTGGCGGGCAATCTCCGCACCTGTTTTGATGCCGCGCGTGCGGCAGAGGAAATCGGCAACCCGCCAGACCTGATTCACCAGCACAGCCCAACGCCTTGGGCACGCCTGCGCGAGTACGCGCGTTCGTGGCCGAAAGGCACTGAGTTTTCAGGGCATGATCTGGCCACCCCTTTCAACATGCATTAGCCGTACTTGTCGAGGACACGTTTGGTGGAGAGGTGTCGGATGTTGGTGCAGTTGGGGGTTCGGCGTTTCTTCTTCGGCCCCCGTCGGGATTTGCTGAGCAGAGTCAGGTTGGCGT
>JBGSYQ010000598.1:0-12756 GCA_041750795.1 Pirellulales bacterium | reverse complement strand
GCCCGGGCCTGCCGGCCAGCGTGGCGTGCCTGTGCGGACCGCGTGGAATCGTGCCGTTGTGCGCGTGCCGGCAATATTTGAGCGACGATCGACGATTTGTTTACTGCGGCGGTTCGCTCCCCGTGGCGGCGCCGTTGTCCGAGCGTGCAACTCGCTTAGCCGAGCGGGCGGTGGCCACGCTCGACGCGCCGCTGGGTTATCTCGGCGTCGACCTGGTCTTGGGCACGGATCCATCGGGCGGCGACGACGTGGTTGTGGAGATCAATCCGCGGTTGACGACGTCTTATGTTGGGTTGCGGGCGCTGGCGCGCGAGAATCTGGGCGCGGCGATGGTGGCAATGGCCGAGGGAGGCAAAGTCGAGTTGTCGTGGCACACCGGAGAGATACAATTCGAGGCCGCGGGGCGGATTAAGCCGGGGGCGGCGCCGGTCGGCGTCTGACTAAAACGCAAGCAAGACGGGCCGCCGTTGCGGCCTGTTTCACTTCGGTCAAGCGGCCGGCGCGACGTAAGATTCAGCGGGTATTCCTAGGTGGCGTATGAAGTGGCTGGCTCTCGATATCGGCGGCGCCAATCTGAAGGCGGCGGACGGCCAGGGCGTTGCCGTTTCGCATCCTTTTCCGATGTGGGAGAACCCGCGGCAACTCACCGACGCGCTGCGCGCCGTCATCTCGCTGGTGCCCAAGGTCGACCACATTGCCGCCACGATGACGGGCGAACTGGCGGACTGTTTCACTACCAAGGCCGAAGGGGTGAAGTTCATTCTCAACGCGCTGCAGGTCGCCGCCGACGGGCGGCACACTCGCGTGTATCTCACCAACGGCAAGCTGGTCTCGCTGCAAACCGGCATGCGCCAGCCGCTATTGGCCGCTTCGAGCAACTGGCACGCGCTGGCCAGCTTTGCCGGCCGCTACGTGTCGGAGGGCTCGGGCCTGTTGATCGACGTCGGCTCGACCACCTGCGATGTGATTCCGCTGGTCGACGGCGTGCCGGTGACGATCGGCAAGACGGATCCGAACCGGATGGTCAACGGAGAGCTTGTTTACTCCGGCGTGCAGCGCAGCCCGGTGTGCGCGGTGACGTCGCTGGTGCCGTGGCGGGGGCGCAAGTGTCCCTTGGCCCAGGAGCTGTTTGCCACGATGTGGGACGCGTACCTGATGTTGGGTGATTTGCCGGAGGAGCCCAACGCCACGAACACGGCCGACCATCGGCCCGCGACCAAGGATGCGGCGCGCGACCGGCTGGCACGTTCGATTTGCGCCGATCGCGAGACATTCAGCGAGACCGACGCACGGCTGGTGGCCGATGCGCTGGCGCAAGCGCAATTGCGCAAGATCGCGTCGATCGCCGTGCAACTGATCGCCCGGCTGCAGCAACCGCCGCACACGGTGGTGATCTCCGGGCGGGGCGAGTTTCTGGCGCGGCGGATCGTCGATGAGTTGAAGTTGAAGGGGACGGTGGTGTCGCTGTCGCGCGAGTTGGGGCCTGAGCTTTCGCGCTGCGCGCCGGCGCACGCTTTGGCGGTGATCGCGCGCGAGGGATCGAAGTGAACCGTACTCGCCGCGCGATCAAGCTGGGGGGCAGCTTGTTGGACTGGCCCGAGCTGCCGGCCGCGTTTGCAAGCTGGCTTGCCGTGCAACCGAAGGCGACGAACATCGTGGTGGTCGGCGGCGGCGCGATCGTCGACGCGCTGCGCGAATTGGATCGCGTGGGCTCGCTGGGCGCCGAAGCTTGCCACTGGCTGGCAATTCACGGCATGAGCCTGACCGCCGCGCTGGCCGCCGAGTTGCTCGGCGCCGACAAGTTAGTCACGGACTTCGAGTCGTTGCAGCAGCTCGATGGCAACGGCCTGTACGTCTTCGACGTCGAGCGATTCATGCGCGATGACGCCGACGGCGCGGAGCCGTTGCCCTGTAGCTGGGAGGTGACGAGCGATTCGATTGCCGCGCGCGTGGCCGTACGACTTGGCGCGGAAGAGTTGGTGCTGCTCAAGTCGGGGCTGCCGGTGGAAGGATTAACGCGGCAAGAACTGGCCTCAAGCGAGTTTCTGGACCATTATTTCTCGATTGCGGCCGAGGGGCTGATGGTGCGAGTTGTCAATTTGCGCGTGGAAACGTTTCCGCAGGCGATTGTGTAGCAAGCCTGTAGACCGCCGGGCAACACCCGTGGTAGCCTTAGAATCAGGGGAGCGAGTCGCCCCTGAGAGTCGACTCAGCGTGACCATCACTCGAATGAACGGACCTTGGCCATGAGCAGCAAGGCACAACCTGTTCACCAGGCGTATATCGAGCTAAGGCCCAATCGTGAGGGACGGCTGCGGGCGTACTTGGTAGGCACTCGCGTTCGCGTGCAAGACATCTACGCTGATTCCGAGCTTCGTGGAAAATCTCCCGACCAGATCGTCGCTTCGCTGCCACACTTGACGCTCGCCCAGGTTCACGCGGCGCTGTCTTATTACTTCGATCATCGCGAGGCCATTCTCGAAGAAATCCGACAAGACGGGATGTCCGTTGCCGAAATCAAGTCGAAGTCCGGACCAGGGCCTCTCGAATTGAAGCTCAAGGACACGGACGTTCATGGCGATTCGGTTTCATCTTGACGAGCACGTCGATCACGAGATCGCGACCGCACTTCGCACGCGCGGTATCGATGTGACCACGACGACCGACGCCGGACTATTGCAGGCAGCCGACGAGGACCACATCCGTTTCGCTGAGCGAGAGAACCGGGTCATATTTACTAGTTGACCATGCTGTCTTGGTTCAGCGGGAATGGGATTTTTGGGAGGGTGGCGTTAGCGAGTTGAGGTTGTTGAGTTTCGCCCTCGGGGGCGTGGTTAGTTTAGCGATGTCAGCGGCTCGGGCGACCAAGGGGCCTCATTGCCCGCCGCCCTGCGACTTCCGTCGTAGGATCGCAGTCAGCGAAGCAACCGTAATTCAACTCGGAAGGTATCTCGATACCAGGCGTCGCCGGTCACGGGCGTACCATAGCCCATATAGACGTCCCAGTTGGAGCTATACTTCATCCGCATTCCAGCCTTGATATTAAAGATCGAGTTGCCCGCCGCTTCACTGATAGCGGCCACGCCGCTCGAATCCACGGCGGTCACCTGGCCCCCGAGCGCCGTCCAGCCAATGAACTCGGAGATTGGCACGACGTTCCACTTGCCCCAGTACCATTGGTCGTAGTGCAGGCCAATGCCGTAGGAGATAATGTTGCCAGCAAACTCGCCACCGCCGACGGGAATCCAGTCGCGCAGCTCCGCTTCGGCGACCCAGCCGGCTTCAAGCGGCTTGTAGATCAACAATGCCGGCTCGAGGCTCACGTGGCTATTGCCCAGGCCGCGATGGAAGTCGCCGGAAGGCGCGAAAACGCGAAACTGAATGGAAGCCACCAGGTCGTCTTCATAGATCAACGCATGCTTGACACCCGCGCTGATGTCGACCAATCCAGCCGTATTCGGATTAAGTTCCGGGTTGAGAAACCGCACGGGCACATTCAGGAAGAGGGATGTTTGCGGCGCGACGAGCCGCTCGGCATAGATCAGGATGTCCTGATAGTCGACCGATCGCTCTGGTATGGTCGGTCCGCCGCCGAATGGCGGCCCAGGCGCCCAAAAGAATTCCGCCCGTGTGGGTCGCGTATTCTGATAGGCTGCATCGTAGCGGAAGCGATCGAAATTGCCCGGGATCGCCGGGTCGATGTAGCCTACGTTACTGTCGCGGATAGCCGGACCAGTGGTTCCCTGCGCGCGAGCGGTCGTAGCCTGACCCACCGCGAGCGAGGTGGCGAAAACTACGGCTAGGAACTTGCACCAGAGGCACATGGAGGGCTCCGTCCAAGCGCCAATGTATTGCCGCGCTCGGGGTATGTTCACGCATCCCTGGGTATCGACCGCACGGCCCGCGCGTCGTCAAGAAAACTGGCGCTGCGGCGACACCCGTCGCAAGCATTGCGAGATCGCGACTGCTAGCACATCGCGTTGAGCATCCATTTGGCTCGCAGTAGGCCCCCGCAACCTTATTCGGCGGAGGGATGGTCGATCTGCTGACTCGCGCTGCGGATTTGGTCGACCACCTGCTGAAAGTCCGGCCGCGCGGCCAACGAGAGCAAGACCTCTGCGGAATCTTTGTCGACCTGCTGGGCATCTCGAAAACCGCGCTCTACAGCCTGTTGCAACATTGCCACGGCCTCTTCGACGTAGGGTGGCGAGACGACATCTTGTTGGCCTGGTTGATTCTTGTGATGTGCCTCATTCGCACAGCGTGCGAGGAAACACGCCGCCAGATAGCGATCGCGACCATCCTGGGGAAAAACCTCCGCCAGTGCCCCTGCGACCTCGGCTGCGCCGGCGTGGTCATGCAACGATAGGAGCACCTCCGCCAGGTTCTGGTAGTTGTCTCGCAACAATTGGCGATAAAACGCCTCGTCGGGATGGTCCGCCAGCACCTGCTTCAGAGAGTCGATCGACTGATCGAAATAGGCGCGAGCCTGCGGCCATTGAGCGCGGGAATGATAGGCGAGTCCTAAGTTTCCCAGTACCATGCCTAAGTCGCCCTTGTAGGCAGCGACGTCTGAATGCTCGCTGACGAGACCTTCGAGTAGTTCGGCTGCCTGCTCCCAGGCTGCCGCGGCGCCGACATAGTCCTTATCGTACGAACGGACGCTACCCAGGCTATTGAATGAATTGGCGAGCTCCTGCCGATACGTCGGCACCTTGGGGAAATCACGCGCCAATTCCTGAAATCCCTCCAACGATTGGGAAAAAGCTGTCCTCGCCTCAGTCAAACGATTCGTTCGTACAAATAGGTTGCCGAGATTGTTGTACGCCACTCCCAATTCATGTCGGTAGTCAGGGTTGTCGGGAAATCTCACGGAGAGTGCGACAAGAATCTCGATCGCTTCGTCGTCGGCTTCCTTAGCGTCCGCATATCGTTCTTGTGAAGGTATGACCGTGCCGAGATTGAGATACGATCGGGCCAGATGCTGTTGGAGTGTCGGAGTCTCTGGGTCGCGATTGATGAGTTCGGCCAGCAACGTCACGGCTTGCCGAAACTGGCTTTCGGCTTCGGTGGATCGTTGTGTCTGGCGCTGGAGGATGCCGCGGTTGTAAAGCGTGCGTGCCAGTTCCTGTCGGCTGGACGCATCGTCATCGTCCTCCGCAGCAAGCGACGTGAGAACCGACTCCGCTTGTTGATAGGCGGTTTCGGCTTCCTCGTGATGGCCGACGGCGCGCAACGCCTCGCCGCGCATATTGTGGCAGTACGCCATTTGTCGGCGATATCGCGCATCGCCGGGAGACTCAAAGTGCAATCGCTCCAGCATCACGGCGGCCTCTTGGTACGCCTGGCGGGCCGTATCGTGCTGTCCGAGCAGCCGTAGAATGTCGGCCATTCGGCGGTGAGCCTGTGCCGTTTGCAGGCGCACGCGCGCGTCCTCCCCCTTCTGCGCGAGAAATTGTTGGTACAAAGCCAACGCCTTGGCAAGTAGGGCCTTGCGCTTTTCCTCCATACGCGGCTCGGAGGCCAACTGCTCCTCGCCGACTTCCGTCAGCATTTCATCGACGGCTTGCATGGCAAGTTGAAAATTCGTTTCGGCTCGATCGCGCTCGCCGCGTACACGTGCACTGTAGGCGACGCTCCCGACGGTGAGCGTGGTCACCGCCAGCAGGACGACGACCAACAGCGCTGTAACCGCCGGGTGTCGTCGGCCCCAT
Organism: Pirellulales bacterium; assembly: GCA_041750795.1. GTDB lineage: Bacteria > Planctomycetota > Planctomycetia > Pirellulales > PALSA-1355 > JTS-RE94. The sequence goes on along the minus strand of JBGSYQ010000598.1, from coordinate 7,042 downwards.
TTCCAGGCACGCTCGCGCCACGAGACGCGGCGTGCCAGGATCGGCTCGGTGACGAGGAACCGATGCAAGTCATCGGCCAGCGCCTCGGCGCTGGTGTACCGTTTTAGCGGATCCTTCGCGAGGCACTTGAGGCAGATTGTTTCCAGGTCTCGCGGCACGCTGGGCTGTAAGCGCGTCGGTGGGGTCGGCTCCCGTTCAATCACCTGCACGAGCGTATCGTAGCTGGTTTCCGCGAGGTATGGCGGCCGGCCGGTAAGCGTCTCATAAAGTATTGCGCCCAACGCGTGGATATCGGCGCCCGGACCAATTTCACGCGTTTTGCCCAGCGCTTGTTCGGGTGACATGTAACTGGGCGTCCCCATGACCATGCCGGTCTGGGTCTGGACCATGTCGCCATCGAGCTCTTTGGCCAGGCCGAAATCCGTGATCTTCGGTTCACATTCTTTGAGATCCGCCGCGTTCAGTCGAATTCCGTGCCTGGAATTGCTGCGCGCCAACAGAATGTTGCGCGGGGTAAGGTCGCGATGCACGATGCCGCGCTGATGTGCGTAATGGACAGTGCGCGCCAGCGTCTCAACGAGCCGCGCCGCCGCGCGAGGCGCCAGCGTAGCCCCCGCGAGATGATGAGCCAGATTACCGCCGTCGACGTATTCCAGCGTTAGGTACGGCCGGCCCTGGTATTCCCCCACCTCGTGGATTTGCACGAAGCCTGGGTGTTGCAAGCGGGCGACTGCTTCGGCCTCACGGTGGAAACGCGATAGAGTTTCGGCATCAGCATGCGCGCCGGCCAGAATCATTTTCAGCGCCACCGGCCGATTCAGTTCGCGGTGTCGTGCCAGGTAGACCACGCCCATCCCGCCGCGACCGAGCTCTCGTACAATCTCGTAACCGGGAACAATTGGCTTGCCGCTGTCCCTATGCTCACTGGCCTGGCCATCGACAGGGCGTATCGGTTGGACATCGCTGATGACGGGAGGGACACACAAGGGTTCGAGGGTTTCGTGACCGACGGTTTGCTCGACGGCAGCCTGGGCGCCCGTCTGACCGCAGACCGGACAGATTAACCCACCCTCATCACCAGCGGTTCCGGCCGCCGACCAGACGTGTCCTTGCGGGCATATTGCCAGCCGCGTCATAGGATTGCTCAATTCGGGCCATTATGGATCCTCCCCCCCCCCCGATTATCGACATCATTGCAAGCAATCGCAATGAGTCCGCGTCACGCAGAAACTGTTGAAAGTGCTCGCCGTAGCGGGCATCTCCTGAAATCAACAGGGACCCCGCTGATCCGAAAAGCTATCAATGTCCAGCGTCCCTGGGATCTGAGTCTCGACAGCTCAGTAAACAAAATCGATCGTCGAGGCGGGCCGACCAACAGAGATAGGCAGTATTTGGCCGACCACGGCGGCATAAAACGAGCGCCTCCGTAAGTGCCGTCGTCCGCCCCTTTAATGTGGTCATGGAACATCGCCAAAGCGTTGTGTCAACGCAGCAAATTCCGTGGGGGGGGTCAGGAAACAGGCGAGGCCCGGGTGCCGGCTACTGGCACAACACAACAGAGAGCGACACACGATCGACTTGCGATTGGCAAACGAAACGAGCGAACCGCCGAGAGTTGATTCTCCGGGCGGTTCACTTACATCGGCCGACTGGTTGAGTCACGAACGATGTTCGCCTGCTAGTTCACCGAAGAGACTTCGTCGGCATTGGTCGACTTCGCCTCTTTGGCCGCCGGTCGCTTGGTTGAGGCGGTCTTCACCGACTTGATCGCGTCGCGAGCCAACAGCAGGACGTTGTTGTCCTCATTCGTTTCCGTCAGGCTGTCATCGCTGTCGATGATGGCCGCGAACGTTTCAAACGGACGGGCCCACGGATCGTTCTCGGTCGTCATCTTCAGGACTTCGACCGGCAACTGAACGTCGATTGTCTGGCTCTTGCCCGGCATCATGCCGACCGACTCTATCGTCACCATGTGCGCCGTCTCGGTCAGCTCCTTGCCGACATCAACCAGCACGCTGACGTGGAACTTCGGCGCTTCGACCGAGCCGTTATTGCGGCAATACAGGCGGAACCGCGGCCCGACCTTTTGCTCGACGTTGCCGGCCGCGACCAGCCGCACTTCGGTCAGCTCGATGTCCATCGAATCGGCACTGCCCGGTTCGTCGGCAACGGCGTCAACCGATTCCGAGAGAGTCGGTTCGTAGTCCGCAGCTTCCTCGACACCATAGCCACCGCTGTCCGCTGCCGCGCCACCGCCGCCGCCAGCGAACTGGGAAATCAAATCGCTGATCGTCGAGACTACCGTGCCTGCATCGATCGGCGCCGGGGCATCTTCGACGGGACCCACACCAGGGATTTCCACGCCGTCTCCATCAGTCACGATGAGCTCTTGGTCGGGAACGAACGGCTCCAGATCGGCAACTCCCGTGCCGATTTCATCGTTGCCCGGGTTGGAGCGATCGTTCGCGACGGGCGGATTGATGGGCAGCGGATCCCGTGGATAAACGGTCGCCGGAGGATCGACTGGCGTTGGGTTAACGGGCACGCGATTCGATGGCGGATTGACCGGTACACGGTTCGATGGGGGCGCGTCCGGCGACGGGTTCGCGGGCAGTCCGGTCGATGGCGAATCACTCGCCCCGGGGAGCGGATTGCGAATGCTAGGTCCACGCGGAATCGAACGTCCCGGCGGTCCCGCATCAGCTAACTCGGGAAGTTCGGGAACGACTGGCCGCTCGGGTCGCTCGGTCGGTTGGATGCGCGGAATGCGGTCGGGCTCCCTGCGGGGAATCTGCTGCTGTTGATTGCGCGGGATGCGGTTCGAGTCGTTTCCCGAGCTGTTGTTTGAACTACCGCTATTCAAGCGACCTGCATTGCCGCTGACGATGGGATTGTTCCGCACCAGATTGCCGGTTCCCAGGTTCGGAGAGACGGGGTTGGTTCGGACCAGGTTGCCCCGGTCGATGGGCGTGCGATTGCGGGCAATGGGAGTCAGGTTGCTCGTGTTGTTCCGCGGAGTGATGCTGCGGACGTTGCTGCCCTGATTTCCGCTGCGAATGGCGCTCGCGCGATTCCCCGTTGACGGCCGCACGTTGCCCATGCTGCTACGAGCCGGCATACGCGCTTGGCTCATGCGTGGAATCGCCGCCGACCTGACGGACGGACGGCTGATGCTGCTGCGGGAGATTCCCTTGCCGAGGCTCGGCCCTTTCGCCACGGCCGCTTGTGCTGCGACTGCCAATACCAACGCCAGAATGAACCAGGTTTTGATTGAGCGAGACATGATCGGCTCCTTTGCCACAATGCGTGTTTCGGTGCGGTTTTGACCCCTAACTGTCTCTTGTTCGGGAGCATCTCAGCGTTGTGACAGTGTTCCGAAAAAAAGAGACGCCCGGCGGCCATCAGCTCACCGGGCGTCTCCAAGTACACTTCGAAAAAATCGCTCGAAAGCACTTGCCGGGTCACCCGGAGGGTGCGATCCGGCCCCTGGCGCTCTCCAGCTTCAGGAATCGCTCGACCGCCGCACCCGCCGGACCAGACCTGCGGGCAGTGCGGGCTGCTGACTGGCTCGTGCCAGCCGAGCCAGTCTGATCCTGGCTGCCGTTCGAGGCTGTCGCGCCGCCGTTTGAGCCCGGCTGCTGCTGGCCCGAACCGTCGTTGCCCAGGGTGTCGGTCTGGTTCACGATCGGCGGACCCGAGTTGCGTGGCTGCTGAGGATCCTCAGCATCGGGGGTCGGCATGACCTCGTTCGGATCAGGACCAAACCCAGGGTGAGAGCCTGCGCTCATAGCGGGCATTTCACTGCGGTCGTCCCGCGGCATGCCGATCAGATCCTCTTTGGTGCGAACCTGCTTGGCAGGCCCGAGGTTTCCCACGAGGGTGTCCCCCTTCCCGCTACTGCCGGAATCGTCGTCCGTCGGCGTGGTGTTGTTCCCGTTGCCGCCGAGCACCCGATTTCTCAATGCGTCACGCAGCGCGGCTGTGGCCGGACCGCGGCGGACCGGAGCTTGATCCGGATCCGACGGCGTGTAACCGACGCCAGAATTGTCCGAGGGCACCTCGCTGCTATTGTCGGGATCGTCGTCGTCGGAGCCATCGTCGTCAGAGCCGTCGTCGTCGGAGCCGTCGTCGTCGGAGCCGTCGTCGCCAGACCCGTCATCGGAGCCATCGCCGTCACCTGAATCGCCGCTGCCGTTATTGTGATCGTCTCCAAATCCGCCGGGAGCCGGCTCAAACCCGTCGGATTTCGGAGGATCAGCGGCGGAATCGTCGTCGGGAAACTCGAGTCCAGCGGGTGGCGCTTGGCCACCACCGTCGCCAGCAGCACCTCCAGCGTTGTCACCGCCGGCACCGTCGCCGCTGTCGGGGTCGCCGTTGGAGTCGTCGCTGTCATCGGTGGTATTGTCGAAGGAATCGTCGTCGCCGCCAGTGTTGTCGTAGGCGCCCAGGTCGCCCGAAAAGGAGTCGTCGGGAAAACTGCTGCCTGGAGCCGCATCGAAGCCATCGCCGCCAGCTTGACTCGAGCCTGAATTCGAGCTGCTGCCCGAACTTCCGCTGCTCGAGCTGCTGCCCGGCACTGCGTTGCTCGAATCTTCGCCGGCCGGCTGGCCACCGGTGGTATTTCCGAACTGACTGACCAGGTCGTCGACCGACTTGAAGTCCTTGAGCGGCCTGCCGTCTGCGCCGACGGAACCTTCTGGGCTCTTGTCGCCATTCCGACCGCCGCCCGGCAGCGGTCGTCCCTTCGTGTCGTAACCGAGGCGGTCGATCGAAACGACCCGGCGCTTTCCGTCATTGGCCGGAGGTGCTGGTGTCTGCTGAACCGGATAGATAGTCCGCCCGTTGCCGTCCTTTTTGATGACCGTACCGTCCTTGTCGCGATATGTCTTGCTTCCGTCGGGGAGGACTTGCAGCCACTGCGTGATTGGATAGTCGGGTAGGTCAACTCCCACCACTGTATCAATCGTCCCATTTTGACGCCTGACAACCTTCGTGTCCTTGTCAGTGGGGCGATAGGCGCCTGACCGCATGAATCTGGTGACCTTATCCCCATTTTTGAGCGTCGAAGTCACCACCGTTGTCATTGGATCTGTGGGGTGCTTATAGCGGTCCGTCCATTTATGATCCCAGTTGTCTCCATTGCTCAGATCCCACCGCCCGTGCAGTGACTTAACCTTGTCGCGGATGCCGGTTTGGGTACCGTCCGCCGATCCGCCGCTGGCCTTCTTGGGGCTGAGTCCCCAAGTGACCGTTGAAGACGTGCCGTCGGGATGCTTGGTCACGATCTTGCCCGACGCGCCGCCCGTGCGCGGCTTCTTGCCCTTCGCCACTACGGCGGGCCCCTTCTTCGGTTTGGCGGCCGTTGCACCGCGCTGAGTGCTTCCACTGGCGGAGCTCGATCTCTTCGGACTCTTGCCGGTCGCCGGCTTGGCCGTGATCGATCGTGCCGCAACGCCGGCCGGCTTCTTCGACTTGGCTACCGCAGCAGGCTGTTTTCGCGGCGCTTTCTTGGGTGCTGGTGCGCGTTTGGCGAGCGCCGCTGACCGCTTGGCCGCGGCCTTTGGCGGGGCCGCTTTTCGCGCCGCCGGCTTCGGCTGGGCCTTGCCAGCGTTGGCCGATTCGGGAATTGCCGAACACAGACAGGTCGCCATGATGCACACGGTTAGTAGCTGTCGGAGCGGGTACATGGTCGTATCTCCTAACTTCGGGTCCAAGGATTGGAAGGTGAGTCGACCTCGCTGGGCCGTTGCTCCTCGTTCGCATGAGCTGACCCCTTGTGACAGCCTTTCGCGGATTTTCTGGGAGCCGGACTGCAATTTCGTATCCTCTCGTGGGGGAAGGCGTTAGAATCGATCCCTGCCGGCCGCGACGATTCCCCTCGGCAGGCGCTCCGGTTCTCGCACCAGAGGGCCCACCGTATGTCACCGTCGGAACTACCGCAACGGCTCAGCCAAATCCAAACGCTTTGGACGGTTGTGTGCCGGGCCCACGGCGACGAGGCCACCCAGGTGGTCAACTCGGCACAGGAGCAATTGCTGGCGCGTTACGGCAAAGTCGTGTACCGGTATCTGCTAGGGGCCCTTCGTGACGCAGACGCCGCCGACGAGCTTTCACAAGAGTTCGCGCTGCGCTTTGTCCGCGGGGACCTGCGGGGGGCCGATCCAACGCGCGGGCGGTTCCGTGATTTTCTGAAAGGAGTGCTGTACCACCTGATCGGCGACTTCCATCGTCGCCGACAGAAGCAACCACTCGCCTTGCTTGCCGAGCACGAGCCGGCGGCTTCCGCGGACGAATCGCATGAGTCCGACCAGGTGTTTCTGATGAGCTGGCGGAACGAATTGTTGAATCGCGCTTGGGGCTCACTCGCCGAACTGGAACAGGAAAGCGGCAAGCCGTTTTACGCGGTCCTGCGATTCCGGGCGGCAAATCCCGACTTACGCTCGGAACAGATCGCACGCGAGCTCAGCGAGCAATTGGGCAAGGAAGTCAATGCAGCCTGGGTGCGCCAGAACCTGCATCGGGCACGCGACCGATTTGCAGAAGCACTGGTTGACGAAGTTGTTCAAACCCTCAGCGACCCGACGGTCAGCGACCTGGAACAGGAGCTGATCGACATTGGATTGATGGAATACTGTCGCCCTTTGCTAGCTAGGATGAGGCAAGAACCCTGATCGTGTTTTCGCAGTTGAGCCGCTCCGGCGGCTTGCATTGGGCGCTAGCGAGGTCAACGTTTTCGCGGTCTGTCACGGGCGCATGGCCTACGGCTTCCGCGACGACGAATACTTCTTCCTCAAAATCCGCGCCGCTTTCCCCGGAATTCCGTGATGAACCTTATTTAACAGGCAGCTAACTGAACGCGAGTCGCTGCACTCGGTGCCAATACAGGCCGGGATCCACACAGTTCTTGGTTGTGTCCGCCAGGCCGGATATGCTGATGGTGAATTCCAAAGTCCGCATCGCTCATAGCGTCCTGGGGAGTCGCCGCGCAATGCAATGCACGCAGACCGCGCCACTGGCTGGCCATATCAGTCGCAGGCTATTC
>JBGSYQ010000597.1:0-4023 GCA_041750795.1 Pirellulales bacterium | reverse complement strand
AGAAACTCGCCGTCGGCGGCTGCCGGCTCCAGGCCGATGAGCCGGTTGAACGGCAACTGAGTGACGTCCATTTTGCAGCTCCCTGGTAGTCCGCCAAGAGCGGATAGTTCCGCTTCACTCGACCTCGTGGACGTCTCCCAGCACGCCCCGCGGGATGCACACGGTGAGCACCGTCAGCCGGCCGATGGCCTTGTGCCGCACGCCGCGGGGAACGTACACAACCACGCCCCGGTGCAACTCGATTTGCTCGTCGTCCAGGACCATCGTCCCTTGGCCGTCGATGACATAGTAGAACTCGTCGGTCCGCTCGTGATAGTGCAACTTGGCGTCCTGGATCTTGACGTGGTGGACTTCGGCGGCGGCCTGATCCTTTTCCTCCACCAGGCAGCGAATCTCGCCGCACGTCTCCGGCCACGATTCGGCATCCGCCGGATCACGCCGCAGGTACTTGCTGGTCGTGCTCATGCAAGTTTTCTCCTCAGTGACTGCGCCATCGATCGCGCCGCGGCCTGGAGATGTGATGTATGGAGATGTATGGAACCGATGCGTTTGCAGTCCCAGCGCCTACCGCCTTAGCTGTCCGTTGAAACAAGCCATCGTGCCTTATTTCAACCTCGCTAAGTGCGGAGCAAAGCTCCGCACGGCTCGCAAAATAACGACGTGCGTCGTCATTTTGAGATCGCATCCGTGCGATCACGCAGCCCGTCGAATACTTCAACGGGCTGTTCGCAGCCATCGTACCGCGCCGCCGGCGTGCATGCACGTCTTGTGCCGCTGGGTGTGCCTCTATCGTGGCATGGGGTCGCAACCCGAGGGCTAGGTTGACATTTTTCGCCGCGACCGGGTAGAGTAGGAGTCGTCACGTCATTCATCGTTTCATACGCGCCGCGTTTCGTTCCAGGAACGTAGATACTCTCGACAGGCGGACGCGCGGACTTTGCCGCGCAGGGATTCGAAAAACTAGCCTGATTCACGCGACTCGTTGGCAGACCCGCGCTGCCGGTGCGGGGCGGTCTGTCCATTTGCCTGGGGCAACGACTCTTGCAAGCTGCACCTCGGGTGCGTCGGAGGAGGACGCCATGGCGATTGTCTCGAGGACGATTTCGATCAACGCCGCGTTCTTGCAGGAGATCAAGGACGACCATCACGAGTTGCGGCAGCTCATGCACCATACCGGCGCCATGCTGGAACGGCCGGAGTGGATGACAATCGAGTACGACCGGCTGGCCGACTTCTTCGAAAAGCTGCGTGACCAGTTGGCCATGCACTTTTCGCTGGAAGAGGCCTATGGCTATTTCGAGGATGCGCTGGCCGTGGCACCGCGTTTGAGCCGCAAAGCCGACCAGTTGCGCTCGCAACACGGAGAACTCTATGCGCAACTGTGCGCGCTGGCGGAGCGCGCCGAACAGCTTCTCTATCACGAAACGTCCGATACAGCCGTTGCCCAGTTGGCCGCAGACTACCGCGGCTTCTGCGAAGCATTTCACGAACACGAACGGCGCGAGAACGACCTGATCTTAAGAGCCATCGACGAAGATCTGGGCGGAGGGGACTAGTTGAGGCAGGAGGCAGGAAGCCAGAGGCGGGAGGAAACGAGGGACGAAGCCGAACGATTGACTGGCGCGGCGCCTCGTTGCTTGGGGCGGGCGGGCCGACTATTCTGGGGCGGACGCGACACTGCCGGTGCCGCACCACATATCCTCCGCCTTGCAGGAATTCTCTCATGACCGCTCGTGCCGTTTCCGCTGGGGTTTCGCGCCGTCGATTCATTCACGGCGCTATTGCCGCGGGGGTGGCGGGACCGCTGGTCCTGCGGGCTCGCAAGCAAGCACGGGCCGAAGCGAATGACCGGATCAACCTGGGCATGATCGGCGTCGGCACGATGGGCCGCTATCACGTCGATCGATTTCTCAAATATCCCGACGTGCAGATCGTGGCCGTGTGCGACGTGGTCGATGCTCGCCGCGAGCACAGCAAGCAAACCATCGAAGACTACTACGCCCAGCAGTCAGGCGCCACCAACTTCGCTGGCTGCACCACCTACAACGACTTTCGCGAACTACTGGCGCGCGACGGATTGGACGCGGTGCTGATCGCCACGCCCGATCACTGGCACACGATCCCCGCCATCCTGGCGGCGCGATCCGGCAAGGACATCTATTGCGAGAAGCCGCTGACTCTCACCATCGGCGAAGGGCGGCGGCTGGTCGACGAAGTGCGTTCCAACAAGGTCGTTCTGCAGACCGGCAGCCAGCAAAGGACCGAGTTTGGCGGACTGTTTCGCACCGCGGCCGAGTTGGTGCGCAACGGACGGATCGGCAAGGTGAAGACGGTGCGCGTGGGCGTAGGAGCGCCGCCGGTGCCGTGCGACCTGCCCGAGCAACCGGTGCCCGAGGGAACCGATTGGGACCTGTGGCTGGGCCAGGCGCCATGGCGCGGCTATCACGAGGAGTTGTGTCCCCAGGGCGTTCACAAACATTTCCCGGCGTTTCGCAACTATCGTGAGTTTGCCGGCGGCGGCCTGGCCGACATGGGCGCGCATCACTTCGATATCGCACAGTGGGCGCTTGGCATGGACGACAGTGGGCCGGTGAAGATCGAGCCGCCGACGGGCGATGAGGTCAGCGGGCTGAAATTCACGTACGCCAACGGCGTCGAAATTTTTCACGGCGGTCCGAGCGGATGCACCTTCGAGGGAGAGGCCGGCACGATCTATGTCGACCGCGGCAAGCTGGAGAGCATGCCCGCGGAGATCGTCAAGACGCCGCTGGGCGAGGGGGACGTCAAGCTGTATCGCGCCGACGACCACGGCCGCGACTGGCTCGACGCGGCGCGCGCACGGCGCGTGCCGGCCGCCGACGTCGAGATCGGCCACCGATCGGCCACGATCTGTCACCTGGCCAACCTGGGCTATCAATTGCGACGAACGTTGGCGTGGAATCCCTCTGCCGAACGCTTCGTCGGCGACGACGAAGCCAACGGACTGCTGCACCGCGAGCCGCGCGATCCGTGGAAGATTTAGATCGACGTGCCGATTGCTCGGGCGATCAGCGATGCAAGCGCTGCTTCGAGCTCACTTTGACCGTGGAGAATTCGCAAGCGACCGCGCAACGCCCACAGCGGGGTATTGGCGCGCCAGCGGTCGGCGATTTTCACCAGATCCTTGCCGGTGCAAACGATCGCCGCCACGTCCAGCTTGTCGGCCCAGGCGGCTAGTGCGTCCAGGTCTTCGTCGCCATACGCGTGATGATCCGCAAACTCGCGTATCGCGACGACGCGGTATCCACAGCCGGCCAGCGCGTGGCGAAAGCCGGCTGGATTGCCGATGCCGCAGAAGGCCGCAATCGATTGTCCGGCCAGCGATTCCAGCGGTTGCCCAGTGCCGGTGGATGATTCGAGACACTCGGGTGCGTGGGTGGCTTCGGTCCAAATGGCGCGCGGCGCATAGCGGGCGACGTGCTGGCGAATCTTGCCGCGCTCGGTATCGTCGAGCAGCTCGGCGCGGGTCAGCATGATCGCCTGGGCGCGCGACCAGCCGGACAGCGGTTCGCGGAGTGTGCCGCGCGGAAACACGTGCCCGAAGCCGAACGGCTCCAGCGCGTCGACCAGCACCAGGTCGAAATCGCGTGCCATGCGGCGATGCTGGAACCCGTCGTCGAGAATGATCAGTTGGCAGCCATGCTCGGCGATGGCTCGCTGCGCGCCGCGGACGCGGTCGGCGTCCTGCACGTGGGGCACGTCAGGGAGTTGCCTGGCCAGCTCGAGTGCTTCGTCGTTGGCGCGGCCGGCTTGCGCGCCGTAGCCGCGACTGACCAGCGCCACGCGCACGCCGCGCTCGGAGAACCAGTGGGCAAGCCACTCGACGGTGGGCGTCTTGCCCGTGCCCCCCAGCGTCAGGTTGCCGACGCTGACAACGGGCACATTGACCGGCGTGACCTGGGCACGTCCGGAATCGTAACGGCGATTGCGCCAGCGGACGGCGACGGAGTAGGGGACCTCCAGAGCGCGGAGCGCCGCCCGCGC
>JBGSYQ010000596.1:0-19269 GCA_041750795.1 Pirellulales bacterium | reverse complement strand
GCTGGGGTGCTGCCGGGGGACAAAGTGGCCCTGGTGCTGACCGAGGCGGTGCCGCAGGCGGCTGCCATCGTGGCCCGGCTGGTTGAGACGCTGCTGGCGGCCGGAATTCAGCCCGCGGACGTCACGCTGGTTCGCGCCTCGGGTGACACGCCTGCGGTCGGTGATCCCTTGAGCCAGTTGTCCGAGGAAGTGCGCCGATCGGTGGAGGAAACAATCCACGATCCGGCAGACCGCGGGGCACTGGGATACGTGGGCGCTTCGGCGGCCGGCGATCCGATCTACATCAACCGCGCGATCTTCGACGCGGATCTGGCGATTACCATCGGCTGCCTGCGATTGGAGAATTCGCTGGGCTACCATGGTATCTATACCAGTCTCTTTCCCGCGTTCGCCGATGTTGACAGCCTCAATCGCTTTCGCTCGCTCAAGTCGAGCGAGCCCAAAGAGCAAGAGCGATTGCGGCGGTTTGCCGACCATGCCGGCTGGCTGCTGGGTGCGCCGTTTACGGTGCAAGTCGTGCCCGGCGCGGGCGACGCCGTACTGCACGTGTTGGCCGGTGAAATCCGAGCGGTCTTTCGCGAGGGCGGCAAGCTGTGCGACGAAGCCTGGAGCTTTACCGCGCCCCACCAGGCCGACCTGGTGATCGCGACCCTCTCAGGCGCCAGCCAACAAACCTGGGACAACGTGGCCAGGGCTTTGGCTGCCGCCGTCCAGGTCGTGCGCGAAGGGGGCGCCGTGGCCATTTGCAGCGAGCTTGCCGAGGAGCCCGGGATGGCACTGCGCCGCATCGCGGGCGCAGACGATGCGGCCGTGGCGCTGCAGACCATCGGCAAACACAAGCCCGCCGACGTGCAAGCCACCGCCGAAATCGTCAAGGCACTGGAACGTGGCAGGGTCTATTTGTTGAGCCGGCTCGACGAGGAACAAGTCGAAAACCTGGGCATCCTGCCGGTGCAAAGTTCGCAATTGTCGCGGCTGGCGTCGCGCTACGAGTCGTGCCTGCTTTTGGAGAACGCTCAGTACGCCGTGCCGGTCGCCAGTAGCGAACAATACTCGCATCCGCGAGCCACCCAGTCGCGCTTGAGCACATGAACCCGGCGCCAACGCAACCGGTCGACTGGCTGGACGACTACGCAGCGCTCGTTTCGCACGCGGCACTGGTCGATTTGGGGCCGCGAACGCAAATCGAAATCGGCGGCGACGATCGGGCCGCGTGGCTGCACAATCTCACCACCAACGAGGTGCGCAAGCTGGCCCCCGGCGCCGGCTGCGAAACATTTCTGACCAACGTGCAAGGCAAGACGCTCGCCCACGCGCTGCTGTTCGTCGGCGCCGACGCCATCGTTCTCGAGACCGTCAGCGGGCAAGCCGAGGCGATCTCACAGCACCTGGACCGCTACTTGATCACCGAGCGCGTGACGATCGTGGATCGCAGCGATGCGTGGGCGGAATGGTATTTGGGGGGCACGGAGTCCACGGAGTTGCTGACCGCCGCCACCGGCGCGACGCCGCCTGCGGTTCGCCTGCAACACGCCGCTGCCACGTTGGCCGGACGAACCGTATGGTTGCGCCGCGTCGATTTCACGGGGCCGGATGGTTTTGTGATTGCCGCCCAGCGTGACGACTTCACGGCGATCGGCAAAGCGCTGGTTGCCGCCGGCGCCACGCGTTGCCGGCACGCGGCGTTCGACGCGGCCCGCATCGAATGGGGTTTTCCGCTGTTTGGCCGCGACGTGACCGATAAGAATCTGCCGCAAGAGGTAGCCCGCGAGGCGCAAACCATCAGCTTCGTCAAAGGTTGCTATCTGGGCCAGGAGACCGTCGCCCGCATCGACGCGCTGGGGCACGTGAATCGCACGCTCGTGGGTGTCCGCTTCGATTCGGCGAGCGTGCCCACCGCGGGCCTGGAACTAACGTGCGACGGCGCGGCTGTCGGCTCGGTTACCTCGGCCGGCTATTCGCCGCGACTGCGAGCGCCGCTGGCACTGGCCTATGTTCGCCGCGGCAAAAACGCGCCCGGACAGAAGCTGCAATCCGCGCTGGGCGACGCCGAGGTCGTGGCGCTGCCGGTGCGCTAGCAGCCGTTGAAATGCTTGACGGCTACCCGCTGCGGGGTGATGGCGCGATGCGCAGCGTGTTGCCAGACACGGCAAGCCACGCCCGCACTCGCCCCACGACGTCGGCATCCACTGGAACCTGTCCGACGATGCGAAAGGTGTCGTCGGCAAGGGCAGCGCGCAACGCATCCAGGCGGCGGTGCATCGTTTCCCCAAAGGCATGCTGCTCGTCGTTGCTCAACTCTTGGCGCATAAGCTGCACGGCGCCGGCGCCCCGTTGCCGTTCGAGTGCCACCAGCCGGCCGCGCTCGGCCTTGTAGATGAGCCCGTCGACGAACGCTCGTCGCAGCAATCCGCCGGACGTGAACTGATAAACCGGATCGGCGCCGAAATAGAAAGCGGCGCTATCGTCGCGGCGAAACCCGACGATCACAGGATCGGCTTCGCCCGCAAGTTGCAGGCTGGCGCGCTGCACCAGGGCCGTCGCTTCGGCCAGCAGGTCTTCGCGATCTTGCTCGCGGCGCGCCATGACTCGGTTATACGCTCTGCAAGGCGGGCCGGCGACGTCGCCGCCAGGCGATGGCGCCGAGCAGGCTCAACCCCAACGCTGCCAGCACTGCGCCGGCCGGCTCGGGCACGATGATTTGCGTGATCTGAGTGGCCCACAACGTGCTCGTCAGCGCGTATTGCTGGAAGGTCCAAAAGACGAACGGGTTGTCGGGATCGACAATCGTGCTGGTGTAGTCGCCCCAACGGCCGTTGGCAAAGTGATAGTTGTCCACCAGGCCGGCTTGCAAGAGCATCGGCTCGCCGAACGACGCGACTCCGCCCACGGTATGACCTACGACGGCCACGGCGCTGAGCGTGCCGTCCTCGAAGAAGCCCGATCGCGTGAATCCGACCACGATGTCGCCCAGATGATTGGCGGCGATCGAGGCATTGAAGTAATCGTAGCTCGGATCGCCCAGGATGATCTCCTGGATCAACTGATTGGTGGTTTCATCAAGGATCAATACCGACAGCGCCGGATTGCCCGCCAGGGTCGTATTGTGAACGGCATACAGCTTGTCGCCGACCTGGTAGACGTTGCTGGCGATGCGCCCGTCAATGGTGGAAATCGAGGTGGTAAAGTCGGGCTGCGCTGCCGGCGGCGGCGCCGAGTAGTCGCTGGTGGCGATTCCCATCGGCTCTGAAACGATTGCCCCGGGGCCGGACGTGCCGGTCAAGTCCCAGCGATAGAAAGAGGTTTCACCCGGCGGGGCCGGCAAGACCGAAACGAGCGGAGCCGTTCCGTTCGTCGGGCCATAATTGGTGACCGGCTGAATCGTGGAAAAGCCAACGGTGTGCTCGGAAAGCGAGCCGTACGACGTCATGTTGGCGACGCTCGGCGTCGAGGCCAGCAGATCGGCCTTGGGGATCGAGTGCACCATCGCGTATTCGAAGCCGACGTTGCTGGCGTTCATGGGAAAGTTGTTGGTGGTGACGTAGACGCCGTCGGCATCGATGCCCAGCGTGGCAAAGTCGGCGAACTTGCCGTCGCCGCCGTCGTTGCCCAGGAAGCTGACCGCCTTCCAACCGCCCGTCGGGTCGGGTGTGTCGCTGCGCGCAATCATCACGTTGTTGTTGGTCGATTGACCGCTCAATCCCACGGCAAACCAGCGTTGGACCGTGGGATCGTAGAGGATGCGCTCGTTGAATACGCCCAGGTTCAACAGGTCGTTGCCGGGATTCACGCCGGCATTGATCCAAAACTGCTTCGCCGCGATCAATTCGGTTTGATTACCCGTCGATTTTTCGTACACGGCGTAGGCGCCGTTGATCAGTTGCACAATGTATTCGCTGTTGACGGCGCCGCTGCCATCGGGAGGAGCGTAGCCGCTGTTGCTGTTGAGCTGCATGCCCTCGGTCAAGGTGACGCCCGTGAAGTTCAGTCCGATGGATTCTGCGCGAGCCCAGGGCGCGGCGCCGGCCGTAAGCATCAGACCGAACAACAAAACGATCGAAGGAAACAGAGCGACGCGTGCGAACATAGAACCATCACCAGGAGTAGCAGGGAACCCGAGCACGAGACCTCGAAGAGCGGACGCGAGATGCCACAGCGCCCGGTGCGCGACATGCCCTCTGAGGGCCGACGGACCGGCGCTGGTTGCGTCACGGAGATGTCAGAAACTCACGAGCGACTCGCGGTGGCGATTGCCCTGCCCACGTGTTGGTGACCCGGCTAACTTGGGAGGGCCGGGACCGTTGTCCTTTAGCGTAATTGCCGCCCAGGCGGCAATCAAGGAAAATGCCGTGAAAAGTCTCGACCCTCGAATGGCCAGGGGCGGATTAACGATTGGCGAACGGCCCGAACACGCGGTCGACGTTGTCGCGCAGCACCTGGCGGCCGAGAGCCACGGCCCGCGCTTCCGTCCAGCCGCGATCCACGACGAATCGCTCGGCCAGGATCTTCACCAGAATGCGCTTGTACATGGCGAACTTCGGCAGCGCGAACTCCAGCTTGTACATGTCGCTGTAGTAGCCGATCTGCTTGCTGCGCGGCACCGCCTCCAGCCGCGCCGCGGCGTCGTGCTCGATGTAGGTCGGTGTGTTCGAGTACCACCAGTGACCGTTGCTCAGCACGTTCGGAAAGATCCAGCTATAGCTGACCAATTCCTGGTTGGTGACGCTGGCCAATACGGAAATCGGAAACGTCACTTGAGAAAACGCGTTGAACAGCTCGCGATACTGAATCAACGAGACGCGGCTGTCGTACAGATCGCGGCCTTGAAATACACCGTCGGCATAAACGCCCCGGTTGACGCCGATCATCAGGTCGAAGGGCAACTTGCATTCGGCGCAGAATTCGGCCAGCGTCCAGAAGACGAAGTGAGCGAGGTCTTGCTGCCGCGCGGCGTCGGCGTCCGCACCTTGCCTCCACACCTGGCTGACCGCTTCGGTGGCGCGTACCGCATCGACCTTCGCCGGCGCAAAATCGGGCGGCAGCGAAATGGCGCACGCCCGAGCGCCGCGCGCGACGAAGTGCTCGAAGAGCTTGCCGATTGCCGTGCGCAACGACGCCGAGTCGCCGATGCTGGCGCCGCTGGCTTTTTCCAAACGCGTTCGGACGGATTTCTCCGCCAAGTGGAACACCAGGTCGTCGGTTCGCAGGCATGGCACGTAAACCGCCGTGTCGAAGCCGTCCAAGGGATCGTCGAAATCGTTGGTCAGGAACACGGCCTCGAGCTTCGTCCGCTTGAGCACCGTGCTGGTCCAATCGGGCGCTTGCATCGAGGTCGCGGCCCGATCGTAAAGCGGCTCCCAGTTGGCCGACGTAATCGCGTCGTCCTGAAAATCGAAAAATGCCTGGCACATCTCGACCAGCCAGCTCGATTGCACGGTATTCTCGATGGCCGGCAGATACTCGACCAGCCGCCGCACTTTCTCCTTCGGGTCGAGGCCGGGCTCTTCGATGCGTGCCTTGGGCATGCCGGCTGAGTGAGCCAATTCGGTGTAATAGTGATAGCCCAGAATGTCCGCCAGCGTCGTCGATGCCGGTGCGTGGGCGTTGATGTGCGTGTGTGGGTCGACTAGCGGAATCGAGTCCAACTCGTCAAACAAACGCTGGCGAAGTGCTGCGGACATGGCGCGGTAGAGCCTTGGGACGGGTGCGCGGTAAAGCGATCAATCTTCCAAAAAAACGAGGTGCTTCGCAAGACACGGGCGCCGCGCATCGAACGGGAGGAGGCGAGACGGCTACGTGGTGAGCGGCAAATCGGCCGCCAGAAAGTCGGCGAAGTGTTGCGCCGCGGCGTCCTCGTCGCCGGCGCGCTCCAACAGCACTCCCAGCACGCGTGCCCGCAGAATCACCCCTTTCTCCAAGTGCTCGGCAAACAGCGCGTGGCTGAGTTCGCAGGGCGATGCATCGTTAGCCTGCGAAATGTGCGTCGCCTTCGAATCGGCCGGATGGACGAGTTGCGCGTAGCTGAGCTTCGTACCCGGCAGGCGGAGCAAATATCCGCCCGCGGTCGCCGATCGATCGTCGCGATCGCCCGGAGCAACTCCGACGAACGTGCCGCGTGCTGCGTCCTCGAGTCGCAGGACACTTACGGCCGCCAGGCGGCTGCGCGCAACGAGCATTGGCAAGCTGTCGAGCAGGTTCGTCTGCACCGAGACCAGCAGTTGCAGCGATGCGATGGCCCGGGTGTCGCTGGCGGCGCGCCAGTAGATTTCGGTCCGCGCGGCCGTTTGCGGTTGATCGGGATAGGTTACAGCCAGATCGCCGCCGCGGAGAAAACGGTCGGGCGCTGCCTGCGCCCCCGTGCGATCCGCGAGCGTCAAGTCGACGCCCAGCAGTTGCACTTCCGGCAGTTGCACTTCACTGAGCGACTTGCCGTCGATTGCGAGCTGATGGACGCCGTGAGCGGGCAGCGACAAGTCGACAGCCGCCGAGATGCGCGCTGTCTGGAGCCGCACCAGGTTTGCGTCGGCGTGCCACAACTGCGACGACATAATCAAATGGCGTGAGAGGGTCGGCGTTGCGAATAAAAAAACCCCGCCGCGTCGCGCGAGGCGAAACGGCGGGGCCGGAACAGAGAAGAGGCCGAGTTATAATGGCCGGGGGTTCTCACCCACCGGTTGAACTTGATCTTAACATACCGAAACGCCATGTCCATAGTTTGCGAGAAAATTTTTGCCAAAGATTTTTCGCGACCCAGGACCCGGTCGGCACCCGGCCAGCGGCCCTCCCGCGGGCGACTCGTGCGGCCGCATTGCCGCGAGCGGCTGGGGTACTATAATCGCCCTGCTTGATCGGTCCCCCTGGTACCTCGCACACCGTTTCCCTAATCCCAGCCGACGATATTGAGCGATCTTCCCGACTATCTTGCCACCTGCGAGCAGGCCGCCCGGGCCGGGGGCGCGGTGCTGCAAAGCTGGGTCGATCGGTTCGAGGTCCGCGAGAAAGGCCCCTCGGATCTCGTGACCCAGGCCGACCTTGCGTCGCAGGAAGCCATCCGCGGCATCTTGCTGTCAACGTATCCGGACCATGCCCTGCTCGGCGAGGAAGCCGAGCGGGAATACGGCTCTGCGGCCGAGTACTGCTGGGTCGTCGACCCTTTGGATGGCACCACGAATTACGTCCACCGGCTGCCGCACTATGCCGTTTCGGTGGCCCTGTTGCGGCAGGGATCGCCGATCGTGGGCGTCGTTTTCGACCCGGTCCACGAGGAATGCTTCACTTGTTGCCGCGGTGGCGGCGCGTTTCTCAATGGCCGACCGATTCGTACCAGCGACGTCCGCGACCTGTCGGCAGCACTGGTCGCCGCCAGCTTTGCCGCCAAGGTGCGTGCCGGGTCGTCGGAAATCGACCAGTTCGTGGCCGCGGCGCTCCACTGCCAGGCAGTCCGCCGAACGGGTTCGGCCGCCTTGAACTTGTGCTATCTGGCGGCGGGCCGCTTCGACGCATTCTGGGCGCTCAGCACACACATCTGGGATATTGCCGCCGGCGTCTTGCTGGTCGAGGAAGCGGGTGGAGTGGCCACCGCGCTCGACGGCGGCACCCTGGACCTCAGCGTGCCCCACCCGGTGGCCACGGCCAATCCAACCCTGCACCAACGGTTCCTCGAGTTGCTGGAGCAGGCGCCTCGGCTTGGGTGATGCCCGCAGGCCGATGTGCCAGGCTCGGCGGCGATGGGCGACGTCGGCGAGCGGCCTGTAGAACTTACGCCGTCGTGGCACTTTTTTACAAGCGCCAAGTGCGAAGCAAAGCTTCGTATGGCTCGCGAAATAACGACTTGCGTCGCTTATATTGTCGTCGCATCCATGCGAGGATATCCCAAACGAGGGGCAGGTCGAAGAAACTGCGGGATTTGTGGGATACCCGAGGATCGGCGGCCCGGCTCTGGTGATGGACGGCACCCCTGCGGAGCAAATCGGGCAACTGCTTTGAGGATGCCGCTGGTCGGACTAGACTGGAGGGAAAGTCGCTCCTTTCTCTTGCCCCATCCTTCGCCACGGTTTGGGCGCGGCCCCTCTGGGCCGGTAGTCCAAGGGCAATCGTCAATGCGAAAGCAATTCCGGCCCCGCAATATGTTCCGGTCGATGGTGACCATCGCCGGGCTTGCGCTGTTGACCGCGGCGGCGGCCGGCCAGGAGCCCGCGCTGCCGGAGCCTGCTGCCGAAGCGGCTACGCCCGCCGCCAAACCGGCTGTCCCGGACGCCTCGCTTCCCTTCGAGCATCAGCCGAGCATGCTGTACCTGCCCGACAAGGACGGCAATCTGCGACCAGTGCCCGGCTTCGGGCTCGAAGAACTAATCGAGCTGTATGAAGTCAAGAACGGCATCGAGGAACAAGGCCGCCCGCCGGCCTACAGCATCGCCGAGATCAGCTTCAGCGGCGCGGCCGATGGCCCGCGCGCCGAGTTGGCGGTCGACTTCACCATCGCGATTCACACTCCGGGCTGGGTGCGGGTGCCCCTGCGGCTGGCCAACTCCATGCTGGGCGAACCGGCCAAGTACGACGGACCGGGAGAGCACCTGGTGAACGTCGCCAAGGATGGCAGCGGGTATGAAGTCTGGATACGCAGCGAACCCGACACGACACACCGCGTGACGCTACGGCTGGTAACTCCCATCGAACAAATTGGCTCCGAGTCGCGGCTGCGCTTGAACGTGGCGCGCGCGCCGGTGGCGCGGCTGGAACTGCGCGTTCCGCTGAAGCGTGCCGTGGCGAACGTCTCCGACGGCAGCACGCTGGTGGCGGTGAAGCCTGCGGCCGGCGACGCCACGCAGCTATCGGCCATCGGCTTGACCGGCGAGTTCGAATTGACCTGGCAGGCCGCTGATACGCCGGTGGCGCGGTTGCCCACCGTGTTGGAAGCCACTGGCGCCATCACGCTGCGGATCGACGGCCGCAGCATCAACAGCGAAGCCAAGCTGACGGTACGCAGCTCGGGCGGAGAGTTCGACAGTTTTCGAGTGCGACTGCCGCCCGGCGCAGAGTTGATGCCCTCGACGCCGGGCGCCGTGACGGTGGCAGTTATCAGTACGGACGACGAGCGTGGCACGATTTGCGAAGTCAAGCTGGCGCGCAAGTCGAGCGCCCCCGTCAATCTGCGGCTGGAAACGCAGCGCGCCATTGCGGCCCCGCAAGGCGACGCGCCGTTGGAACTTGCCGGCTTCGAGATCATCGACGCCGTGCGCCAATCGGGCACCATTTCCGTGCAGGTGGCCGGCGACTGGCAGATTCAGTGGTCCGAAATGCGCCACGTTCGCCAGACCGACGACCTGGTCGGCTTGATTGTAGGCGACGATCCCACCTCCTTGTTCGAGTACGCGGCGCAACCCTTTTCGTTGACGGCCCGCATCATGCCGCAAGAGACGCGTCGCCGCGTCGAGGCGGACTACGTGGTGTTGGTCGGCAACAACGAAGCGGAGCTTCGCGCCCGCTTGAAATTCACGGTTCGCGGCGCCAAGGTGCGCACGCTCGAAGTCGACGCGCCCGGCTGGAACGTCGACGTGATCGGCCCGGCCAACCTGGTGAACGTGGACGCCGTCATTGCCGGACAGAACAACCCCTTGGTGATACCGCTGCTGCAAGCCAGTTCCGGCGAGCTGGAAGTGACCTTCGAAGCGCGGCAGGACGTCGCCGCCGACGCGGCAAAGTTGGCGTTGCGCTTGCCGGTGCCGCGCGGCGAGTCGGTGGCCGCCGCCAACGTCACCATCGTGCCGGCCGACAACGTCGAACTGCTGATCGATCCGGACAAGTCGACCGACTTGGCGCCGCAGCCGGTGCGACCCAAGACGCTCGACCTGCCCGAGCGACAACAGGAGCTGCTGTATTTTCGCACTGCGGGAGACACACCGACGGTGGTAGCCAACGTCAAGGTTCATCGGCAAGAGATCGCGGCGGCGCTGTCGGGCCAGATCGAGGTCGACGAGCAGTCGGCGCTGGTCGACGCGCGACTGGTCTATCAAATCTCGTACGAGCCGACGGATCACCTGCTGCTGGGAGTACCACGGGCGCTGCGGCCCGACCAAATCAGCCTGTCGCTCGACGGCCAGCGTCTGACGCCCGTGTCGCGGCGCGCTGGCGACGCATCGGAGACGTCTGCCGTCGTGCCGCTGCGCGTGAGTTTGCCCGCGCCGCGCATCGGGCGTTGCGAACTGCAGGTCAAGTACTCCGTGCCGCACGAACAACTCGCCGACGAGGCGAACACGCTGGTCAACGTGCCGCTGGTGATTCCCAGCGAAGGTTCGCTCCTGTCCAACGAGCTGACCGTCGTGTCCAAGCCGGGACTCCTGGTCACGTATCCGAAAGGCCCTTGGAGCAACGAAACGCCGCGGCTGCGCTCGCCGGTTTCCTCGGATTTACACCTGACCGCCAGCAGCGCGTTCTCCAACGTCGACCTGGCTGTGAGCCTCAAGCGGCGGCAACTGGATCACAATACGACCATCGAGCAGGCCTGGATCGAAACGCGACTGACCGATACGCGACGGCAAGATCGCGCCGTGTTTCGTTTGACCACCACCGAGCCG
Organism: Pirellulales bacterium; assembly: GCA_041750795.1. GTDB lineage: Bacteria > Planctomycetota > Planctomycetia > Pirellulales > PALSA-1355 > JTS-RE94. Next base: position 8,695 of record JBGSYQ010000596.1, on the reverse strand, counting down.
ACGCTGCGCGTGTTGCTGCCGGAAGGGGCGGAGCTTGCCTCGCTCGAGCTCGATGGGCGCCGCCTGGGTGAACAGATCGATCTGGCAGGCGACTCGCGCGAATTGACCCTCACGATGCCCAACGGGTCCAACGCGCAACACCTGCTCGAAGTGCGCTACGTTTTCAACCAACGTCCAGCTAGGGGAGAGCTGGCGCTGGCGGCGCCGCAGATCAGCCCCGGCGGCTGGGTCCAGCAGTTGTATTGGCAACTGGTCCTGCCGGCGTCCGAGCACGTACTGGGAGCGCCGCCCAGCTATGCGCGCGAATTCCGCTGGAACTGGACCAATCTATTCTGGAGCCGCGATCCGTCGTTGAACCAGCGCGACCTGGAGCGCTGGATCGGCGCCGCGCCAGCGTCGTCGCAGGTGCGCGTCGCGGAGACAGCCGACGCCGACAAGTCCAGACCCCTGCGCGGCGATGCGGAAACGGGCAACTATTACCTGTACAGCACCGTGGGCGCGGCCGAGCCGCTACGGCTCTATACGATCAGTCGCGCCAGGCTCGTCCTGCTGGCGTCTTTGCCCTTGCTGCTGTGCGGTCTGGTACTGATCTATTGGCCGAAAGCTCGGCACCCGGCCTCGCTGTTGGTTGCCGCGGTGGCCGTGGCCGCGGTCGGAGCGATCGATCCCGAATCGGCCGTACTCCTGGCTCAGGCCGCAAGTCTGGGGCTGGTTCTGGCCGTGATGGCGTTCATCTTGGCGCGAGTATCGGTACGCCCCAGCGTGGCGCCCGCCGCGCCGGTGCGCGGCAGCTCGCAATCACTGGATCGTTCGTTCACCGAGGCGTTTCAACGTCCCGCGGCGAGCGGTTCGCAGCCATCGACGGCCACGAACCCGCTGGTGCCCTCCACGGCTCCGGAGAGCCCGCCATGATTTCCACTCGCACGCCGTCTGGTTGGCTGGCGAGCACCGCGCTGGCGTTCATGGCACTGTGCCCGCTGGCAGCCGCGCAGACCGCGGCTCCGCCGGCGCGAAACGGCGAAGCGGTGCCGAAGTTTCACCGCAGCTACATACCGGCCGACGAGATCGCCAAAGGCGCGTGGACACAGAGCTACTTGCCGATCGACGCCGACGATTTTCGGAAACTGGTCGAGGCCGTGCATGCCGGAGCGACCGGGGCACCGGGCGCCGGCGCCGCCCTGATCGAGCGGTCTGAGTACACCGCAAAGCTCGTCGGCGACGATCTGCTGATCGGCGATGCCACGTTGCACCTCGTTCGCAATTCGCAGACACCCGGACTGTTGGAGCTTGCTCCCTGGTCGCCCGCGATCGGAGCGGCCCACTGGTTGGACCTGGACGCAAAGCCCGCCGACTTGGGGACTGGGCCCGATGGACGTTGTCGCGTCCTGGTCGAAGGCGACCGGCTGCGCGCCGACTGGTCGCTGCGCGCGGAGCGCACCGCCTCGGGGAGCATGGGCTTCGACTTTCAGGTGCCACTCTGTCCGATAACGCGGCTCTCGCTCGACTTGCCCAAAAACCTGGAACTGTTCGTCGATCGCGGAATTGCCAGCGAGGAAGAAGGCCCGACTCCGCAAACGAATCGCTGGACGGTGGAGCTCGGTGGACATCGCGGGGCTCATCTCAGGATCGCCGCCGAAGGGGCGACGCCCGAACGCCGTCCCTTGACCCTCTTGCGGCAGGCCACAACCTACGAGCTGTCGCCCGGCGGCGTGACGGCGCGCTCGCAATTGATTTTGGACGTCCACGGCGACCCGCTGCAGCGGATCGCCGTCGAGCTGGACCCGCAATTGCGGCTCATCGCGGCGCGTTATGGCGAGTTGCAAATACCGTTCGCGGCCAGCCCGATCGCCGAATCGGGGGGCACGCGCGTCGTGCTCCAACTGCCCGAGCCCATAGTCGGCACCGGGCGCGTGCTGCAACTCTCGGCCATGGCGCCGTTGACGGTGGGGACGCGCTGGCGTTTGCCGGGTATTCGCGCCGACGGCATGGCCTGGCAGGAAGGCACCGCCACCCTGCTAATTCCCGGCGAACTCGTGCTCGAGCAATTGGTCACCGACGGCTGTCAACAATCGCGTGCGGCCGCCTTGCCGGCCCCGGCCAGCGGCGAATCCGTCGAGATTCAGTACTTTCGCCCCGGCGCTTCGGCGGAAGTGCTGCTGGGCGTGCCGAGCGAGGGATTGCGCATCGACAGCGGAGCGACGATCGAGGTCGGACTCAACCAGGTCACCGCGCGCCAGGCGATTGTTGCCAGCTCGTTGCGCGGCGATCGCCGTTTCATTCAAGCCGACGTCGTTCCTTCCTGGACGATTGACTCGGTCGAGGATGGCGACACCAACCGGGCACTGGAGTGGGAGATCGACGACGCGCGACCGGACCGGCCGCGACTGAGCGTGCGACCGGAGCAGAGCGTCTCACCCACGCGCGCCGTCAAGCTAATCGTCCGCGGACATCGCCCCCTGCCCGCGACGCCTTCGTTCGACTCCGGCAAGTTGATCATGCTGGGATTCGATGAGCATCCCACGGGCGAGCGGCTGATTCACGTGCGCGGGATCGAAGGCGTCGAGCCGAAGTGGTCCCAAGACGCCGATTTGAGCCGAATCGATCCGCTCGCGTTGTCGCCGGAACAGTTGCGTTTGTTCTCGCAGCCGCCCGTCGGAGCGCTGTTTGCCACCAACGGGGCATTTGCACGGTCGACCGTCGAACTCGAACGCCGACGCGCCAGCTATTCCGCCGACATACGCATCGATGCGGCCGTCCATGACGACGTGCTGACGGAAACGTATACGATTCAGTGTACGCCGGAAACGTCGCGCGTCGATCGGCTGGTGGTTCGCTTCTCCCAGGCGCGCGACGTTCCCCTGGAGTGGAACCTGGCGGGCGCCAACACGGGGCAATTCTCGGCTCGGCCGTTGACCGAGGGAGAGCAGTCACAGGTCGGCCTGCCCGCCGGTGGCGAGGCCTGGGAAGTCACCGTGCAATTGGCGCGTCCCGGCCCGTTCGAACTGCGTGCCGTTCGTTCCACAGAGTTGAAAGAGCTTCAACCGTTGAGCCTGGCCCAAGTGGCCCAGGCTGCCGTGCAACGCGGCACGCTGACCATCCGCGCGGTCGGATCGGCGGACATTGCCATCCAGAACCGCCGCTTGTCGGCGGTGCCCGCAGAGTTGCTCGAAGCCGATCGGTATCAAACGGCCCGCGCCACGTATCACTTCCAACCGGGGCGCGACGACCTGGGTGCCGAGGCCGCTGTCAGCGTGGCTTCCGCTCGACCGATCCAGGGGACGTCGGGCGCCTGGGTTTGGAACAGCCGGCTCGACTCGCGCTTTGCCGGCAGTGATACGGCCGTCCACTGGGCCACGCTGCGCATTCAAACCGCCGGCGCCCAACGCATCCACATCCGACTTCCTGACCATGCCAGCTTGCACGGCGCCTGGATCGATGAAGAGCGCATGCAACTGGTGCTGACCGCGGGCGAGCGTGCGGGCTTTACCGTCGATCTGCCGCCAGGTCGCGCGTTCGCCGCGTTGACGCTCTATTATGCGACACCTGGCGGACTTCCGGCAATGTCGCGCGTCGTGGAGGCGGCGCTGCCCCAGGTCGACATCCCGGTCGTGGCCAGCCAGTGGACGGTCTGGCTCCCGCCCGGCTATGAGATTCCCGAAACGACTTCCCGGTTTCCGATCGACGGTCTCCCCCCTTTGACGTTGACCCAGCGGCTGTTCGGAATCCTGGGTCGCGATGCCCGCACAGAAACGTTTAACCCGCTGGTTGCCAACGACTGGCGCGACCTGGCGGCAGGTGACGACGCCGACGCAGAGTCCGCCAGCGGACGCCAATTTGTCGAATCGCTCGGCACTCGCATGTCCGAGTATCTGGCCGGCGCCGCCGAAGTCGAATTGAACTGGGGACAATTGCTCTCACTTTGTGCCGAAGACGTCGCGGCCAGCGGGCACACCCTGCTCATCGATGCCGACAGCCTGAGCTGGCTGCAATTGGGTCCGCAACAGCGCGTGCGATTTCAGCCCGGCGAGTCGCCTGTGGAACGCGGCACGGCCCAGTTGCGCCAATCCGGTTTGGGCGTGCTGGTGTGGCGCGACGTGATGGCGTTGACCGCATCGACGACCATCGCCAGTGAGTCGCGCCAGATCGAAGGCCGCGACCACGGCGTTATTTTTTCCGTCGCCGAGGGCCCGCTCGCCGACGAGCTCGATCGGGCCGCTCGCCCCGGCGCCGATTCCCGCTATCGCCCGTTGGCCGCTTGGCAAAACATGCCCGGCCGCGGTGCGCCCCCCTGGTCTGCCACGGTGCCGGCGATTGCCGGACTCCGCGATGCCGGCGGCTGGCGAGCTTATACAGTACACGCATCGCAAGCCGAGGCGCCGCGACTGCGCATCGTGCGCACCGCGGCCGTGCAGTCGTTGGCGTGGCCGATCTTTCTGGCGATGGTCGCCGTGGGGATTTGGCGCCGCAATCGGCCGCCGGCGTCGCTGTTGATCTTGGGCACGCTGGCCGGTTTGTCGGCCTTGTTGTTGCCGGCCGCGTATGCCAATCTGGGCAGCGCCGCATTCCTGGGCGCGCTGGTTTGTCTGGTGCTGCGGTTGATTCGCTTTCGCCCACGCGAGGCCCCCAAGCGCGAATCGCCGTCGCGCAGCGGCCGATCTCACACGATCCCTCATCCGGTCGCGGGGCTGTTGCTGGCCACCGCGATATGCGCCAGCAGCGTCCCGCGGATCCTTGCACAACCGTTGCCAGCCGCGCCGATTCCGGACGCACCGCTCTCGACGTCAGCCACCAGCGCTGCGCAGCAGGCCGGAAACGAGGCGCCTCGCCAGGCGAACGAACCCGCGGCCCCGGCGGCGCCGATCTACCGCGTGTTCGTACCGGTTGACGACCAACAGCAACCGGACGGCGACAAGTACTACGTGCCGACGGAGCTTTACAAGCGGCTGTCGCGATTGGCCTCGTCGGCCAGCGGAAAGCCCAAGGACTGGCTGGTGACGCGCGCGGCCTATCGGGGCGATCTGATGCGCGATCCCGTGACCAAGCAGTTGCGATTGGCACAATTAAAAGCAACCTTCGATCTGACGGTGCTGTCGGCGCAAGCCGAAGTGCGTTTGCCATTCCCGCACGATGTGGCCAGCGACGCCGTGTTGGGAGCTCGCCTCGACGGTCGCGCCATTCCCATGAAGTGGACTCCCGCTGGCGACGCGCTCGACTTGGGCACGCTTCCCGGCGAGCGCTATCGGCTCGAACTCGATCTGCAAAGCCGCCTGCGAGCCTATGGGGCCAGCGCCGGTTTTGACGTGGCGATCCCGCCCATGACCGGCGCCGAGGTCGTGTTGACCGTGCCGCCCGATGCGCCCACGATCGAAGTCCCCACGGCGCGCGGCCGGGTCGACGCGCAGAAAGAACAAGGCCGGATTCAGGCTCACCTCGGCGCCAGCGATCGACTTTCGGTGCGCTGGCCGGCGGGCATCGGCATGGAGACGGCCTTGGCCAACATCGAGGTCGAGGAGCTCATTTGGGTCAAGGTGCGACCGGGCACGACCGTCTTTGACGTGCGGTTCAAGTACCGCGTTCTCGAGGGCGGCATGCGGCAGATTCGCATGCTGGCCGATCCGCGGCTGCAGTTGCTGCCCTCGACCGACAGCGCGACTCCGATTACCTCCGTTCACGTTATTCCCGGCGATCCACAGCGCATCGACCTGGAATTGTCGCGATCCGTTTCGGACCAGGTGACGATCGATCTTTCGTTCCTGCTGACCGGCACCTCGGGCGTCGGCAACTTACAGTTCCCCCGCTTGGAATCCAGCGGCGTTCGCGCGGCGCACCGTTGTTTGGCGGTCACGGTCGACGCGGCACTGGAGTCGAAGGAGTTTCCCGGTGAGGATACGCAACCGATGGCAATCGCCGACTACATGACGGCGTGGGGAGCCGCCGAAGCGCGTCCCCAGGCTGCCTATCGAATTCCACGCGGCGAGGCCATGTGGGTACTGGCCACGCAACCCAGCGAGCCGCGCACGCGCGTTGATCAGTCGTTGACTCTGGGCCTGGAACGCGAGGTGTCCGCGGTGGAATTCGAGGCCGCGCTGTCGATCGACGGCGGCTATTTGTTTCAATTGCGTCTCGACAGCACCGCAGAATTCGCCATCGAACAAGTCTCGTTGATCGACGAGGGCGTACAGCGTGTCGCGCGCTGGTCGACCGACAAGAGCGGCCGGACGACCGTCTTCCTGACCGGACCCATCACCGGAAATCACACCGTGATGGTGCGCGGTCGCGTCAAGTCTCCCGCGTCGGGCACGTTTGCGATTCCGGGTTTGAAGTTCGTCGACGCGAACGTCGAACGCAGCCGGTGGCGGATTCATCGCCAAAGCGGCCTGAAGGTCGATATCCGTCCAGGCGCCGGCGTTACCGCGTCCGCGCTCGAGGAGCGAGAGAGCCACGCGTCGTTCGGCGCCTTGGTGGGCGTCTTCCAAAGCGACGATCCACACGCCGCGATCACCGCGGAGATTTCTGCCAACACGCCCCAGGTCAGCGCCGTCGTCGTGACGACGCTCGAGCGTGACGGTGACCGCTGGATGGCCGAGCTGCACGGTCGCGTGAACGTGGCCGGCGGCCTGGTCGACGCGCTGTCGTTCGAGGTGCCGCCACAATGGGCCGAGCCCTATCGAGTGGCTCCTCCGGCACGCACCGCGCTGGTCCCGATTCCGGGCGAACCCAGGTCGCAATTGCTCGTCTACCCGGCCGAACCGATTGAAGATCAGTTTGAGTTCAAGATTCGTGGACGCGTCGCTCTGACTGCCGGCGATCGGCTGCGCGTGCCGGACATCGTGCCGCAACGCGTCGACCGGATCGAGCGTTATGTCGTGCTGCCCGAGCGGCTCGATCTGCAGCAGATCTCGTGGGAAACCGTCGGATTGACCCGCGCAGCGCTGCCGCCGGAATTCGCCGCGTCCAACCGCGATCGTTCCGCGACCGTTGCCTATCGCGTCGATGGCCAGGGCTTTCAGGCCGCGCTGCGCGGCGTCCAGCGAACTGCTGCTACCGCGCGAATCAAGCTCGCCGACGTAAAGATCGTTTGGCAGGCCGACGGTTACTATCAGGGCGTGGCCAGCTTCGACATGGAACCGGCCGGCGCGACGCGCTGCGATTTCGAGTTGCCGGCCGGTCATCAATTGGTGCATGCCTCGATCGAGAGCCTGCCGGCACAGCTTGTCGAGCTCGGCGAGAATCGCTGGCGAGCAGCGCTCGGGCCCGCTCACCTGCCGCAACGCCTGGAAATAGTGTTTCGTGGGCCTTACAGCGGGTCGGGCGGCTACAAACGTTTCGCCGCGCCGCGCCTGCCCGAATTGCAAGTGGATGAGACCATGTGGACGGTCTATTCCCCGGATCAGTTTACCGTCGCGAGCGTTGGGTCTGCCGCTCGATCGGTCGATGCCGCGGAACAGGAGCTCAACCGGCTCAGAGCCATCGCCGCGTTAGCACAGTTGCCAGCGGAAATCCTCGGCGAGCATCTCCCAGAGGAAATATCGCGTTGGTACCAGCCATGGCGCAAGCGATACGCCGCCGCGAGCGCCGCGTTCGTGGTAGCCACGACGACCGGTAGCAAAAACGGCGACCAATCCGCCGAAGTACTCGAAGCGCGCCAACTCGACGCGCGCATCGATGCAATCGACGCGCGGCTGGCGCCTCGCACCGCGAATTCGCGCGCGCCGACGATGTTTCGGGCGCCCTCCGAGTTGTTGGTGGCGTGGCAAACGAGCTCGCGCCCCGCGCGCTTTCTCGCCGATCGCGACACACCCACCCTCGAGCTCTATTATTCGCAACAGTCCGCAGGCGGCTGGTCGGGCCAGGTAGCTGCCGCCGTCGCGCTGCTCGCCGCCGCCGTTGCCGCGCTCGTTCTCTTGCGAGGCCGCACGCTGCCCAAGTTCGCCCCGGGCATGGTCGTCACCGCGATTGGCGTAACCTGGTGGTTGCTGCTTGCGCCGAGCATTGCCGGGCTGGCGGTCGTGTTGCTGGGCATTTGGCTCGCGCTGCGCGAGCATGCTCCGGGGACACGGCAAGCCGCCCCTCGCTGACGGTCCGTGCACCAGGGACGCGGACGCTACCGGACGCGGCCGAAGTAGTGCGAGTAGTTCATGAATGAACCCGCGGAGCGGTCACGCTGCGCATCCTCCTTTGCAGCGGATCCGGAGGACCGCCCCTGCGCCAATTGCGGCCGGGTGCGCAACTGTTCCTCGGCCATCTGCCTGGCTACCCACTCGCGCTGCGATAGCATCGGCCGCACCAATGTGGAATAGTTCGAGACGCCGTTGGCATCCACCGACAGGCTCAAGTAAGGACTCACCGTCGGCGTCGATGCGGTTCTGGTGCGGTAAGGGTTCACGGTCGGCGATTGAGCTTCGGCCTTTTTAAGCACCGGCAAGCATATCGCACCCAGATAGACGATCGTGAACACCCGAATCAGTCGCGATGGTCGCATTGAATATGTACTCCGTGTCGAGTTCCGCAGCGTTCTGGAAACGATGCGCTTGCCGGCGTGCAACATGATTTTCGTTAGAATCCTTGACCTTGTCCGAAGCCGAGGGGGAGTCGGTTGATGTTTTGGACGGTTTGGGTTCCTAGCAGGGTGAAGCCGAAGGCGCGTTCGAACGGCGCGATGATGCGAGCGATGACGCCGTCGATGGCGATCAGC
>JBGSYQ010000595.1:0-8241 GCA_041750795.1 Pirellulales bacterium | reverse complement strand
CGCGCGCCGCTCGCGCGGGCCATTGGTGCCAGTAAGTACTGACGCAGCCGGCCGGCGGATGTCCGCTGCGCGGTTCGCCTTCGTGCCAGCTTCCCAATAGCCGCCAAATGCGGGCCAGCGGCGCCAACCGCCGCAACGCGTCGATGGCCGTCGAAGGGAACTGCCCGCGGCGCGACTCGCACAACACGACCAGCTCGACTTCCGGCGAACCGTTTGCCAGGCGCTCGCCGGCGGCCGCCACGTCGGCGACGTGCTCCACGCTCGCCGCCGACACAAGCTGGCCCAATACAGCCGCGCAGTCGACGCCTGCGCCCAGGTCCGACGAACCCACCAGCAGTACGGACGGCTTGGACATCGGACTCCTTCATGGGACTTGGTATGCGATCTCTGCGACCAGCGCCGTAATCTACGCCGCGGCAGCGCCAAGGTGAAAGAGCGGTTTAGGGTCGACCGCAAGACGACTTCGCCGCGTCGCCCCTCGCCCAACCCAAGGAAACTTTTCCAATTTCGCGAAGTCCGCGCAGCGAAATGGGACGGTCCCCCGCCAGCCGGGCGGCGCGCCAACTCGCTCGGCTACAACCGCGCTTCCCGGTCGACGATCACCTCGTGCGCGGCCGCCGCGTCGGGTGCTTGGCGCAGCGCATCCAACAGTTCCAGATCGCTGATCAACCGGCTCAGTCGCGCCAGGATGCGCAAGTGCTCGCTGTCGCTGGTCGAGCAGACCAGAAAGAACAGGTCGGTCAGTCCGCCGCGCGGCGCGCCGAAGGGAATGCCGCGCCCCGTCCGTCCGAACGCCAGAAACGCGCGATCGAGAATCGCCGGCAGCGGTCGCCGCGGATGCAACAGCGCGACGCCGTTTTCCAATGCCGTCGGCGCCATGTCTTCGCGCGCCCGCACCGCCTCGGCCATCTTGGCCGTGTCCCACAGCCAGCCGGTTTCCGCGGCCACGTCGACCAGCGTGGAGATGACCGATCCGCGCGTGCGCGCTTCCAGCGGCACGGCGATCGCCGCGCCCGGCAACATTTCCGCGATGGCGATCGTGTGCGGCGCCTCGTCGCCCGCCGCTTTCCGCAGCACGCCTTCCATCTGCTCCAGCTCTTCGTCGCTGGAAAGACCCATCCGTTCCTCCAGCCAATGGTGGATCACCGGCTGGGCGAAACGCCACTGGCCGCCGACCTTGCGGCCCGGCAATTTGCCGCGCTCGGCCAGCTTCACGACTTGCGCCGGATCGAGGTGCAGGTACGCGGCGAGCGACTCGATGCCAAAATCGTCGTCCGCCATCGATAGCACCTCCGCGATAGCTGGGCCCGGGAAACCGCTCACCCACGTTCCCTAAATCATTTCGCCGCAACGACGATTTGTCCAGCGTGGTACCTGTTATCGCTGCCCGATAAAACGTGTCTTGACACTCATCCCGAAATCGCCACAATCCGCCCACCAATTTGCTCATTCGAGCGAATCACCGGGCGGCTACGGTCGCCCAATTCGCCGGTTGCCGGGCGCTTCGCAGCGTCAGTCACACGGCACACGCATGGCAGGGAGGCCACGCGCCGATGCTACCGTCGTACTCATCTACGCAGCCGCTCAGTCTGCGCGAAGTCCTGCCCGAAGCCGAATTCGTCGGCGCCGCGGACGTTCGCGCCAAGAGCGTCACCTGCGATTCGCTCACTTGCCGGCCTGGTGACGTGTTCGTCGCCCTGTCCGGCACGCGCACCGACGGCCACCAGCACGTTCAGGAAGCCGCGGCCCACGGCGCCGCTGCGGTCGTCGTCGATCACCCGGTGACGGTCGACGTGCCCGCTTGCCTGGTGCTCGACTCGTCCGAGGCTTTCGGCCGCATTTGCCAGGCACTGGCCGATCGGCCCACCCAAAAGCTCCGCTCCATCGGCATCACGGGCACCAACGGCAAGTCGACCACCACCGCGCTGGTCGCCGCTGTATTCGAGGCGGCTGGTCATCGCACGGGCACGCTGGGCACGCTCGGCTACTGCGACGGCTTCGAAACGCTGCCCGCCGAATTGACCACGCCCCCCGCGCCGGAATTGGCGCATTGGCTTGCGCGCATGGTCGCGCTCGGCTGTACGCACGCGGCCTTAGAGGTCTCCAGCCATGCGTTGGCGCAACGCCGCATCGCGGGCATCGAGTTCGACCACGTGTGCATCACCAATTTGCGCCGCGACCACCTCGACTATCACACGACGCTGGCCAACTATCACCACGCCAAGATCGGCCTGGTCAACTACCTGCGTCCAGGCGGCGTGGCGGTCATCAACGCCGACGATCCGCAATGCGTCAAGCAGGCCCCGTTGCTGCCGGGGCGAGTGCTCTCGGTGGGAATCCACGCGCCGGCCGACGTCTCGGCCGTGCTCCTGGAGCGCGTGAAAAGCGAGCAGACGTTCCTGCTCACCGCGGGCAACGTCAGCGTGCCGGTCCGCACGACCATGATCGGCGACCATCATATCTATAACTGCCTGATGGCCACGGCCATCGGACTGGCCGAGGGCGTCGATCTGACGACGATCGTCCGCGGCTTGGAGTCGGTGGCGCGCGTGCCCGGTCGATTGGAACGCATCGAATGCGGCCAACCGTTCGGCGCTTACGTCGACTACGCTCATACGCCGGACGCTCTGCGCGTCTCGCTCGAAACGCTCCGCCAGGTTACGGCGGGACGCATCATCTGCGTGTTCGGCGCCGGCGGCAATCGCGACACGGCCAAGCGTCCGCTGATGGGCCGCGCGGTCGAAGAACTGGCCGACGTGGCCGTGGTCACCACCGACAATCCGCGGTTTGAAGATCCGCAATCGATCGGCGCCGAGATCATTGCCGGTTTTGCGCGTCCGGGCGAAGCGCGATGGATCGCCGATCGCACGGAAGCCATTCACTATGCCCTGTGGCTGGCCGGTCCGGACGACTGTGTGCTGGTGGCCGGCCGCGGACACGAGCCGGTGCAACAAATGGCCCACGAGCGCATCGCGTTGGACGACTGCGACGTGCTGCGCCGTTACCTGTACAACCTCGCTCCCAGCTCGCCCTACGGCGGACTGCAAAGCGTCAGCAACTCTTAGGAAGGTGTGTCGTTCGATGCGGGATCTGATCGTCAGCAAGTTGCACGAAATCGTCGGCGGCCGCCTGCGGCTGGCCACGCTGCCGCCGCGGCATGGCGAAGCGGCGCTGGTCCGCGACGTCGTCACCGACAGTCGCCAGGTGCGCAAAGGGAGCGTCTTCTGGGGACTGGCCGGCACGCGCTTCGACGGAGCCGCCTTCGCCGAAGAAGCCTACTCACGCGGCGCCGCGGGCGTGGTCGTGGGACGCTATGTGCAACCCTGGCCCGGCTGCTGGAGCCTGCAAGTCGACCATCCTCTGCAAGCGCTCGAGCAATTGTCCCACTGGAATCGCCGCCGGATGCAGGGGCGCGTGGTGGCGGTCACCGGCAGCGTCGGCAAGACAACCGCTCGGCAGATGATCCATGCCGTGTTGGCTACGCAATTCAACGGCTCGGCCAGCCCTCGCAACTTCAACAATCACGTCGGCCTGCCGCTGAGCATGCTGGCCATCGAGCCGAACGACGACTTCGCCGTGCTCGAACTGGCCGCTAGCGCCGGCGGGGAGATCGCCCACCTGGCCTCGCTGTGCGAACCGCAAGTGGGCGTCATCACGCGCATCAGCGACGCGCATCTCGGCCGCTTCGGATCGACCGAGGCGGTGGCTGCCGCCAAGGGCGAGCTGCTCGAAGCGCTTCCGCCCGACGGTCACGCCATCCTGGCCGGCGACGACGAGCAACTGCGCCGCATGGCAATGCGCACGTGCGCCAACGTCACGTGGGTCGGCCGCTCGCTCGACAACGACGTCGTGGCCACCAATGTCCGCTGCGAGCAAGGCACGCTCGGCTTCGACGTCGACGGCACTCGCTTCCGTGTGAACGTGTGGGGCCGCCACCACCTGGCCGGCGCCTTGGCAGCCATCGCCACCGGGCGGCTGTTCGGGATTGATGACGCGCGAATCGCCGTCGGCCTCACGCGGTTTCAGCCGCCGCCGATGCGTTGCCAAATCCGCAAGGTGGGCGGCGCCACCATCATCGACGACACGTACAACGCCAGCCCGGCCGCCATGACCGCGGCGCTTGAGCTGTTGCGAGACTTTCACGCGCCCGGCCGCCGCATCGTCGTCTGTGGCGACATGCGCGAGTTGGGCCCGGCCTCCGGACAACTGCACGAACAACTGGGCGACGAGATCGTCACCGTCTGCGGCGCCGACTTGCTGTTGGCCTGCGGCGATCACGCCCACCTGGTCGTGGCCGGCGCCCGAGCGGCAGGCATGCCGCGCACGTGTGCGATTGCGCGGCGCCGCGTCGAAGACTTACTTGCGGACTTTCCTCTCGAGCTGCGATCGGGCGACGTGCTGCTGGTCAAAGGCTCGCGCGCGTTGGCCATGGAACGGCTCGTGGCAGCGCTGTCTCCCGAGCCCGAAGCTTGCGCCGTCTAACCCATCGTCCACCAGCTAAGGACCAACGCAACACGAAACATTTGTGAGCTCCATCGACGGTGTAGAGTTTGCGGGAACTCGACACTACCCTCCCTCCTGGGTAGGAGCAATATCTTGCTGGAATCCGCGGTTTCTGGGTCAACCGCCTCCGGCAAGCGCTTCGCGATGGAGCTCAATGACTGAGCACCGGGGCGGCCGACCTGGCCGCTCCGGTGTCTCAGGGAACACCGGGGGATGATGCTGGTGAGCCACGCGGCCGTGGCTCGCCAGGCTGCCTGCGGACAGCGGGCGAGGTCGCGTGGACGGTCGAGGGAAACGGAAGTAGCTCCGAGTCGAGCCGCTCACTATTTCGCACCGAGTCGAACGATGCTGCTGTGGTTCATCGATCGGCTGTTGGCCCACTGGCCGCACGCGTGCGATCCCGACGCCGTGGCGAAGATCACCTCGCGCGCCGGCACCGCGGCGCTGGCCAGCTTCGTGCTGGCGATGCTCTGCGGTCCGCGTTGGATTGCCTGGCTCAAGGCGCGCTATCGCGAGCCGATCAAATCCGCCTCTCCCGAAGTCGCGCGATTGCACCGGGAAAAAAATGCCACGCCCACCATGGGCGGGCTGTTCATCGTCGCCGGCATCACGCTGGCTGCCGCCGTGTTCGCCGATTGGAGCAATCCGTTTGTGCCCGTCGTCGTTGCTGCCGTCGTGGCGCTAGCGGCCTTGGGCGCCGTCGATGATCTGGTGAAACTCAGAACCAGCGCGCCAGGTATAACCGCGCGTGTGAAGCTCGCCGCGCAAATCGTGATCGCATGCATTGCCGCCACGCTGATCTATCGCTTGCACGCAGACGTGGCAGGCGGACTCGCTCTTCATGTTCCCTGGACAACCTACTCCATCTCACTTGGCGCATGGTTCATCCCGCTGGCAACTTTGGTCATCGTCGCATCGTCGAATGCGGTCAACCTGACCGACGGGCTCGATGGCCTGGCCGGCGGCTGCCTCGTTTGCGCCACCGGCGCATTGGGCATCGTCGCCTATGCCGGCGGGCACGCCGGCTGGGCTCACTATCTCAACATTCCCCACATTCCCCACGCCGGAGAATCCGCCGTAATCGCCGCGGCCACCTTGGGCGGCCTGCTGGCGTTTCTCTGGTTCAACTGCCATCCGGCCTCGGTGTTCATGGGCGATACCGGCTCGCTGCCGTTGGGCGGACTGCTCGGGCTGCTGGCCGTGGTTGCGCGGCAGGAGTTGTTGCTGGTGGCCATCGGCGGCGTCTTCGTCGCCGAGGCGGCCAGCGTCATCGTGCAAGTCGCCTGGTTTCGCTGCACCGGCCGGCGCGTGTTTCGTTGCGCGCCGGTACACCATCACTTCCAACTGCAAGGCTGGCCCGAGGACAAGATCGTGGTGCGCTTTTGGATCGCCGGCGCCCTGTGCGCCGCGGTGGGATTGGTCGGCCTGAAGCTCGCCGCGGGCGATCCGCCATCGGCTCCGCAACTTACGAACGTGCAACGATTAACGCGTTAGCGGCATATTGCCGACCCAATGAACTGCTATGGCTCTGGGGGTCGCGTCACCTACCAAGATCCAAGAATTCCCAGCGAACTAAACTCAGCACACGTGCGTCTAACCCACATTGACGCACGAAGCGAACGCACGAAACTCCATGAGAGCCCATACCGATCACATCCTGTTCACGGGCGGCGGCACGGCCGGACATTTGTTCCCCGGCCTGGCCGTGGCCGAAGAGCTCAAACGCATTGCGCCCCACTTGCGCATTTCGTTTGCCGGCAGCGGCAAGGCATTCGAGGCCGAGCACGTCGGCCGCGCGGGCTATTCGTACGCCGCCATCCCCTGCCGCCCGTTGCCCCGCAAGGCAACTGAAACGCTGCGGTTTCTCACGGACAACTTCAACGGCTACTACGCCGCGCGCCATCTGCTGCGCGAGCAGCGCGTTTCGCTGGTCGTTGGCTTGGGAGGTTATGCCAGCGTGCCGGCTTCGCGCGCCGCCGCGCGGGCCAGAGTGCCCTACATCCTGCTGGAACAAAACGCCGTGCCCGGCCGCGCTACTCGCTGGCTCGCTCCCGGCGCTGCATTGGTCTGCTCCGCGCTCGAAGGACTGCACACGCAACTGCGCGCCGGTTGCCGCTTGCGCGTCACGGGCAATCCGCTACGCCGCGCGTTCATCAAGCGACACACGCCGGCCAACCTGCTGCCCAGCCGCATCGGCCGCACTCGACGGCTCGTCGTGCTGGGCGGTAGCGGCGGATCGAACACGCTCAACACCCAGGTGCCGTTTGCGCTGTACAAGGCCGGACCCGCGCTGCACGATTGGCAGATCGTTCACCAATCGGGCGAACGCAACGCCGCAGCCACCGGCTTGCTCTATCGCAAGCTCGGCATCCGCGCCACCGTTGCGCCGTTCATCGGCAATCTGCCGGAAGTGCTGCGCTCCAGCCACCTGGCCATCAGCCGCGCCGGCGGCACGACGCTCGCCGAATTGGCCGCCAGCGGTCTGCCGGCCGTCTTGCTCCCCTATCCGCAAGCGGCCGACGACCACCAGCGCAAGAACGCCGACGTGTTTGCCGCCGCCGGCGGCGCCGAAATCGTCGACCAGCGCGAAGTCAGTGGACGGCTGGACAATCACCTGGCCGGCACGATCGTGGGCATGGCCACCGACCACCTGGTGCGTGCCCGCAAGGCCGAGGCTATGCAGCGAATGGCCCGTCCCGAGGCCACGCGAAGCGTTGCCGAGGCGATCATCACGCTACTGGCGGCCCGCGAACCGGCGGCGATCTGACGGGCGGCGATCTTACGGGCAGCGATTCAAACCGTGAAGTAATTCGGGGCAAGGTTACGCCGGGTGAAAGGCTCGCAGCTTATGGGCGGGCCTTTCATCCGTTTGCATTCGTGCCTTTGCCACCACTGCTAGCGTCGCTTTCGATTGACACGCGCCGCCATCGGCACGTATCATCCCCCGCCTCGCTTCGTTCCCACCCGATACGCTCATGCAAGGATGCACGACGTTGCCCGCCTCCACGATTCATCACTCGCAAAAAGACGTTGACCTCTTCGCTCCCGGACTCGCTCGCGCGCACCTGGTCGGCATCGCCGGCTCGGGCATGCGCCCGCTGGCCGACGTGCTGCACCAGGCCGGCTGGACCATCACCGGTTCCGACGTCCGCGCCGAAGCGCTCGCCGGACTGCCCTACAAAGTCGGCAGCGGCCATCGCACGGAACTGATCGATCCGCACCTCGACTTGCTGGTACACAGCGATGCGGTGCCATCGGACGATCCGGAAGTGGCCCGCGCTCGTGCCTTGGTCGTGCCCGTGCTCAGCTATCCGCAGGTGCTGGGCCAACTGGTCAATGCGCGCCGCGGCGTGGCGATCGCCGGTACGCACGGCAAGTCGACGACCACCGCCATGGCCGGCGACATACTCTCGGCCGCCGGGCTCGATCCGACCGTGCTCTATGGCGCCGCGCCGATCCAACCCGCCAGCGCCAGTCGCTTGGGCCACAGCCGCTGGCTGCTGGCCGAAGCGTGTGAATACCGCGACAACTTCCGACACCTGAAGCCGCAGATGGCCGTCGTGCTGGGCATCCAGCTCGACCACGTCGACTGTTTCGCACAACTGTCCGACGTCGAGGCCGCCTTCGCGCGCTTCGTCGGTCGAGTGCCTTCCGAGGGCCTGGCGATCATCCCCGACGAGTGCGCCGCCACGCGCCGCGCCACCGCCGACGTCGCCTGCTCCGTCGAGTCCTTTGGCT
>JBGSYQ010000594.1:0-3613 GCA_041750795.1 Pirellulales bacterium | reverse complement strand
GCAACGCGCGCCGAGAGCACTCGTTTGCCGCCGATGGCGCCGCCCGCAGCGGCCGCCGGCGCGAACTCGCCCGTTGTTCGATCGAGCGAAGCCACGGTGCCTTTGAAGTCGCGATCGAGCACGCGCGCGTCGACGGTCACTTGTGCCTGGGCGGCGCGATTGATGAACTTGCTGCACACGGCCTGCGACAGCACGGACGCCCAGCCCGTGTTGCCGGCAAAGTTGCCGTCGTCCTGCTGGTTCTTTTCGATCTTGCGCACCGTTTTATCGAGTGCGGCCAGCAGGCGTTTGTCCGTGCCGTCGGCAGGCATCTTGTCTTTCAGTTCGGAAAGGACCAGTCCGGCCAGGAAGGTGTCGACATAGCGGCCGATCTTGCTCTGCAATTGCGTGTCGCGCACGTCGGTGGCGTAGAGCGAATCCTCGTCGGAGCGCTCCACGTACTCGCAAATATGCGCGACGGCCCGTGCAACGTTCTGGGCGTAGGGGCCATGCTTGGGCGTGTTGCCCGCTCTCACCAGGGCCAGCGTGGCGACGCAGGTATTGCCCAGGTCTGACGGGTCACTGACATTGTCTCCCTCGACGCGGCCGGAGTGCTGCGTGTTTTTCCGCCAGCCGCCCCCTTGTCCCCAGCCGCCATTGGCTTGCTGTTGCGAGACCAGGTATTCGAGTCCTCGCTCGACCGTTTGGGAAAAGGGCTTGGGACGCACGTTGCGAGCGGCCTCGATCGCCGCCCCGACGCTGCCGGTGGGCGGATCTTCGGCTTGCAACCGTTGGACGGAAATGGCGACCGCCGCCAGCAAAGCCAGCAGTGTCGAGGCGCGCAGCATCTTCGACGCGTTCATGGTCATGTCTCCGGTGGTTCGTTGCGAAAATGGCGGACGACGCAGCTATCCGCGGCGACTTGTGGGCCGGCGTGCCGGCCTGCTCATCCTGCCGAGGCGGGCCCTCGGCAATGGCCTCTCGCAACATTGGACGCGCGACGCGTTCGGGGAGTTCCCAGAAACTTCCGGACCGCATCCATCGCCACACGCGGCCCTATCGCGGGGCGCGATCGCGGCGCGGCGGCGTCCCCGGCATAAAACAGCAACGCCCCGGTGCCCAAGGGGCACCAGGGCGATTGATGCTGGGGGGTGGAAGCGCGCGGAGCTTACTTGATGATGACTTCGGCCGTGTTGACCACCTGTTCCTTGGGGAGCGGCAGCGTGCTCTTCATTTGCGCGATGACCTGCCGCGCTTCCAGCAAGTTGCCCTCGGTGGCCATCGTCGCCAGGTGGATCACCCGCGCCAAGTCGGGCGACGCTTGCTCCTCGAAGACGCGCAACATGGCCAGCACCTGCATCTGGTTGTAGAACTCGATGGCGATATAGCGGCGGTCGAACTCGCCGGGCGGCGACAGCTCCAACTCGGTCTTCAACAAGTCGACGTACTCGCTGGCAATTTCCAACCGTACGCGGAGGATGGCCTTGGTGGCCGCGTTTTGCATGATGTCGCCGACGCCCAGGGTTTTTTGCCGCGCGGGCGGGGCTTTTTCGCCGCCGGTGTCCGAGCTGGTTGCCGCGACATTGCGGTAGCGCGCCAGCATCGCGTTGGCGCGGCCGCCCGTCAGTTCGTTCAACGTGCAATACAACTGGCGATAGCCGCGCAGCTTTTGCTCGGTGAGCGTCTTGAGGCGCGCGTCGCCGATGATGGTCAGCGCAAACTCGCTGAGCTGCAACTGGACGTGCGCCTCAACGGCCAGACTCATTACCAGCTTGTCGTCGACGATGCTCAAGCTGATCTCGTCGAGTTGGGCGGCCGGGAGCAGCAACTCCACCGGTGCGCTGGCTGCCGACGCATCGAGCTCGCCGGCTTGCGCCACCACGGAATTCTCAAGCAATGCCGACGCGCCAAGCGCAACAGCTAGCATCCACACGTGCGTGTGTCTCATCACTCTGCTCCTGCAATCGAGGGGAACCCGAACCACGAAGGCAGCATTGCGCCGTCATGCCGTGGCGTCGCAGCCACCATTGCAAACGGCGTTCCAGTTCTGGCACGTTCAACTATTTAGTTGCCAGGACTGAAATGCGAGTCACTTTGCCGAGTGCCCGGAAAGGGGCCATACGACGTGATCGAGCGGCCTGCATGCGACCGGATTGGTACCATCATCGAAAGCGCAGAACTGACGAGCGACGAACCGCGCCGGCGCGCTCGTTCGACTGCCCGAGAGGTCGCCAAAACGAACCTCTATGTTCAAGTGTAGTCCCCGGCGTTTGGAAAGCCACACTTCAGGCGGAAGAAACCTCGCCGCGCTTGAGAATCTGATGGACGACCTTGGGCGGCTGACCGTCGAGCAAACTGGCCTCACCGGTGGCGCGCGTGAAGGCCACCTGCTGGACGTCGAGTCCGAACAGGTGCAACAACGTGGCGTGGTAGTCGTGGTGGGTGACCACGTCGGTCACGGCGTGATGGCCCAGCTCGTCCGTTTCGCCGTGAATATGGCCGCCTTTGATGCCGCCGCCCGCCAGCCACATGCTGAATCCATAGGTATTGTGGTCACGTCCGATGTTTTTCTCGTTCTGGATGACGGGCAAGCGACCCATCTCACCGCCCCAGTGGACCAAGGTGGTGTCCAACAGACCGCGTTGCTTCAAGTCGCGCACCAGGGCGGCCGCGGGTTTGTCCGTTTTTTCACAAACTGCCGGCAAGGACTTTTGGATGTTGCCGTGGTGGTCCCAGGTCTGGTTGCCTGTGAAAATTTGCACAAACCTGACGCCTCGCTCCACCAGCCGGCGGGCGATCAGGCAGCGACTGCCGTAGTCGCGCGTCACCGGGTTATCGATGCCGTACAGCTTGTGCGTCGCTTCGGACTCTTGGGTAATGTCGAGCGCCACTTTGGCCGCCACCTGCATCCGCGCGGCCAGCTCATAGCTTTGAATGCGCGCGGCCAGGTCCTGCTCGTGCGGATGCGCTTCCAGATGCTGGCGATTAATCTGTTCGAGGTACGAGAGAAACCGCGCTTGGGCCGGCCCGCGCAGGCTTTGCGGCGGATCGAGATTGAGGATGCGCGGCTCGGTGGGACGCACGACCGTTCCCTGGTAGACCGACGGCAGCCAGCCGGCGCTCCAGTTGTCTACGCCCAAGACGGGCAGGCCGCCGGGATCGGAGAGCACCACGAAGGCCGGCAGGTTCTGGTTTTCCGAACCCAGGGCGTACGTCATCCACGAACCCAAGGCCGGCCGTCCGGCGCCGATGTTGCCGGTGTTCAGCGCGTTGATGGACTGGCCGTGGTTGTTCACGCCGGTGTGCATCGACCGGATCAGGCAGACGTCGTCGGCCACTTCGCCCAGGTGTGGCACCAGCTCGCTCAATTCCATGCCGCACTGCCCGCGGGGTGAGAACTTCCAGGGGCTGCCGAACAGCTTGGAGCTGGCTTCGGCTGCATTGTCGAACTTGATATCGCCGGTGAAGGTCTCCATGTGCCGCCGGGACAACTCGGGCTTGGGATCGAACAGATCGACGTGGCTCGGCCCGCCCTGCATGAACATGGAGATCATGGCGCGCGCTTGCGGCTGGTGCGTGGGCAGGCGCGGCTTGACGTCGAACGACTGCGGCTCGAGCTGCGGCTTGGCGGGCG
>JBGSYQ010000593.1:0-13196 GCA_041750795.1 Pirellulales bacterium | reverse complement strand
CCATTGCCGAAGATTCTCGACTGCAGCCACCCGTAGGTGTCTGGGCAGTGTCTCAGTCCCAATGACGCGGGTCGTGCTCTCACACCCGCTACCCATCAATGCCTTGGTAGGCCGTTACCCTGCCAACTAGCTAATAGGATGTAGACTCATCCTCAGGCGGAATCACACCTTTGATCCGGAGATGTTATCCGGTATTACCTGCAGTTTCCCGCAGCTATCCCGGACCTGAGGGCAGATAATCTACACATTACTGTCCCTTGCGCCGCTGTCCCCCATTGCTGGGTTCTCGCTCGACTTGCATGCCTAATCCACGCCGCCAACGTTCATTCTGAGCCAGGATCAAACCCTTCAATTTCTTGTAAGCCTTAAACCGCCACGCCCGGCCGAAGCCCAACGCGACAGATCATGAGCCACTAAAAATAGCCAGGTTTGGTTTTGGCCAATGCCGGAGCCCTTCGTGAAAAGAACTCCGCATTGCCTAAAGCACAGTCTTGTGCTGGCAAAAAAATTTCAGAGGTCACTACTAAATTGTCAAAGAGCGTTTTGCAGCCTCTCGAACCTGGGGTTCACGAGAGGCCATGAAAAATCCCCGGCCACACTTGCTGCCCAAGGGCAGTTGTTGCCAGGGAGAAGCTATTCTAGAGATCAAAGCTCCCGTGTCAACACCCAGGCGAAGTTTTCAGTCGCAGGGGCGTTCCACCCGGGAATTTGGCTCCCCAGAACCAGCGGCCCATTTCTAGCGGCAAGCTGGAACACCGCGTCGGCCACAACGGGCCATCTTGGCCCAGCCGACGCTTATCGGCCTTCCATCGGTCGCCACACAAATATACGCGGCAATTGCACAGTGGTTCACGCATCTTGGCCGTTTTCCAGGAAACGGTCAAGCAATTGAAAACCCCGATCCCGAGCTTGCGAAAACACGGCGCGTTCGCCACATTTTGCGTAGTTCGCCGGCTTTGCGCTCTTGCCCGTCCGGACCCGCGATGTCGCACAACGCGCTTGACATTACCCCGCAAAAACGCCGGCAAGCGCTCCGCCGGGGACACGTCAACGCGGCACTTTGGGCGATCGGAAACGCGCTGACCACCGGACCGTTGGTCACCTATCTGGCGCGCGACCTGGGGGCCACAGGGCTGGCGCTGGGAATGCTCTTGGCGCTGCCGAATCTGGCAGGTGCCGTGCGACTGGTCGCGCCGGCGCTGATCTATCGAGCCGGCACGGCGCGGCGCGCCTGCCTGGCAATTTATTTGGCCAGCTATCTGCTGATCGTCGGTGTGCCGGTGATCGTTTTGGTCTTGCCACTCGCGTCGCGGCCCGCGGCGGTCGTGGCCATGATTTCGCTGTTGTTTGCGCATCAGTTGCTCGAGTACCTGGGCACGGTGGCGCTGTGGTCGTGGTGGGGCGACCTGGTGCCAGGGCCGATTCGCGGGCGGTACTTTGCCCGCCGCCAGATCGTGCAGCTTGCCTTCACCATCCCCACGCTATTGGCCAGCGGCTATTTCGCCGACCGCTGGCGAGAGGCTTATCGCGATCAGCCGGATTGGATGCTCCTGGCCTATGCCATACCCACCGGCATCGGGGCGGCCATGCTGCTGGCGTCGATCGTGCCATTGGCCCTGATGCCTGCCACGCGCGCCTATCCGCAGCCAACTCGCGAACTGCTGTGGTCGGCGTTGCGATTGCCGTTTGCCGATCGCCGATTCCGGCGTTTGTTGCTGTTTCGCAGTTGGCTCTCGTTTGCCAACGGCGTCTCGCAAACCGTGCAGAACATCATTTACCCGAAGGACATCTTGGGATTCGGCGTGGGGCCGATGCAGGCGATGCGCGTGACCACGCAGGTGGGCCAACTGGGCGTATGCCCGCTGGCCGGCGCGGCGAGCGACCGCATTGGCAACCGGCCGGTGCTGATGCTGGCGCAAGCGTGCGTCTCGGCTGCGCTGATTTTCTACATCGCGGCCACGGGGCCGGCGACGCGGTGGCTGTTGTTAGGCGCCTGGGTGCTATTTGCGGCCTATGCGGCGCACAACATCTGCCTGCCAAACCTGGTGCTCAAGCTGTCGCCCGACGTGGAACGGCCCGGCTATCTGGCCGTGATTGACGCGCTTTCCAGCCTGTTTCACGCGATTTCGACCATCGGCGGGGGAATGCTGTTCGATTGGCTGCGGGCAACCTCGGCGGACCGTTCGGCCGAGCCGTATCGCAGTTGCCTGATCGTGCTCGTGCTAGGGCTGGCGATGCGCAGCTTCGGCATCGTGCTGCTGGCAAGAATCGACGAGCCGGGCGCCTGGACGTGGCGCGAGATCTGGCGGGCGAAGCGCTTTAGACCTTCGTCCAGCCCGGCTGGGGAGCTGTGAACACTTGAGCCTTGGCGTCTCCTTGCAGACCGGCGATTGAGTTTTCGGCCGCGCTGACGGACGCGGCATCGGGCAGGATATCCAGGTCGACCTCGAACCGGACGCTCTCGCCCGGAGCAAGCTTCACAAAACGGCCTTGCTGCCCCTCGAACGACCGCGGATTGGGGAAGTTCGTGCCGGGCTCCAGCCCGGTCACATAGCCGTCGGCCGCCAGCGGCGTGTTCTTCCAAAGCGTAAAGCAGGGGAGTTGCTTCACGCTGTAGCGCAGCGCCACGCCTTGCGATGCGTGGGCATTCTTGAGCATCACTTGCGTGCGGCCGTCGGCATCGGCGGCCAATTCGAAGAAATAGACCTGTTCGGTGAATCCCTGTTGCTCGTTGGGATAGCTGTCCCAGGTGCTGATGCCTTCGGCGGCACGCGGGTCGCGCGGCACGATGGCTTTCACGGGCGCAACGACCATGGCGCCGGGGTCCAGCACTGGCGGCCCGAAGTTGACGTGATACAGCAACTGCAACTCGGCCGGGTTGCCGGAGAGGTTCGTCACTTCGTCGACGATGGTCAGTCCGGCGCGGCCGGGCGTAGTCTTATAGGTGGCGGCAAGCCGCAACTTCTGAAACAGGAACCGAACTTCGTCGACCAGTCCGGTGGCGCGGATTTCGCCTGAGGCATCGTCGGAGACAATCTCCACGTGATGGGCCGGCAGATTGCCGATGCGGCCGTGCAACGGATACTGGCAGATGCCGTTGGCGGCGAAGTCGGGCGCGCCATTGCTGGAGAGTCCGCAGCGGCACATCAGCTCGTCGAAGCCCTCGAGCCAACCCAATCCGCCCGAGTCGGCCACGGGCACGAAGTGGGGATGCACGGGGCCTTTGACGGGCGAATTCCAGCCGATCTTCGTGTCGCCCAGCCAGGCGTTCCACAGGCCCATGCCGCGTGTTGGCACGACTGCGAAGCGGAGCTTGCCGTTGTCGATCTCCACCAGGTCGACCCCCTGGCGCACGCCGCCGCGCAGCGTCGTGCGGCGGATCTTGCCGCCGGGGATATCCAAGTGAAAGTCGGGCTCGTGAATGCCGCGAGCCGTGTCGGTGAGCAGTCGGCGATGTTGGGCCATCGAACGGTCCGCCTGTAGGAGTCGAGGAGTCTGTGCCGTTTCGTGCCGTGCAATGTACGGCCACCGCGGGGCATTTTCCAGCCGTGGCCCCGCTGCGACGCCGCGTCCTTGCTTGCCACTGGCCGGGGCAGCGAATAAAACAAGGGCTTTGCGTTGGCTCGGCAGCCGCACGTCACGCTGTGGCCCGACAGTCAACGTGCGTGCGACGTTCACCTTGAGCGGCCCATCCACCGGGACGCTGCGTTTTTCTACCCGGAGTTACGACCTACACCATGGCCACTGCCACACCTCTCAAGAAAGACAACGTCAACAAGGCTCTTTCCGCGGCCCTCGATGCCGGCGAGGGCCTGCTGCGGCTCACGCCCACCTGGGTGCCGCGCAGCTTCCTGCACCCGGGCAAGCGCATCAAATTGGCGCCGGGCGATTGGTACGCCTATGGCGCGCATCGCGGCGGCATCGACGAGCGCTGGTTCGCCAGCACGACCGAAGCGGCCAACGAAAACCGCACGCCGGACGAAGGTTTGAGCTACGTCACGTTCGAAGGCCAGCGCTTCACGCTGGCCGACGCAGTGGCCGAAGACGGCGCGCGGCTGATCGGCAAAACCATGTTCGGCAAGTACCAGCGCTGGCCGGTGTATTCCAAGTTCTTCGACAACATGGGTCCGATCCCGCACCACATGCACCAGTCGTTTGAGCACGCAGCCCTGACCGGCCAGCAAGGCAAGCCCGAGAGCTACTATTTTCCGCCGCAATACAACAACGTCGACAACAACTTCGCCTATACGTTCATGGGTCTGGAGCCCGGCACCACTAAGGGCGACGTGCGGCGCTGCCTGGAAAACTGGCACCAGGGCGACAACGGCATTCTCGATCTGTCGCGTGCGTATCGGCTGAAGCGCGGCACCGGCTGGTTGATTCCGCCGGGCGTGTTGCACGCCCCGGGCTCGCTTTGCACGTACGAGCCGCAATGGGGCTCGGACGTGTTCGGCATGTTTCAATCGCTGGTCGAAGGGCGCGAAGTCCCCTGGTCGCTGCTGGTCAAGGACGTGCCCCAGGACAAGCACCAGGACCTCGATTTCATCATCGAACAGCTCGATTGGGAAAAGAACGTCGACACGCACTTCAAGCAGCACAATTACCTGGAGCCCATCGTCGACACCAGCCGCAGCGGCCAGGGCTATACCGACCGCTGGATCGTGTACGGCACGATCGACGGCGAACAGCTCTTTAGCGCCAAGGAATTGACGCTCGAGCCGGGGGTCAGGTGTACGCTCAAGGATCCCGGCGCCAGCGGCTGGATCACCGTGCAAGGCCGCGGCCGCATCGGCAAGCTCGAGCTGCAAACGCCGGCGATGATCCACTTCGGCCAGGAAACCAGCGACGAAGTGTTCATCACCCACGACGCCGCGGGCGCCGGAGTCGAGGTGGAAAACACCGGCGCCGAGCCGCTCGTCAGCCTCCGCTACTTCGGCCCCAACGTGCATGAAAAGTTGCCGAAAGTAGGGGATCGGGGATAGGGGATCGGGGATGGGGGGAGGTACGGAATTGGCAAGGTCTCGCATTCAATCGTTTCGCGATCTGATTGCGTGGCAAAAGGCGATGGTTCTTGTAGAGACGATCTATCGAGCAACTTCGACGTTTCCAAGTGACGAGCGATTTGGACTGACGAGCCAGATGCGGCGTGCGGCGGTTTCGGTTGCCAGTAAATTTAGCTGAAGGTCACGCACGAAATACTCGCGGCGAATACGTACAGTTTCTGGGCCACGCGCGTGGCTCTTTAGCCGAATAGGAAACGCAGGTTGTTCTTGCCCAACGATTGGAGTTCCTCGTGGCCGACTCAGAGCACGTTGTGATGGAACAACTTGACGAAGTGGGGCGTCTGCTAACGGCACCTAGAAACTCCCTGGTACGTGGCCAGCCCAACCCCTGAATTCCCGATCCCCTAACCCCGATCCCCTTTTTCCCAATGCCCAACAGACACAACTTTCCAAAACTTCACAACGCGGCCTGGCCTGGCGTTGTCGGCAAGGGGCCGGACTCGGAGCCGCCGATCGAGTTGGACACGATGCTGCACTTGACGGCCGCGGCCGAAGTGGACGGCGTCAAGTTCGACGGCTTCGATTTGTTCCTGTTTGATCCGCACGTGAGCATCGATGCGTCGGACGACGAGCTCAAGTCGCTGGCCGAAAAGGCCCAATCGCGCAACCTGGTGATCGGCTCGGTCGTGGCGCCCGTATGGGAGCCCACCGGCGGCGGTTCGGCGATGGGGGACGAAAGCCAGCGGCAGCAGTTTCTGACGCAGGTGCGCAAGGGCTGCCAAATCGCACGCAAGTTGCGCGAGTTGGGCATTCGTCCCTACGGCGTAGTGCGGATCGATTCGGCAACCAGCGTGGCCGACTGGGCCACCGGAGACGTGGAAGCGAACACCAAGCGCATTGCTGACACGTTCGCCGAAGCCTGTACGATTGCCGAGGACTTCGGCGAGCAGTTGGCGGCCGAGGGCGAGATCTGCTGGGGCGGCATGCACAGTTGGCGGCGGATGCTGCAACTGCTGGAGATGGTCGGACGCCCGCAGACGCTGGGCTTTCAAGCCGACATGGCGCACACGTTGTTGTACGTGTTGGGGCACAACGCGCCGGAAGACGCCATCCTGCCGGCCGATTTCGACTGGAGTGACAGCGAGCGGCTGGACGCGGCGCTCAAGCAACTCACCTCGGCCTTGCGCCCCTGGACGATCGATTTCCACGTGGCGCAAAACGACGCCACGGTACACGGCACCGGCTCGCACGACAAGACGGGCCGGCACTGCCTGCCCGACGATCCCAACGGCAAGCTCGACATCGTCAAGGTGGCCGGCTATTGGCTGCGCGACGAGTCGGAGCATTTGACCAGAAAGTTTCAACACATATGCTGGGATGGCTGCATGTTCCCCAACAAGGTGATGTTGGATCCCAAAACCTGGAATACGATTCTGGCTACGATGGTTGCCGTGCGTGAGGATCACGGCTGGCGCGAGTAAGTTCGACGGCACTGGACGGCCGGGCGATCGGTTTGCCCTTTCACACGCTTTGCTATCCAAGAGGTGCCCTGATGCATTTCCGCAGACTCTGTTGGTTGGTTCTCTCGTTGTTGATGCTGGTGCCGGCAGTCCGTGCCGATCATCCCAAGCCGGCCGAACCGGCGACACCCAGCGCCGACGATCTGGTCGAGTTGATGGTCGATCTGGGCGACCACGAGATGAAGATCACCACCGCTTCGCCGCAGGCCCAGCAGTACTTCAACCAGGGCTTGCGGCTGACGTACGGCTTCAATCACGACGAGGCGCGGCGCGCGTTTCGTGCCGCTGCGCACCTCGATCCCGAGTGCGCCATGGCATGGTGGGGCATCGCGCTGACGCTGGGCACGAACTACAACATGCCTATGGACGAGGAGATGGGCAAGGCCGCCTATGCCGCCGAGCAAAAGGCGCTGGCGCTGGCGTCCAACGCCACGCCCAAGGAGCAAGCCTTCATCGAAGCGCTCAAGGTGCGCTATGCCGATCCTCCGCCGGAAGATCGCAAAGTGCTGGACGAAGCCTTTGCCGAGGCCATGGGCAACGTTGCCCAGCAGTACCCGGATGACGTGGACGCCGCCGTGCTGTATGCCGAGTCGATGATGAACCTGCGGCCCTGGGAGCTGTGGACGCACGACGGTCAGCCCGAGCCCGGCACGGAAAAGATCCTCAAGACGCTGGAAGACGTGTTGGCCAAGGCGCCCCATCATCCGGGCGCCAATCACTACTACATTCACGCGGTGGAATCGGCGGTGCCCGAGAAGGGCATTGCCGCCGCGGAGCGGTTGGCGACGATTGCGCCCGGCGCGGGGCACCTGGTACACATGCCGGCGCATATCTACTTTCGCGTCGGCCGCTACAACGACGCTTCGAAGTCGAACCAGGCGGCCATCCAGGCCGACGAGGCCTACATCGCCAAGTACAAGCCGCAAGGCATCTATCCCATGATGTACTATCCTCACAACATCCACTTTTTGTGGGCGGCCGCGGCGATGGAGGGGCGCAGCCAGGTGGCCATCGACGCCGCCACGGAAACGTCGAAAAAGATTCCTGAGATGATGGTCAAAGAGATGCCGATGGTCGAGGCCTTCGTGCCCACGCGGCTGTTTGCGCTGGTGCGATTTCACAAGTGGGACGAGATCCTGGCTGAGCCGGCGCCGAACGCAGAGTTTCGTTACACGACCGGCATGTGGCACTATGCACGCGGCATGGCCTATGCCGCCAAGGGCGAACTGGAGAAAGCGAAGCAAGAGCACCAGCGGCTGGTCGAAATCGCCCAGGCCACGCCCGACGATCAAATCGTCATGCAGCACAAGGCGGTCGACTTGCTCAACATCGCGGTCAACCACTTGAACGCCACGCTGTTGGCCCGCACGGACCAGGATGACGCGGCGGTGGAGAAGCTGCGCGAGGCGGTGGCGCAGCAAGACGCGCTGCGCTATGACGAGCCGCCGCCGTGGTACTTGCCCATGCGACAGGTGCTGGGCGATCAGCTCTTGAAGATGAACAAGCCGGCCGAGGCCGAGCAGGCCTTCCGCAAGGACCTGCAGGAATATCCGGAGAACGGCTGGTCGCTGGCCGGGCTGGAGCGCAGCCTGCGGGCCCAGATTCGCAGCGACGAGGCCGACGCGGTCCACGCACGGTTCAAGAAAGCGTGGAGCGAGGCCGACGTCGAACCGTTTTGAGGAACGGGCACGCGTGAGTATGGCGCCTCGCGAGGCGCCCCATGTCGAATCCCACGAACTGAATCCCTCAACGCAATTAACGAAGGAAGAATTGCATGGCGAAGACGCTCAACGTCGGTATGATCGGCTACGGCTTCATGGGCCGCACGCACTCGAACGCCTATCGGCAGGTCAGTAAGTTTTTCCACTGCGAGCACGTGCCGGTGCTGAAGGCTTGCTGTGCCCGCAAGAAGGATAAGATCGCCGAGTTCGCCAAGAACTGGGGCTATGAGTCCTACGAAACCGACTGGCGCAAGCTCATCGAGCGGAAGGACATCGACCTGATCGACATCGGCTCGCCCAATAATACGCACAAGGAAATCGTGCTGGCGGCGGCCGCGGCCGGCAAGATGATTCTATGCGAGAAGCCGCTGGCCATGAACGTGGCCGAGGCCGAGGAAATGTGCGCCGCGGTAGAAAAGGCGGGGGTCCCCAACATGGTGTGGTTCAACTATCGCCGCGTGCCGGCCATTTCACTGGCCAAGCAGGTCGTCGACGAGGGGCGCATCGGCCGGCCGTTCCACTATCGGGCCACCTACTTGCAGGATTGGACCATTGCCACCGACGTGCCTCAAGGCGGTGCGGCGCTCTGGCGACTGGACGTCGACGTGGCCGGCTCCGGCGTGACCGGCGACTTGCTGGCCCATTCGATCGACACGGCCGAATGGCTCAACGGTCCCATCGCGCGCGTCAGCGCCGCCACCGAGACGTTCGTCAAGGAGCGGATGCACGCCGAGACCGGCAAGATGGAGCCGGTGGGCATCGACGACGCGTGCATGTTTCTGGCCGTGTTTGCCAACGGGTCGATGGGCACCTTCGAGAGCACGCGCTATGCGCGCGGCCGCAAGAACTACAACACGTTCGAGCTCAATGGCGAGGCCGGCAGCGTGTTCTTCGATCTGGAAGACCCGCAGTATCTGCAATACTTCAAGTACTCGGATCCGTCGACCGGCAAGAAGATCGAAAGCCACCTGACCGGCTGGCAGAAGATCCACGTCACCAATCCCGAGCACCCCTACATGAAACACTGGTGGGTGCCGGGCTGCACGATCGGCTACGAGCACACCTTCACCAACGCGCTGGCCGACTTCCTGCAAGGCCTGGAAACCGGCAAGCCCACCCAGCCCGACTTCAAAAGCGGATTGCGCACGCAAAAGGTGTGCGACGCGGTGCTGGCCAGCGCCAAAAGCGGCCAGTGGGTGGAGATCACGTAAGAGGCGCGACTTGCCAGTCTGAGCCTGTCGAGCCATGCGATTGTGGCATTCTTCAGCATGCGCGGCGGACCGGCACGGCTGCCAGCGCTCCGCTAGCTGCGCGTGCTCACCGCGCCGCGGCCTGCGACGCTGTCGCCGCTGGCGCCAACTCGAATGCCGCCATCTCCGCGTCGTTGCGGACGTATAGCCTTCCGCGCACGACGACCGGATGATTCCATGTCTTGCCTTCGATCGCCTGGAATCGACCCAACTCCTCGTGCTTGTCGGGATTGGCGGCCAACAGCGCAACCTCGCCGCGCTCACTGAGAATCACCAGCACGTTCTGCGGCTTGAGCAACAGCACCTGGCCGTAGCCGTAGCGCCCGCCCTTCCATAGTCGCTTGCCGGCTTTCAGATCGACCGCGCAGAAGATCCCCTTGTCGAAGCCGTACGCCACGTCGCCCACCACCACGAAGTCGTTGTAGGCCGGCTTCATGTCGCTGGTGATCCACGCTTCGCTGGTCTTCCAGGCGTCGCCGTCGCGCGCGACGTCCAAGAGCCGCAATCCCAAATCCTCGCTGCCGACCAGAACTCGCGCGTCGTCCAATTGCCGTGGCTGCACCACGCGCCAGATGCCATCGGCGTTGGCATCGTAATGCCAGAGCCGCTTGCCGCTGGCCGGATCGACCGCCACCACGCCGCTATCGGTGAGCAGCAGCACTTGTGGCTGGCCATCGACCGAGACCAGTTGCGCCGTGCTGTAGCTGACGGGCCCGCTGGCGGCGTCCCACGCCGGCTCGCCCGAATCGGCTTCGTAAGCGACCAGGCCCTTGTCGTCGGGCCCACCTGCAAACACGATCACGCGGTTTTCCACCACCAGCGGCGAGCTGGAAAAGCCCCACATCGGCAGCGGCGCCTTGGTTTCGGCTACCACGTCGCGCGTCCATAGCAGCTTGCCCGTGGCGGCATCCAGGCAATCGAGGATCCCGGTGGCGCCGTAGGTATACAGCCGGCCGTTGTGAAACGTGGGCGTGCCGCGCGGGCCGGCGCCGGCCTGGCCGTCCCAGAAGCGCGCCTTATCGACGTGGGCCCACAACTCGTCGCCGGTGGCCGCATCCAGGCAAACCGTCGCTTCGTCGTCGCCGCGCTGTTCCTGCGTGAACAGCCGATCGCCGAGCACCACGAAGGACGACCAGGCCGGACCCACGCGCCGTTTCCACAGCAGCTTGGGCGGGGCCGCGTTCCAGTCGGTGGCGATCGGCGGATGGTTCTGTTCTCCCAGGAAACCTGGGCCGCGGAAGCAGGGCCAGTCGCCCGACTCGAGCACGAGGGGCGTGCCGCCGTCGGCCGTCGCGCCCGCGATTTCCTTGGCCGCTTTTCGCTGAGCCAGGTAAAGCTGCTCATCGGTGGGCGTCCAGCGCCAGTGCAGGCTGGGCAGCATTTTTCCATCGATGCCGTCTACTCGCAGCAGAGAAACCGCGCCCCACACGAGCAGGATCGCCACCAGCAATCCGACCCGGCGCGTGCGCTCGCTCGCCTTGCGACTGAATAGCAGCCAGCCAGCCCACGCGGTCCACACCAGGGGAAAGCCGAAGTACACGGCGTTCATGACGCCCAATGTTTCGCGGCTTACCAGCGCGCACAACGTGGCGCCAAGCACGGCGACCGCCACCGCAGCAAGCCGCTCGCTCCAACTCAATTGCCGCCGAGAGAGCCACCAGCCCATCAGCGCCAGGAAACAGACCAGCCACACGCCGACCAGCGACATAAACGACTGGGAAATGACCATGTCGCTGGCCATCAGTGCGATGTAGCCTGCCCAAAAAACGGCCACGATCAAAATGGCAGGCCAAACGCGCAGCGCTGGCGCGGCCGGCTTGGCCGTCGGTTCGTCCGCATGAGCAGGCTCGGTTGTCGATTGGGCCATCAATTTCCCCTCCCTTGGTTTTCGCAGGCAATGCTCGCCGGACTGGCCGCGCCGGTTTCGCCAGGTGTCAAGTATATCGATTTCAACCGAATATACCCTGCCGCCGGCAACCGGGTGCCAACCGATCGGACCCTAAATCCGGCCCTGGAAGAACGCGTGCCGCTCTGCTAGATTCTAGGACTTGCCTTCTCCAACCAGGGTGCCGACCGTGTCGACCATGCTTGCTGCCAACCAGGCCATCGCGGGCGTGACTCCGCCCGACGAGCGCGAAGTTACTGTCATGACCGTTTTTCCCACGCTGGGAGCGTATGCGCCGGGTCGTTTGATCGGCCGGCTGTGCAGCGTCCAGGCCGGCTTTGGCTTCTTTTCACTGGGCAAGCTGTTCGCGCTGTTGCTGATCCCAGTCGCCATTCCCCTGTTCTTCGCGACCTTGGCCCCCGGCATCATCACGCGCTATCGACTCACCAACCGGCGCGTGGTCGTGCAAAAGGGGCTGACCTGCAAGGACGAGCGGTGGGTCGATTTCGATCGCTTCGATGCGATCGACGTGGAAGTGTTGCCAGGCCAGCAGTGGTTTCCAGCCGGCGACCTGGTGTTTCGCAATGGCCCGATCGAGACGTTCCGCCTGGCCGGCGTCTCGCGTCCCGAGACGTTTCGCCACACCTGCCTCGCCGCCCGCCGCGGGTATTTGGGCGCCCGCGAGAGCAGCTAGCCGCGCTGCCGCGAAATTATCGTTCGTGGCGTAGCCATTCGTGCGACTGCATTTGAGTCTGTGCCACTGGTGGCGATCAGCCACCAGTGCAGCAAGCCGTTTAGCCGATCGTGCAAATTTCGGCGTCGCGGGCGTCAGCACGGGTGGCGTTGCCACCCGTGGCACAAAACGATGTGGCACAAAACGATGTGGTGCCAAGCGACGCGCTACTAGGTGAGCTCACTTTCACACCCCGTGCGCCAGGTCGTCGAGAATCAGGTGCAGTGCACGGGCTGACATCTCGGCCGGAATGCTGGCCATGCTTTGGGCCTGGCCGGCCGTCTGGACCACGTCGAGCGGCAAGTGGATGAAGGCCGCCTGCGTTTTCAGGCCCATCCGTTCGGCCAGGTAGCAGGAGAAATACAACGTGGCGTTGCACAAATAGGCGCCGGCGTGGTGCGATACTTGCGCCGGGATGCCCGCGTCGCGCAGTCGCGCCGACCAATCGGCCAGCGGCAGCGTGCTGCGATAGGCGGCCGGGCCGCCTTCCACCAGCGTGCGAAAGTCGTCCGGCGATTGATAACTCGATCCGCCGATGTTGATGGCGAAGCTTTCCAGTTGCACGCGCGTCGAGCCGGGCGCCTGGCCCAGGTGCAGCGCCACGTCGTAGTTGGCGCGCAGGTCGTTGGCCAGCTTTTCCTTCACCGCCGCGAAGTCGACCGGATAAAGCCGCGTGGTCACCGCCGGCTGCGCAGGCAGGTTCTGCGTTAACTGCACCAGCGCCAGCCAACTGGAATTCGCCGTCCAGCGATCGTACGGTTCGAAGGCGGTAATCAGAACCGAGGCCAAGATTGCGCCGCGACCGTGTCCGGGCCGCTCCCGTGGTAAAACGCCTGGCTGGCTGTTGTCCTTGCAATCCTAGCCGCTGAAGCCCCGTTGGCACAACCGGGCGGCGCCACTCCGCCCGGCTCGGCTATTCGGCGGCGCTCGGGCGGATCATAATCGGAGAGTCCGGCGAACGGTGCGTTCGCCCGTCCCATCTCAGCGCGAGGGATTCTCGGCAGTGTACGATCAGCTCGCTCAATCGCTGCGCTCGCTCGACCCGAACGACGGCGACTACGCCACGCGGTTCGTCGACGCGCTG